>AYNO01000029.1 GCA_000500915.1 Rhodobacter sp. CACIA14H1
CTCCTCCAGCCGCAGCGACCCCGTGGGCATCACCCGCCCCTCCGGCACCACCGCCCCCTCGCGCAGCGTCAGGTCCAGCGGCGGCACCCCGGCCTGCACCGCCTCCATCGCCGCCACGACCTCGCGCCCGTAGGCATGGACCAAAGGCTGCCGCAGCCAGCGCGGCATCCGCTGCGGCGGCAGCCCCGCGAACGGCGCCTCCGGCACCTTGCGCAGGACCGCGTTCACCAGCCCCGCCAGATGCCCTGTCCGCTTGCCCCGCCGCACGATTTCCACCGCCGCGTTCACCGCACCATGCGCGGCCCCGCCCAAGGCGATCTCCACCACCGCCAGCCGCAGCGCATCCCGCACCAGCCGCGGCGGCCCCTTGCGCAGATGCGGCTCCAGCACGCGGTCCGCCGGCTCCAGATGCCGCAGCACCGCCAGCGCCAGCCGCTGCGCCCGCGCCCGGTCCGCAGGCGTCAGCCCGGCCAGCGGCCCCTGCGCATCGGCCACCGCCTGGGCCATCAGCCGCCCCTCGCCCAGCACCGCGCCCAGAAGGCCAACCGCCGCCGCCCGTGCCGCCAAACCCTCTGCCGCCATGCCGCCACCCCACGCCCGCGAACCCTTGTTCCGATGACCGAAGGGCGTATATCAACCGGCAGGCACAAGGAACCCTTGCCATGACCGACCAACCCGAACTCCCCCCCGCCGCCCTCCGCGCCCTGGCCGAGGCAGAGGAACGCCGCAAACAGGCCAAGGCACAGGACCTCCCGCCCGAACTGGGCGGGCGCGACGGGCCGGAACCCGTGCGCTACGGCGATTGGGAAAAGAAGGGTCTGGCGATCGACTTCTGACGCTCAGCGCAGCTTGAACGACGCCGAATCCCCCGCGCCCTTGTCCACAGTAAAGCGGATCTCGCTGTCGCCCCGCGCCTCGACCAGCTGGCAGTTGCGCGGGATCGGATAGCCGGACCAGTCCATCTCGCGGCAGAAATACCCGTCCTGCCACTCCCATGTGCCCACGACATCCCAGCCCAGCGCCCGCCCGCGGATTTCGCCATCCTCCTCCACCTTGAGAGAGATGCCGAACAGGCCCAGCCGCAATTCCTTGCCCGAAACGGTCTGGACGAAATCGCTCCGGTCGCTGATGCGCGAAAAGCTTTCCGCCGCCGCAGGCAGGGCGGACAGGGCAAGGGCGGTCGCGGTGGCTGTGACAGTGGCTTGCAACATGACGAAAGCTCCGGGCAGAAGGAAGCGATAGACATACGGCGAAGTCAGGCAGCCGGATGAATACCGCATCCGCCAAAGCTGTCAATTTCCCGAAAGCGTGATGGTTCCGCCGGGGCTACAGCCCCAGCACGTCCATCATGTCATACTGCCCGGGCTTCTGGCCCTGCCCCCAGACCGCCGCCCGCAGCGCCCCCCGCGCAAAGATGGCGCGATCCGTGGCGATGTGGCGCAGCACCACCCGCTCCCCGTCGGCGGCAAAGATCACGTCATGCTCGCCCACCACATCCCCGCCCCGCACGGCGGCGAAGCCGATATCCCCCCGCTTCCGCGCGCCCGTGATCCCGTGACGGCCCGAATCGGTGACATCCTCCAGCTTCACCCCCCGCCCCTCCGCCGCGGCCTTGCCCAGCATCAGCGCGGTGCCCGACGGCGCATCCACCTTCATCCGGTGATGCGCCTCGACGATCTCCACATCCCAGTCCTCGTCCAGCGCGGCCGCGATCTTCTGCGTCAGCCGCACCAGAAGGTTGACGCCAAGCGACATGTTCCCCGCCCGCACGATCACCGCATGGCGCGACGCGGCGTCGATCTTCGCCAGATGCGCCGCCTCCAGCCCCGTCGTGCCGATCACATGCACCGCCCGCGCCTGCGCTGCCAGCGCGGCGAATTCCACCGTCGCGGCGGGCGCGGTGAAGTCGATCACCGCCTGCGCTCTGGCAAAGGCCTCCAGCGGGTCATCCGTCACCGTCACGCCCAGTGCCGACCCCCCCATCGCCTCGCCCACGTCGCGGCCCACCCAAGGATGCCCCGCCCGCTCCACACAGCCCGCCAGCCGCGCCCTGTCCGACGCGCAGATGGTGCGTACCAGCATCTGCCCCATGCGCCCCGAGGCACCCGTCACCACGATTCCCGGCAGATCGGCCATCACATCCTCCACGGCTTTGCGCCCGTTTACCCGCTGGACGGCCCCCGCGAAAGCCCGCCGTTGCGGGCGCAGCGCAAAGGGCCTATGTGGGCAGCATGTCGAACAAGCGCTTCTCCTCGGGCAACGGCCCCTCGCAACGCCAGCTCCGCGTGGGCGAACTCATCCGCCGCACGCTGTCGGATGTGCTGAACCGCGCCGAAATCCACGACCCCGACCTGAACCGCATGTCCATCACCGTGGGCGAAGTGTCCTGTTCCCCCGACCTCAAGGTGGCGACGGTCTATGTGATGCCGCTGATGGGCTCCGTGTCGGTGGACGAGGCGATTGCCGCGCTGGCCCGCAACAAGGCCGAACTCCGCCGCCGCCTGTCGGCCGAGATGACGCTGAAATACGCCCCCGACCTGCGCTTCCGCCCGGACGAGACATTCGACCGGCTGGACGAAACGCGCAGGCTCTTCTCGGACGAGAAGGTGCAGCGCGACATCGCCGCGCCGGAAGACGGCGACGACGCATAGGCCGGACAAGCGGGCGGCCATCGCCGCCCGCGCCGCGACCAAGGTTCAACCCTCCCGCCCGTGCGCCCGCGCACGTCCGGCGCAAGGTGACAACCCCTTGCGGCCTCAAAGCCTCAGCCGCAATCGGACCGGCGAAACTGTCCACAGGACAGTTTCGCGTCGGTCCTCTGGACATCCTCACCCGAACCTGTTGCGCAGACTCGCCATTCACCGCCCGCTGCGTGCTGACAGTCTGCGGTACACCCTGCGGCACAGCCGCCGGTACAGCCGTTTTCGGCCAACCCCTTCAGCGGTCGTGGAAATAGTCGTGGATCGCCTGCGCCATCGCCTCGCTGATCCCGTCCACCGCCATCAGGTCCGACAGCCCGGCCCGCGCCACCGCCTTGGCGCTGCCGAAATGCGCCAGCAGCGCCCGCTTCCGCGTCGCCCCGACGCCCGGAATGTCGTCCAGCGTGGTCACGCCCACCGCCTTCGACCGCTTCGCCCGATGCGCGCCATTGGCCCAGCGATGCGCCTCGTCCCGCAGGCGCTGCACGAAATACAGAACCGGATCATTGCGTTGCAACGCAAAGGGCGGCTCGCCGGGACGGTGGAACTCCTCCTTCCCCGCATCGCGGTCGATCCCCTTCGCCACCCCGATGAAGGGCACGTCATCCACCCCCAGCTCCGCCAATATCTCGCCCACGGCGGACACCTGCCCCGCCCCCCCGTCGATCAGCAGCAGGTCCGGCCAGGCCTCCGTCTTCCGCTCCGGGTCCTCCTTCAGCAGCCGCTCGAAACGCCGCGTCAGGACTTCCTTCATCATACCGAAGTCATCTCCGGCCTTGCCCGCCTCGCCCCTGATGTTGAACTTCCGGTATTGCCCCTTGATGAACCCTTCCGCTCCCGCGACGATCATCCCCCCCACGGCGTCGGAGCCGGAAATATGTGCGTTGTCATAGACTTCGATCCGTCGCGGCGGCGCATCAAGGTCGAACGCCTCGGCCAGCCCCGCCAGCAGCCTGGACTGCGCCGCCCCCTCGGCCATCCGCCGCGCCAGCGATTCCCGCGCGTTCCGCGCCGCGTTCTCCACCAGCTCCGCCTTCTCGCCCCGCTGCGGCACGGCCAGTTCCACCTTCCGCCCCGCCCGCTCGGCCAGCAGCGCGGAAACAAGGTCCTCGTTCTCCACCGGATGCGACAGCAGGATCAGGCGCGGCGGTTCCTTGTCGTCATAGAACTGGGTGACGAAGGCCTCGAGGATCTCCGACTCCTCCGCCCCCGACCCCGTGCGCGGATAGAAATCCCGGTTCCCCCAACTCTGGTTGGCGCGGATGAAGAAGACCTGCACGCAGGCCTGCCCCCCCTCCAGATGCAGCGCGATCACATCCGCCTCGGCCACCCCGCGCGGGTTGATCCCCTGCGCCGACTGCACCTGCGTCAGGGCGCGGATACGGTCACGCAGGGCCGCCGCGCGCTCGAACTCCATCGCCTCGGCCGCCTCGGCCATCTGCGCGGCAAGCTGGGCCTGCACCTCGGTCGTCTTGCCCTCCAGAAACCGCTCGGCATCCGACACCTGCGCCGCATATTGCTCGGGCGTCACCCGCCCCACACAGGGCGCACTGCACCGCTTGATCTGGAACAGCAGGCAGGGCCGCGTCCGGCTTTCGAACATCGAATCCGAACAGTTCCGCAGCAGAAATACCTTCTGCAACTGGTTCAGCGTCCGGTTCACCGCCCCCGCACTGGCAAAGGGGCCGAAGTAACTGCCCTTCTCCGACCGCTTCCCCCGATGCTTCTTGATCTGCGGAAAGTCATGCTCCTTCCCGATCAGAATGTTCGGAAAACTCTTGTCGTCCCGCAGCAGCACGTTGTAGCGCGGCTTCAACTGCTTGATCAGGTTCTGCTCCAGCAGCAGCGCCTCGGTTTCGGTCCGCGTCGTCAGGAACATCATGGACGCGGTTTCGGCGATCATCCGCGCGATCCGCCCCGAATGCTGCGGCGAAGGCCGCGAATAGTTCGACACCCGCGCCTTCAGGTTCCGCGCCTTGCCGACATACAGTACCTCGGCCTTCGCGTTCAGCATCCGGTACACGCCGGGCGAAGAGTCGAGCGTGCGCAGATACCCCTGTATCACCCCGTGACCCGTGGGCACCTTGGCAGTAGGTTCCTGCGTGTTCTCAACGTCGTCCGTCACCGGATTTCCGCCCTATCCCAGAGTCATCGATTCCCGTCCTTGGCTGCAACGGCCAAGGCCCAAGGGCAAGAGCAAAGCTGTCCACGGTTTTTGTGGATAACTCTGCGCAGAACTTTTCGGCATCGCGGATTTTCCCTTGTTTTCTGCCCGTTTCGCTGAGTTGCACAAAAAATAGGCAATTCCTCAACACATTGATTTTAAAAGAAAGAATTTCGGGGAGAAGGCAAATCCCTGAAAAACTTAAGAAATTCGTAACAGTCTCGTGACCATGAACCCCAAAGTGGAAAACTTTGCTGCGGTCCCGTCTCCGGACTATTCGACACCGGTCACATCGGGCGTCTCCCAGGCCAGATGCTGGCCCCCGTCCACGGCGATCATCTGCCCCGTCACGGCGGGCGAGTCGATGAAGAATCCCAGCGCCGCGCAGATGTCCTGCGGGTTCGCCCCGCGCCGCAGGACCGTCGCCGCCCGCTGCCGGGCAAAGTCCTCCGCGCTCTGCCGCCCGCCCTGCAGGGTCGGCCCCGGCCCGATGGCATTCACCCTGACCCGTGGCGCCAACCCCTGCGCGGCGGTCTGCGTCAGCGCCCAGAGCCCTGCCTTGGCAATGGTATAGCTGGCAAAATCCGGCGTCAGCTTCCACACCCGCTGGTCCACCATGTTGACGATCAGCCCCTGCGCCACGGGTTCCCCTGCCGCATCCGCCACCGGCCCGGGCACCTGCGCCGCGAAATGCTGCGTCAGGACGAAAGGCGCCCGCAGGTTGGATTCGATATGCCTGTCCCAGCTTTCCCGCGTGCCCGTCCCGAAACTGTCATGCTCGAAGATCGAGGCGTTGTTGACCAGCACCCGCAGCGGCCCGCCCAAAGCCCTTGCCGCTTGCGATACCAACCCCTGCACCTGCGCCTCGACCAGAACATCGGCGGCCACCGTCACCGCCTGCCGCCCCATCGCGCGGATTTCCCCTGCAACGCCCTCGGCCTCGTCCCGGCTTCCGGCGTAATGCACGGCGACGTCATATCCCCGCCCCGCCAGATACAACGCCATGGCGCGGCCCAGCCGCCGCCCCGCCCCCGTCACCAAAGCCCGCATCGTCACGCCTTTCCGCAGTCGCAGCCGCCCTTGCCGATCAGATAGCGCCCGCATCCCTTGCAGCGAGGGGGCTTTGCCGGCCGCGACGTGACGCGCCGGAAGGCATCGGGAAACAGCGCCTTGCCGATCATCCCGATCAGCGCCATCACGCCCAGAAAGACGATGATGATCTTCACCAGCATGGGATCACAGACCGAAGCGGGACCACAGCGCCCGCTCCTCCACGCCCTGCATCAGCCCGTCTGTCGCGGCCATCCCCAGCCGCTGCAAAAGCCCCCGCTTCTGGCCATAGGGCACCAGCCGGACCTTTTCGCCATAGATCTCCATCAACTTCGGCCGCAGATGGGCGATCCCGTCCGCCAGCCCAACCTGTACCGCCTGCTGGCCCACCCAGACATCGGCGTTGAACAGGTCCGCCGTTCCGTCCAGCCGCGCCCCGCGCCGGGCCTTCACATGGTCGATGAAGGCCGCATGTATCGGCTCCTGCAACCGCTTCAGCCGTTCCACATCCTCGGGCTTCTGCGGCAGGAACGGGTCGGCAAGGCTTTTGGACCTGCCCGCCGTCACCACCCGCCGTTCGATCCCCTGCCGCGCCATCAGTTCGGGAAAGCCGAAGGAGGCGAAGATCACCCCGATCGATCCCACGATGGACGACGCATCCACCCAGATGTCATCCGCCGCGCAGGCCAGCCAGTACCCGCCCGACGCTGCCACATCCTCGACAAAGGCATGGACCGGAACCTTCTTCTCCTCCGCCAGCCGCCGCACCCGCGCCGCGATCAGCGACGACTGCACCGCCGACCCGCCGGGGGAGTTGATGACAAGGGCCACCGCCGCAGGCTTGCCCCGCGCGAAGGCCCGCTCGATCAGCGCCGCCATCGCGGCATCGTTCAACCCCCGCGTCCCGATGCCGATGGCACCTTGCAGGCGGATCACGGGAACAAGCGCAGGTTTCGGGACAAAGGGGATGAAACGTCTCATGCCCAACAGCTAAGCGGCGCGGCCCTTGCGGACAAGGGTCGAATGGGGGCAGGCTCCTCACATGATCGACAAGCTGGAAATGTTCATCGCGCTGGCGAACGAACGCCACTTCGGCCGCGCGGCCGAGGTGTGCGGCGTCACCCAACCCACCCTTTCCTCCGCCATCCGGCAACTGGAGGACCAGCTTGGCGTCCAGCTCGTCTTCCGCGGCTCGCGCTTCCAGGGCCTTACGCCCGAAGGCCAGCGCGTCCTCGACTGGGGCCGCCGCATCGTGGGCGACATGCGCGCACTTAAGGACGAAATGCGCACCGTCCGCTCCGGCCTGTCCGGCAACATCCGCATCGGTGTCATCCCGACCGCCCTGCCCATGGTCGCCCAACTGACCGGGCCGTTCACCGCGAAACACCCCAATGTCCGCGTGTCGATCCTGTCGCGCACCAGCGTCGAAATCCTGACGGGGATCGAATCCCTCGACCTCGACGCAGGCATCACCTACCTCGACAACGAACCGTTGGGGCGCGTGGCCCAAGTCCCGCTCTATGCCGAATTCTACCGCCTGCTCTGCGCCCCCGGCGCGGCGCTCGCCGACCGCGATCAGGTCACATGGGCCGAGGTGGCGGAACAACCGCTCTGCCTGCTGACGGGCGACATGCAGAACCGACGCATCATGAACCAGCATCTGGCCGAGGCGGGGGCGAACGTCGTCCCGCAGATCGAATCGAATTCCACCATCGCCCTGACCAGCCATGTCCTGACGGGCCGCTGGTCCTCCATCGTGCCGCGCCAGCTGGCGCAGATGTTCGTCGCGGGCGGCCAGCTCCGCGCCATCCCCATCGTCGCGCCGGAGGTGGAGCATCTGGTGGGCCTGATCACCGCCCGCCGCGACCCGCTGACGCCGGTGCTGGCGGCGCTGATCAACGAGGCGGAGCGGTTCGCGAAGGCGGTCATTCCTTCGGTGTGATGAACACCCGCCCCGGGCTTGACCCGGGGCCTCCTGTAAAGCCCGGCGCCCTGCAAACAGGAGGTCCCGGGTCAAGCCCGGGACGGGCACGCCTCGAAGTCGCGCGATTCAATAGACCCCGTCTATCAAACAACGATATTTCATTATTGAATCCTCTATCGCTTGGTATATCCCGGTATGCAGCTACCGAAGGGGCCGCCGACCATGCAGACCAGCACCGAAATCGCCGCACGCGTTGGGGAAATCCTCGACGCCCATGAAGGGATGGAGGGGCCGCTGCTGCCGATCCTCCACGCCATCCAGCACGCCTATGGCTACGTCCCGCGCGATTCGCTGCCCGTCATCGCCAAGCGGCTGAACCTGACCCGCGCCGAGGTGCATGGCGTCATGTCCTTCTACCACGACTTCCGCGAAGACCCGGCAGGCAAGCACGTCCTGAAACTCTGCCGGGCCGAGGCATGCCAGGCCATGGGCGGCGACCGCGTCGCACAGCACGCGCAGAACCGTCTGGGCATCGAATGGCACGAAACCACGAAGGACGGCCAGATCACGCTGGAGCCCGTGTTCTGCCTCGGCCTCTGCGCCTGTGCGCCTGCCGCGCTGGTGGATGGCAAGGTGGTGGGCCGCGTGGACGAAGCCCGCCTTGACCAGATCATCGAAGGGGTCCGCTGATGAAGATCTACGTCCCCCGCGACGCCGCCGCCCGCGCCCTCGGCTCTGACGACATCGCCGCCGCGATCACGGCGGAAGCCGCAAAGCGCGGCATGACCGTCCAGATCATCCGCAACGGCTCTCGCGGCATGGTCTGGCTTGAACCGCTGGTCGAGGTGGAAACGCCCGAAGGCCGCCTCGCCTTCGGCCCCATGACCGCCGCCGAAGTGCCCGCCCTGCTGGCCGACCTGAAGAACCACCCCAAGGCGCTGGGCCTGACCGACGCCCTGCCGTGGATGGCGAAACAGACCCGCCTCACCTTCGCCCGCGTGGGCGTGATCGACCCGCTGTCGCTCGCGGATTACGAAGCCCACGGCGGCCTCACCGGCCTGCGCCGCGCCCTGACCATGGACAGCGCGGCCATCGTGGCGGAAGTCACCGACAGCGGCCTGCGTGGCCGTGGCGGCGCGGGCTTCCCCACCGGCATCAAGTGGAAGACCGTGGCCGAGGCCAAGGCCGACCGCAAATACATCGTCTGCAACGCCGACGAAGGCGACTCTGGCACCTTCGCCGACCGGATGCTGATGGAAGGCGACCCCTTCACCCTGATCGAAGGCATGACCATCGCAGGCATCGGCACCGGCGCGACCAAGGGCTATGTCTATCTCCGCTCCGAATACCCCGACGCGATCGAGGTGATGACGGCGGCGGTGGAAATCGCCCGTGCGGCTGGCCTCCTCGGCCCCTCTGTCCTCGGGTCGGGCAAGGCCTTCGACATGGAAATCCGCACCGGCGCGGGGGCCTATGTCTGTGGCGAGGAAACCTCGCTCCTCAATTCGCTGGAAGGCAAGCGCGGCACCGTCCGCGCCAAGCCGCCGCTGCCCGCGCTGCAAGGCTTCATGGGCAAGCCGACGGTCGTGAACAACGTCATCTCGCTGGCCACCGTCCCGGTGATCTTCGAAAAGGGCGCGGCGCATTACAAGGACTTCGGCCTCGGCCGCTCCCGTGGCACGATCCCGCTGCAGATCGCGGGCAACGTGAAACACGGCGGCCTGTTTGAGGTCGCCTTCGGCCTGACGCTGGGCGAAATCGTGGACGTGATCGGCGGCGGCACCGCCACGGGCCGCCCCGTCAAGGCGGTGCAGGTCGGCGGCCCGCTGGGGGCCTACTTCCCCCGCGCCCTCTTCGACACCCCCTTCGGGTATGAGGAATTCGGCGCCAAGGAAGGGCTGATCGGCCATGCGGGCCTCGTCATCTTCGACGATAGCGCCGACATGCTGAAACAGGCCCGCTTCGCGATGGAATTCTGCGCCATCGAAAGCTGCGGCAAATGCACCCCCTGCCGCATCGGCGCGGTGCGCGGCGTGGAAACGGTGGACCGCATCGCCAAGGGCGACGCGAACGCCATCCCGCTGCTGACCGACCTGTGCAACACGATGAAATCGGGATCGCTCTGCGCCCTTGGCGGGTTCACCCCCTATCCGGTGATGTCGGCGCTGAACCACTTCCCCGACGACTTCGCCCCCCAGATGCGCGAGGCCGCAGAATGACGCCCTCGCAAAATTCTTCGAAGAATTTTGCCAAGATTTTTCGAAAAATCTTGGCCCAGACGACCAGCCGGAGACCCGAATGAAAGACTTCATCATCCCCGACCGCGACTTCGGCACCCCCGCATCGAAGGCGAAGGAAATGGTCACCCTGACCATCGACGGCTTCGACGTCACCGTCCCCGCCGGCACCTCCATCATGCGCGCGGCTGCGGAAATCGGCATCTCCGTCCCGAAACTCTGCGCGACCGACTCGATCGACGCCTTCGGCTCCTGCCGCCTCTGCCTTGTGGAAATCGAAGGCCGCCCCGGCACCCCGGCCTCCTGCACCACCCCCGTGGCCCCCGGCCTGAAGGTCCACACCCAGAACAGCAAGCTGAAACAGCTCCGCCGTGGCGTGATGGAGCTCTACATCTCCGACCACCCGCTGGACTGCCTGACCTGCGCCGCCAATGGCGACTGCGAGTTGCAGGACATGGCGGGGGCCGTGGGCCTGCGCGACGTGCGCTACGAGGCGGGCGAAAACCACTTCGAAGTCCGCAACACTTCGGGCGAAGTGAACCCCAACTGGATCGCCAAAGACGACTCCAACCCCTACTTCACCTACGACCCGGCGAAATGCATCGTCTGCTCCCGCTGCGTCCGCGCCTGCGAGGAAGTGCAGGGCACCTTCGCCCTGACGATCGAAGGCCGCGGCTTCGACAGCCGCGTCTCGGCGGGGATGGCGGGCGACAACTTCCTGTCATCCGACTGCGTCTCCTGCGGCGCCTGCGTGCAGGCCTGCCCGACCGGCACCCTGCAGGAAAAATCCGTCATCGACATCGGCACCCCTGACCGGTCCGTCATCACCACCTGCGCCTATTGCGGCGTGGGCTGTTCCTTCAAAGCCGAAATGCGCGGCGACGAACTGGTGCGCATGACCCCCTACAAGCACGGCAAGGCCAACCGTGGCCATTCCTGCGTCAAGGGCCGCTTCGCCTATGGCTATGCGTCCCACAAGGACCGCATCCTGTCGCCCATGATCCGCGAGTCCATCAACGACCCGTGGAAGGAAGTGACATGGGCCGAGGCGATGGAATTCGCCGCGGGCCGCATGAAGGGCATCATCGCCAAACATGGCCGCCATTCCGTGGGCGTCATCACCTCCTCCCGCTGCACGAACGAGGAAGCCTATCTCGTCCAGAAACTGACCCGCGCGGTGTTCCGCAACAACAACACCGACACCTGCGCCCGCGTCTGCCATTCGCCCACCGGCTATGGCCTTGGCCAGACCTTCGGCACCTCCGCAGGCACGCAGGATTTCGACTCGGTCGAAGAAACCGACGTCGTCATCCTGATCGGCGCGAACCCGACGGACGGCCACCCCGTTTTCGCCTCGCGCCTGAAGAAACGCCTGCGTCAGGGCGCGAAGCTGATCGTGGTGGACCCCCGCCGTATCGATCTGGTGGACTCGGCCCACATCAAGGCCGCGCATCACCTGCAACTGACCCCCGGCACCAACGTCGCCGTGGTCACGGCCATCGCCCACACCATCGTCACCGAAGGCCTCTTCGACGAGGAATTCATCCGCACCCGCTGCGACTGGGACGAATTCCAAGACTATGCCGAATTCGTGTCCGACCCGCGCCACTCGCCCGAGGCGACGCAATTCCTGACCGGCGTGAAGGCAGACGAACTCCGCGCCGCCGCCCGCCTCTATGCCAAGGGCGGCAACGGGGCGATCTACTACGGGCTGGGCGTGACGGAACACTCGCAAGGGTCCACCACCGTCATCGGCATCGCCAACCTTGCCATGCTGACCGGCAATATCGGCCGCCCCGGCGTGGGCGTGAACCCGCTGCGCGGCCAGAACAACGTGCAGGGCTCCTGCGACATGGGGTCCTTCCCGCATGAACTGCCGGGCTACCGCCATGTGAAGAACGACTCGGTCCGCGAAGTGTTCGAGTCGCTCTGGGGCGTGCAGATCGACAACGAACCGGGCCTCCGCATCCCCAACATGCTGGACGCGGCGGTGGAAGGCACGTTCAAGGGCCTGTATTGCCAAGGGGAAGACATCCTGCAATCCGACCCCGACACGAAACACGTCGCGGCGGGCCTTGCGGCGATGGATTGCGTGATCGTCCACGACCTGTTCCTGAACGAAACCGCGAACTACGCCCACGTCTTCTTCCCCGGCTCGTCCTTCCTTGAAAAGGACGGCACATTCACCAACGCCGAACGCCGCATCAACCGCGTGCGCAAGGTGATGGCGCCGAAGCAGGGCTATGCCGACTGGGAAGTGACCCAGATGTTCGCACAGGCGATGGGCGCGGACTGGCACTACACCCACCCGTCCCAGATCATGGACGAAATCGCCATGCTCACCCCGTCCTTCGCGGGCGTCAGCTATGAAAAGCTGGAGGAAATGGGCTCCGTCCAGTGGCCCTGCAACGAGAAGTCGCCCGAAGGCACGCCGCTGATGCATATCGACGGCTTCGTGCGCGGCAAGGGCAAGTTCATCCGCACCGAATACGTGGCGACGGACGAAAAGACCGGCGCACGCTTCCCGCTCCTGCTGACCACGGGCCGCATCCTGTCGCAATACAACGTGGGCGCCCAGACCCGCCGCACCGACAACGTGGTCTGGCATGACGAGGATGTGCTGGAAATCCACCCGCACGACGCCGAAGTCCGCGGCGTCCGCGACGGGCAGTTCGTCAAGCTCGCCTCCCGCTCCGGCGAGACGACGCTGCGGGCCAAACTGACCGACCGCGTGTCGCCCGGTGTGGTCTATACCACCTTCCACCACCCGACGACGCAGGCCAACGTCATCACCACCGACTTCTCGGACTGGGCGACCAACTGCCCGGAATACAAGGTGACGGCGGTGCAGGTGTCGCCCTCCAACGGGCCAACCGAATGGCAGGAGGAATACGCCGCGCAGGCCGCCAACTCCCGCCGCATTCTGGCAGCCGAATAAGGGGCGGCGCGATGGAAACCGCCCGCCGCCTTCCCCGCCTGAGCTTCGGCTCGGGCGGCATCGAGCAGGGGTCGCGCCCCCTGCCCGAAGAGGTGGCGGTCGCCCTGTCCTTCAACGGGTCCACACAGGCGGTGATGATGGCGACGCCTGCCGATCTGGTGGATTTCGCCTATGGCTTCGCCCTGACCGAAGGCATCGCCACGCCCGCGCAGATCGATAGCGTCGATATCGTTCCCGCCGGGGATGGCGTGGACGTTCAGGTCTGGCTGGCCGACGATGCCGAAAAGCGCCTCGCCGCCCGCCGCCGCACCATGGCGGGGCCGGTGGGCTGCGGACTCTGCGGGATCGACAGCATCGAGCAGGCCATGCGCCCCGTGGCGCAGATCGCGCCGTCCGCTTTCCGCATGACGCCCGCGCAGGTGATGCGGGCGATGGCATCGCTGACGGAACGCCAACCCCTGCACGACATCACCCGCGCCGCCCATTGCGCCGCATACTGGACGCCCGAAGGCATCGTCGCCGCACGCGAGGATGTGGGTCGCCACAACGCTCTGGACAAACTGGCGGGACACGTCATCCGCGCCGGTTACCCGCAGGGGGCAGTCGTCCTGACCTCGCGCGTGTCGATCGACATGGTGCAGAAGGTCTGCGCCCTTGGCGCACCCATCCTGATCGCCGTATCCGCCCCACCGCCCATGCCGTCGATCTGGCGGACGAGGCGGGGCTGACACTCATCGCCCTCGCCCGGCCCGACCGGTTCGAGGTCTTCACCCATTCCGACCGACTGACGGAGACTGCCCATGTCCGCTGATCCCCATGCCAAGCTGATCTACATGGCGAACCAGATTTCCAAGTTCTTCGAGACGAAGCCCGAAGCCGAAGGCGCGGCGGGCATCGCGGCCCATATCAACGACTTCTGGGAACCCCGGATGCGCCGCCATTTCTTTGAAGTGGTGGATGCCGGCGGCACGGGCCTGCGCCCGCTGGTCCTGCTTGCCGCGAAATCCATCCGCCGCCCCCAGCCCGAACACGCCTGACCCAGAGGAAAGGCTTGCACGACGGGTTCTGCCCTCGCTAGTCTGCTCCACGTTGTGCCTGTGAACCCCCAGCGTTTGGGTTTGGTAATGCGTGGACTTGTTCTTGCCGCCATCCCGCTATTTGTCGCCATCGCGGGAATGGCACGGGCCGACGATCTTCCAGAATACGTGCCCGACTACGACGGATACTATTCGCGCCTGATCTGTGGCGTCGATCCGCAGGCGCCGCTTCCCGTCAATACGGATTGCGCGGTGATCTTGCCTGGCAAGAATGACGAACCGGTGGAACATCTGGGGGCCAGCGTCGATCTCGAAGGGATCGGCTGGCTGAACCTGCAGGTTCTCGACACCATGCTGCTGAACGACATGCTTGGCCCCGTTCCGTATCAGTACATCCTTCGCGGGGCAGAAGAGAGGGCGCAGGGCCGGATGGCAGCCTATGCGACCATCATGCCGAATGTCCGGCTGCATCTGGAGAACATGAACCCCCAGCCGATGGAACTGGCCGACGTCCTGCTCGCCTGCCAACTGACCAACTACTATTCCGCGATGATCGTGAAGATCGGTCCGCGCGATCCCTTCGTTGCCCCGACCTGTTCGATCAAGCGTAGGGTGAGGGCGGACGAGGCCGATCCATCGCGGGGTCTTTTCATCGGTGACACCGTTCTCAGCCATTTCGCGGTCAGCGACTCTGACGGGAAGTGGTACTGGATAAATCGGGACGACTTCGATGCCCTCTATGGCGAAGCCTTTGCCGCAGGCGGTTTCTGCCAGGACGGCGACACGCGCGAGGGCTGCCAGGGCTGCCGCACGACCGAGCTAGGCGGCGAGGCGGCCCTGCCCTATTGCGAGGAGTATACTGGATCCGGTCCGCAAGGGGACGCCGCCGTTGCGGATCAGGCGGCCACGTTCAGCGCACTGGTCGTGGCAGAGCTGGAGACGGGCGAGAACCTCTGTTCGCAGTTCTTCTTCGTCAATCCCCGCGTCGTGGAGTCCCTGCAATATGAGCAGTTCCCGGTCCTTCAGGTCGTCGGCGACGCAAGGGCGCGGCAGCTTATGGAGGATCAGGTGCAGAAGGTCCTGCAAGAGGTCGCCATGCAGGGTGACAGCGTCTGGTGCCGGAGTTATCGCGACCGGATGAAAAGGATCGGCGGCCCGTTTGCGGACCTGTTCGAGGAGTGACCGTGAAGCGGAGCGGGCGTTCCGCCCGCACGCCTTTCCCGTCGTCGCCGCGCAGGGCGCGGCTCCTCCCCGTCAGGGGGCGTTCCGCCCCCTCTGGCCGCATGGGCGGCCATTCACCCCCTGAGGGTATTTGTCTCCGGGTCGAAGGGGCGAATCGGTTCGGCTGAGATGGTTAACCGCCCGTTTCCCTGCCGTGCGTATGTACAGTCTGCGGCACAGAATGCGGCACAGCGTACGGTACGGTGCTTGCGGGCTGTCTGGGGCCGTTAAGCCAGCGTTCTCAACGTGTTGCGGGAATGTCGCGGGACAGGCGCATATAGGTGAACATCCCCGTCAGGAAGCCCGCAAAGGCAAGGATGCCTGCGGTCACCATCTGTGACTGGTCCTTGATGTCAGCCGACAACGCCAGATAACCGAAGGCCCAGAAGCCGGACCACGAGACCACGCAGACCAAGGCGATCAATTTGTTCATTGCCGGACCCTCCTCCCAAAGGGCGGGCCGCGGTCTTGTCCGGCCCGTTAGCGCAACCGTAGCGCAGAACGGGGCGGATGCATCATTTATTTCGTATGCATCATTCCGAAGCGATTCCAAGCAGATAGCGCCCGTAATCGTTCTTGCGGAATGTCTCGGCTCGTTCCAGCAGATCGTCGCGGCTGATGAAACCGGCCCGCCATGCAATCTCGTCCGGCGACCCGACCTGCAATCCCTGCCGGTCGGTCAGGGTGCGGACGAAGTTCCCCGCATCCAGCAGCGACCCGTGGGTGCCCGTATCCAGCCAGGCGTAACCCCGCCCCATCCGCTCCACCCGCAGGCTGCCTTCGGCGCGATATTTTTCAAGGAGATCAACGATTTCCAATTCGCCCCGGGGCGAGGGGCGGATGGATTCGGCCAGTTCCGGGGCCCGTCCGTCAAGGTAATAGAGACCCGTTACGGCATAGTTCGACGGCGGTTTCTCCGGCTTTTCGATGATGGCCCGCACCGTCCCCTCGGCCGAGAAGTCCACCACGCCGTAGCGCTCGGGATCGGCGACACGGTAGCCGAAGACGGTCCCCCCGCTTTGCTGCGCGTCTGCCGCGGCCAGTGTTTCCGGCAGGCCGTGACCGAAGAAGATGTTGTCCCCCAGGACCATGGCCGAAGGCGCACCGTCCAGGAAGTCGCGCGCGAGGAGGTAAGCCTGCGCCAGCCCGTCGGCGATGGCTGGACGATCCAGGTGAAGGACAGTCCCCACTGGCTGCCGTCACCCATAAGCCTTTGGAATTGCGGCTGATCGTCGGGTGTGGTGATGATGGCGATGTCGCGGATCCCGCCCAACATCAGCACCGACAGCGGGTAATAGATCATCGGCTTGTCATAGAGCGGCAGAAGCTGCTTCGACACGCCCATCGTGATCGGCCAAAGCCGTGTCCCCGACCCGCCGGCGAGGATGATGCCCTTGCGTTTCTTCATGCGCGAAGCTCCTGCAGAATGGCGGCCAGCCCGTCGCGCCAGTCGGGGCGGGGGATGCCGAAGTCACGGGTGAACAGGGTGCAATCCAGCCGCGAATTCAGCGGTCTGCGGGCGGGCGTCGGATAGGCCGATGTCGGGATATCGTTGATTTCACAGGCAAGTCCCGCACCGGCCATGATGGCGCGTGCGAAATCGGCCCAGCTGGTATCCGGCGCACCCGCGAAATGGTGGGTGCCGCCCGCCGCCCCGTCACGCAGCGACCGCGCCGCCGATACCAGCGCATCCGCAATCGCCGCCGCCGGTGTCGGCCCGCCGATCTGGTCCGCCACCACGTTCAGCGACGGCCGCTCCGCGCCCAGCCGGAGCATCGTCTTGACGAAGTTTTGCCCGTGTGCGGAAACGACCCAGCTTGTCCGCAGGATCAGGTGGGATGCGCCGCTGGCGCGGACCGCTTCCTCGCCTGCAAGCTTCGACCTGCCATAGGCATTTGGCGGCTGCGTCGGGTGGTCGGGCGCACGGGGCATTTCCCCTGCGCCGTCAAAGACATAGTCGGTGGATACATGCAGGAACGGGATATCCTTTGCCGCGCAGGCCCGCGCCATGGCACCCGGACTTTCGCCGTTCACGACCGTTGCTGCCGGCTCTTCCGCTTCGGCCTTGTCCACTGCCGTCCACGCCGCCGCATTGATCACGGCATCGGCCGCAATCGCCCCGACCGCCGCCGCGCAGGCGGCGGGGTCGGTCAGATCGGCCCTGTCACGACCGAGGAAGGTCGCCGTCACCCCGGGGGGCAGACGCCGCGCCAGTTCCCGCGCGACCTGTCCGGTTTGGCCGAAGACCAGCAGCCTCACGCCTTGACCCCCAGCCGTTCGCCCACGCCCCTGCGCTGCTGGAGCGGTCGCCACCACGCCTCGTTCTCCAGATACCAGCGGACGGTGCGGCGCAGCCCTTCCTCCAGCGTGACCGAGGGGCGCCAGCCCAGTTCCGCGCGGATGCGTTCCGGATCAATGGCATAGCGCAGGTCATGGCCCGGGCGGTCCGCCACGAAGGTGATCAGACGGTCATGCGGCGCGTTCGCGGGGCGCATCTCGTCCAGCAGGTGACAGATGGTGCGGACAAGATCGATGTTCCGCGCCTCGTTCTCTCCGCCGATATTGTAGCTGCGCCCGACGGGGCCTTTTTCCAGCACCGTCAACAATGCGTCGGCATGATCCTCGACATAGAGCCAGTCCCGCACGTTTTCGCCTTTGCCGTAAACGGGGATGGGCTTGCCTGCCAGCGCGTTCAGGATGACGACGGGGACCAGTTTTTCGGGGAAGTGGAACGGCCCGTAATTATTGGAGCAGTTGGTCAGGACGACGGGTAACCCGTAGGTTTCGTGCCAAGCCCGCACCAGATGGTCCGACGCTGCCTTGGACGCGGAATAGGGGCTGCGCGGGTCATAAGGGGTGTCCTCGGTGAACTTCCCGGTCGGGCCGAGCGACCCGAAGACCTCGTCGGTCGAAATGTGATGGAAGCGGAATCCTTCGGGTTTGCCCTGCCGCGTCCAGTAGGCGCGGGCGGCTTCCAGCAGGGTGAACGTGCCCGTGACATTGGATTCGATGAAATCGCCAGGCCCGTCGATGGATCTGTCCACATGGCTTTCGGCAGCAAGGTGCATCACCGCATCGGGCGCATGTTGCTCGAAGATGCGGTCCAGCGCCGCCCGGTCACGGATATCCGCCCTTTCGAAGGCATAGCGGGGCGAATTGCCGACGGAGGCCACGTTTTCCAGACAGGCTGCATAGGTCAGCGCGTCAAGGTTGACGACCGAATGGCCACGCGCCACGGCCAGCCGCACCACGGCCGACCCGATGAAACCGGCGCCCCCCGTCACGAGGATCTTCATTCGACGTTCTCCCACACGAAGGGGCTTTCCCAATCGGCAAAAGCCGGGGCTGCCGCATCCTTTGCGGACAGCACCGGATCGCCGGAAAGGCCCCAGTCCACCCCGACGCTGTCCCAGCGCACCGCGCCGTCATGGGCAGGGGCGTAGGTGTCGGTGCATTTGTACTGCACCTCGCAATCCGGCGTCAGTGTGACGAAACCATGGAGAAATCCCTTCGGCACAAGGAGTTGCCTTCCGTTCGCCGCGCCCAGTTCCACCGCAACCGATTTGCCGTAGGTCGGCGACCCGCGCCGTGCATCCACCGCGACGTCAAGGATCGCGCCCTGCGTGCAGCGGATCAGTTTGTCCTGTGCGCGGGGGGGTGACTGGTAATGCAGGCCACGCAGCGTGCCCTTCTGCGCCGAGAAGGAATGGTTGTCCTGCACGAAGGGCAAGTCCAGACCCGCCTCGGCCATACGGGCGGCGTTCCACGTTTCGCTGAACCAGCCGCGGTCGTCGCCGAAGCGGCGCGGGGTCAGGATCACGACGCCGGGAAGGGCAGTCTTTTCGATATCCATGACGACCCCGCTCAGAACAGCGCCTTGACGGCCCCGGCGACGGCCTTGCCAAGCGTGGCATGGGCAGCCTCGTCGTAATGCACGCCATCGACAGGGCTGACCGAAATCACCTTCCCCGCATCGAGGAACCCCACCCCCCGCGACCTTGCCAGCGCCTCGTAGAGCGGGGGCAGGGCTTGCGACCGTGCGGCGCCGCCCCAGAATTCCGTGGCGATGGGTCCGACTTCCACGACAGGCGGCGGACAGATCAGAAGGATGCGAAAACCGCCGTGGCGGTCCTGATACTCTTGCGACATTGCCACATCCAGCAGGCCGGCAACACCGGCCACAACCTCTGGCGGCGTGCTGGCGAAGCGCGTCTTCACGTCATTCGTCCCCAGCATGAGCGTCATCACGTCGATGGGCCCGTGCGTCTGGAGCGCGATACGCAGGCCCACCCGGCCGTTCATATGTGCGCCCATCACGGGGTCGTCATACTGTGCCGTGCGTCCGGGCAGCCCCTCTTCCGCCAGTTCCCATTCCGGGCCGAGCGCGGCCTGCGCCACAGTCGGCCACCGGACCCCGGGCCCGAAGCGGTGATATTCGTTGCGGTCCACGATGGGCGGGGTGCCATGGGTGTTGCTGTCGCCGAAAGTCAGCAGGACGGGCATTTGCAATCCTTTCCGGGTCGGTCCGGCGGCAGGCTAGGGCGGTGCAAGGCGCAGGTAAAGCGGGTTTGCCCCTTGGCCTTTCCGCACCTGACGCGCATATAGGGCGAAAGACATGCCTGATGAGGAATGCGATGTTCGGTATGGGCGAAAAGGCGGCTCCGCAAGGTGATCTTGTAAAGGACGGGACCGAGGCGACCTTCATGCAGGACGTCATCGACGCCAGCCGCGAGGTGCCGGTGATCGTCGATTTCTGGGCCACCTGGTGCGGCCCGTGCAAGACGCTTGGCCCTGCGTTGGAAGCTGCCGTCAAGGCGGCAGGCGGCAAGGTGAAGATGGTCAAGATCGATGTGGACCAGAACCAGATGGTCGCGGCGCAGTTGCGCATCCAGTCGATCCCCACGGTCTATGCCTTCTGGCAGGGCCAGCCGGTGGACGGTTTCCAGGGGGCCATTCCGCCATCCGAAATCAAGAAATTCGTGGACAAGCTCTCTGCCCTGGCAGGTGACGGCGGTCTGGCCGAGGCGCTGGAGGCTGCCGAGCAGATGCTCGCCGAAGGCGCCGTGACCGATGCCGCCGAAACCTTCGCCGCGATCCTTGGCGAAGAAGCCGAGAATGCGGCAGCCTATGGCGGGCTGGTGCGGTGCCATCTGGCGCTGGCGCAACTGGATCAGGCCGAAGCGATGCTTGACGCCGCGCCCTCTGCTATCGCCAAGGCCAAGGAAGTCGAAGCCGCGCGGGCGCAGCTGGAACTGGCGAAACAGGCCGCCAATGCAGGGCCGGAGCAGGAGCTTCGCGCCGCTGTGCAGGCTGATCCGCAGAACCGCCAGGCGCGGTTCGATCTGGCCACCGCGCTTCACGCGGCCGGCAAGGTGGACGAGGCGGTGGATGTGCTGCTGGACCTGTTCCGTCTGGACCGAGAATGGAATGACGGCGCGGCCAAGGCACAGTTGATGACGATCTTCGACGCGCTGAAACCGACCGACCCGGTCGTGTTGAAGGGCCGTCGCCGCCTGTCGTCGATGATATTTGCCTGACGGTCCATCCGGCCTACCTGAAGGCGCATGATGAACGCCGCAGACCTGCCCGAGACGATCCCCGTCTTTCCGCTGCCCGGAGCACTGCTACTGCCCCGTGGCCGCCTGCCGCTGCATATCTTCGAGCCGCGCTATCTGGCGATGATCGAGGACTGCCTGAAGACCAAGCACCGGCTGATCGGCATGATCCAGCCGCGCGAGGTGCCGGGAACGGGCGAGAAGCGTCTGAATGCCATCGGTTGCGCGGGCCGGTTGACGGGGTTTTCCGAAACCGAGGACGGGCGGTACATGATCACCCTGTCCGGCATCTCGCGGTTCCGCGTGAAGGAAGAGGTTTCGGGCTTCACCCCCTATCGCCGCTGTTCGGTGGATTGGGGCGGATTCCAGCGCGATCTCGGGGCGACCGAGGAGGATCCGGGTTTCCGGCGCGAGGCATTCCTGTCGCTTCTGGGCCGCTATTTCGCATCGCAGAACCTGTCCACCGACTGGTCCAGCCTGAAAGAGGCGGAAACGGAGCTGCTGATCAACTCGCTGTCGATGCTCTGCCCCTTCACCCCCGAAGACAAGCAGGCCTTGCTGGAAGCGCCGTCGCTGAGCACCCGCCGCGAGACTTTGGTGACGCTGATCGAATTCGCCCTGCGCGGCGGTTCGGGGGAAGAGGTGATGCAATGACGGATGCCACGGTCTTTGACCGGCGGATGCTCGAGGCGCTGGTCTGTCCGGTGACGCAGGCGGTTCTGACCTATGATGCCGACCGCAACGAACTGGTTTCACGGGCCGCGAGGCTGGCCTTTCCCATCCGGGACGGCATACCGATCATGCTGGTCGGAGAGGCGCGCGCTCTGGATTAGATCGCTTTCCCTGCCAGCAGGCGCGGCAGATCACCCTGCAGGCCAGCGGCCTGACGGATGAAACGCCGCCGCAAGCCCGGCATCGCGTTGACGATCCCCAGCCCGATGTCACGCCCCGCCCGCAGCACGGGGTTGTCGTTGGAAAACAGCCGGTTGACCGTGTCCATCCCCAGCGCCAGCGCGGTTGAATCGAACCTGCGCCAACGCTGATAGGCGTCCAGCGTGACGGGGCTGCCGATGTCTTCGCCCCTTCGCGCCGCTTCCACCACCACTTGCGCCAAGGCCGCGACATCGCGCAGGCCAAGGTTCAGCCCCTGCCCCGCGATGGGATGTACCCCGTGCGCCGCATCCCCGACCAGCGCCACACGGGGCGCGACAAAGCGTTCGGCCAGCGACAGCGACAGCGGATAGGTGAACCGGTCCCCCGCCAGCGCGATGTCGCCGAGGAAGTCGCCGAAGCGGGGACGCAGCGCCTGCAGATACAGGTCGTCCGGCAGGGCGTGGATGCGGGCGGCGTTCGCTTCTGTCTCGCTCCAGACGATGCTGGAATGGTGGCCGCCCTTCAGCGGCAGGATGGCCAGCGGCCCTTCAGGCATGAAGAACTGGTGCGCGGTGCCTTCGTGATCCCGCTCGTGCCGTATCGCCGTGACCAGCGCGGTCTGCCCGTAACCCCAGCCGACCCGCCGGATACCTGCCCGCGCTGCCGTCCCGCTGCCCCGCCCGTCGCAGCCCACCAGAAGGCGGGCGGACAGGGTCTTGCCAGAGGCCAGCGTGACCGTCACCCCGTTCGCCGCAACCTCCTGCGCGACGACGGTTTCGCCGGACAAGAGTGTGATATTCGGGTTCTCGCCCATCGCCGCAAGGAAGGCCGCGTAAAGGTGCCGGTCCTCCAGCAGGAAACCCATCGGGCCTTCCTCGATCTCGGCCGCGTCGAAGGTCAGGAAGAAGGGTGCCGGTCCCTGACCGGCCAACCCGTCCGATGCCTTGATCCGGTGGATGGGCTGCGCAAGATCGCCCACCGCCTGCCATATCCCGATCATCGACAGCAGCCGCCGCGACGCGATGGCCAGCGCATAGGCGCGTCCGTCGAAGCCCGTTTCGGCCCGGGCGGGGGCGGGGCGGGCATCCACCACGGTGACACGCAGCCCCCCTTGCGCCAGGGCAAGGGCAAGTGCGGGGCCGTTCAGGCCGCCACCGGCGATCAGGATATCGGTATCGGGCATCATGGGCCAAATATGGCGGGCAAGGCGGGATTGTCCATGCGCCGCTCTGCCGCTACCGTTTCCCGAAACGAGGGGCGGGTTGATGGCGAAGAACTGGCAGAACCTGACGGCAGCGGAACTGGGGCGCGAGATCGGGGCGGGGCGAATCAACCCCGTCGATCTGGCCGAGGCGCATCTGGATGCGATTGCCAGTCACCCGTTGGCCGACCGCATCTATGCCCGCACCACCGCCGCCCGCGCCCGGGCCGAGGCGATGGCCGCCCATGGCCGCGCCCGCAAGGGATTCCGTCGCGGGCTTCTGGACGGGGTGCCGGTCAGCTGGAAAGACCTGTTCGACACGGCTGGCGTGGCGACCGAGGCGGGTTCCGCGCTGCTGAAAGGCCGCACGCCCGACAGGGATGCCGATGTGCTGGAGGTGGCGACACAGGGCGGGCTGGTCTGTCTGGGCAAGACGCATATGTCGGAACTGGCCTTTTCGGGTCTGGGTCTGAACCCCGTCACGGCAACGCCGCCCTGCGTGAATGACGAGTCGGCGGTGGCGGGCGGGTCGTCGTCGGGGGCGGCGGCATCGGTGGCCTTCGGTCTGGCCCCGGCGGCGATCGGGTCGGATACGGGCGGATCGGTGCGGATCCCGGCGGCGTGGAACGACCTTGTGGGGTTGAAGACCACGGCGGGGCGGCTGTCCCTGCGCGGCGCGGTGCCGCTTTGCGAGAAGTTCGACACCGTGGGACCGATAGCCCGGACGGTGGAGGATTGCGCCTTCCTTCTGGCCGCGATGGAGGGCGGGCGTCCTACGGACCTTGGCGGGACCGGCCTGTCGGGGATGCGCTTCCTCGTCCTTGAAACCGTCGCGCTGGATGACCTGCGCGACCGTCCCGGCGAAGGGTTCGACGACGCCCTGACGCGGCTTTCCGCTGCGGGAGCCACGATCCGGCGGGGCCGCATGGCCGAAGTGGCCGAGGCGATGGGCCTTGCCGCCGCGCTGTTCACCGCCGAAGCCTATGGCATCTGGCGCGAGGTGATCGAGGCCGCGCCGGGCAAGATGTTCGCCCGCATCCTTGAACGGTTCCGGTCCGGTGCGGGGTTCAGCGCGGCGGATTACGTCGCGGGCTGGCGGCGGCTGGAGGTGTTGCGCAAGATATGGGCCGAAAAGACCGCCGGATATGACGCGGTGCTGGTCCCCACATCGCCCATCCTGCCCCCGGATGCCGAACGGCTGATGCAGGACAATGACTATTATGTCACCGAAAACCTGCTTGCGCTGCGCAACACGCGCATCGGCAATCTGATGGGCCTTTGCGCCCTTACCCTGCCCACGGTGCAGCCATCCTGCGGGATCAGTTTCATGGCCGCCCCGATGCAGGAGGAGCGGTTGCTGCGGCTCGGGGCTGCGGCGGCCCGCGCCTTGCGCTAGGACAAGAGTCGGAAAAGACACAACCCTGCGGCGCAAGTTGCCGCGATCTCTGCGTTTTTCTGGACCATCGGCCCGCCATTGGCTATCGTTCCACGCAACGGGGCGGCACGACCCCGTAATTGAGGCATGAATGCAGTTTCCTGAGCGGTTTCAAAGCCTGCCGGATTACGCATTTCCGCGCTTGCGGAAATTGCTCGACTCCCACAAGCCGGGGGCCGAACCGATTGCCATGACCATCGGCGAACCGCGCCATCCCATGCCCGCATTCGTTGCGGGCGTGATGGCGGAAAACATTGCCGGTTTCGGGGTTTACCCGCCGAATGACGGCACGCCCGAACTTCTGGCGGCGATCTCTGGCTGGCTGGCGCGGCGCTATGGCGTGACGGTGGCCGAGGACCGGCTGATGGTGCTGAACGGCACGCGCGAGGGGCTGTTCAATGCCGCTGTCGCGCTGTGCCCCGAGGTGAAGCGCGGGAAGCGGCCCGTGGTCCTGATGCCCAACCCCTTCTATCAGGTCTATGCCGTGGCGGCATTGGCCATGGGGGCGGAGCCTGTCTATGTTGCGGCCACGGCGGCGACGGGGTTCCTGCCGGATTATGCCGCGCTTCCCGCCGATGTGTTGGACCGAGTGGCGATCGCCTTCCTGTGTTCGCCGGCGAATCCACAGGGTGCCATCGCATCGCGGGACTATCTGGCACGCCTGCTGCGGCTGGCGGAAAAGCATGATTTCCCCGTCTTTTCCGACGAATGCTATTCGGAGATCTGGCGCGATGCCCCGCCCCCCGGCGCCCTTGAGGTGGCGGCAACCGTCGGGGCGGACCCCGAGCGCGTGTTCGTCTTCCATTCGCTGTCCAAGCGGTCGAACCTTCCCGGGCTTCGGTCGGGCTTCGTGGCCGGTGGTGCGCAGGGCATCGCCCGCATCCGCCAGTTGCGCGCCTTTGCGGGTGCGCCGTTGCCCCTGCCTGTCCAGCGGGTGAGCGAACGGGCATGGTCGGATGAGGCGCATGTGGTGGAAAACCTTGCGCTGTATCAGGAAAAGTTCCGGATCGCGGATCGGGTCTTTGCAGGGGTGCAGGGGTTCCAGACGCCCGAAGGCGGCTTCTTCCTCTGGCTTCCGGTCGAGGATGGCGAGGAGGCTGCGCTGAAGCTGTGGCAAGAGGCGGGCGTGCGCGTCCTGCCCGGTGCCTATCTTTCGCGCGAGGTCGGGGGGCAGAACCCCGGCAAGGGATATATAAGGGTCGCGCTGGTGGCCCCGGTTGAAGAAATGCAGCGCGGGCTGACCAAGCTTCGCGACTGCATCTACGGGTGAGGAAGGGCAGGATGGCATCGTATCAGGCGCGGCAGAGGGATCCACTGCTGGATCAGAACATGCAGGCGATGCTGGAGCGGCGCGGGCGCGAGTTGCTCGGACTTGTGCTGCTGGCGGTTTCGCTGTGCTTCGCCCTAATGCTGTGGACCTATTCGCCGGACGATCCCGGCTGGATGGTTGCGACCGAGGAGCCGGCGAAGAACCTGCTGGGTCGGTTCGGCGCGGGTCTGGCTTCGACGCTGATCATCATCGGTGGCAAGGGGGCGTGGTCAATTCCGGTCATCATCGCCGCGTGGGGTCTTCGCTTCATGCTGCATCGCGGGTCGGAACGGGCGATCGGGCGGCTGATGTTCGCCGTGATCGCGGTTGCCGTGTCCTGCGTCTATGTCGCCACGCTGGTTCCGGGTGCGGGCTGGGCGCATTCCTTCGGGCTGGGCGGGCTGTTCGGGGATACGGTCGTGGGGGCGCTGATCCAGATCGTGCCTGGCAGCGCGGGGTTCAGCCTGAAGGTCGTGTCCTTGCTGACCGGACTGGGCATGGTGGCGATGATGCTGTTCGTGACGGGCTTCGACCGGCAGGAACTGCGGACGATCGGGCGTTTCCTGATGGTCGGGTCCGTGCTGGCCTATTCACAGGCGCGGGCTTTGGCGGGGCAGGGCGCACAAGGCACGGCCCGGGCCGCCGCGGCGATGCAGGACCGCCGCCGCGCAGCACATGCGGCCCGTGGGCAGGAGCCGCAGCGCCATGCCGCTTGGCAGCCCGAGCCGGCACAGTCTGCGCGGGGCAGCGTGGTGCGCCGTCCCCTGACGGAACCGCCGATGTCGCCCGCGCAGGGTGCCGGCGAATGGGGTCGCCCCGCGCAATTGCGGGCCGAACCGCGCTATTCGGCACCGCTGGCCGAAGCCCCGCATTACGCGCCGCCGAAGGAGAAGATCGGACTTCTGGCCCGTGTCCCGGGCCTGATGCGCCGTCTTTCGGACCCCGAGCCGGAACTGGTGGAGCCTGTCCAGCCCGACTATTCCGACGACGATTACGCCCCGGATGAAGACCGTATCCGCGCCCGCATTTCCGACGCGATCAAGTCGCGCATCCGCAATCCCGGCGGGCCGGTCAATGTGGTGCAGGCCGCCGTGCAGCGCCGCGAACCCGCGTTCCGCCGTGGTCCGGCGCCGCTGATCGCCGATACCACGCCGCGCCCGCGTGCCCTGCCCCTGCCGCCCGAGCCGCCGGTCATGGCCGGTGCGGAGCTGATGGCGGCGCCTGTCGTGCCGCAGCTCGGTGCCGCGCTGCGGGGGGCCGGGGATGCCGCGCCGCCTGTCGAGGCGGAGGATTGGGACGAACCTGAAAACATGTTCCGCGCCGATGCGGATGACTGGCAGGACGATGACGGGGAGCCGGACTTCGACCCCGCCGTCGCCCGCCCGTCCGTCGTGGCGGACCGTCGCCCTGTCGTCCAGCACGGCGCGAAGAAGCCGGTCGCCCCGTCGCGTCAGGCGATGGCCGAGGCGCAGCCGCGCCTGAAATTCGAGGAAATCCAGCCGGAATACGAACTTCCGCCGCTGTCCCTGCTGGCGTCGCCGTCCACGGTGCAGCGCCATACGCTGTCGGACGAGGCGCTGGAGGAAAACGCGCGGATGCTGGAAAGCGTGCTGGACGATTACGGCGTGAAGGGCGAGATCGTGTCGGTCCGCCCCGGCCCCGTCGTCACCATGTACGAGCTGGAACCTGCGCCGGGGCTGAAGGCGTCGCGGGTGATAGGGCTGGCCGATGACATCGCGCGGTCGATGTCGGCGCTGTCGGCCCGCGTGTCCACCGTGCCGGGGCGGACGGTGATCGGGATCGAACTGCCCAACGCGCATCGCGAGAAGGTCGTCTTGCGGGAAATCCTTTCCGCACGGGACTTTGGCGACAGCAACATGCGGCTTCCGCTGGCGCTGGGCAAGGATATCGGGGGCGAGCCGGTGGTGGCGAACCTTGCCAAGATGCCCCACCTACTGATTGCAGGGACCACGGGGTCGGGCAAGTCGGTTGCCATCAACACGATGATCCTGTCGCTGCTCTACAAGCTGACGCCCGAGGAATGCCGGCTGATCATGATCGACCCCAAGATGCTGGAACTGTCGGTCTATGACGGCATCCCGCATCTTCTGTCGCCCGTGGTGACGGACCCGAAGAAGGCCGTCGTCGCCCTGAAATGGGTGGTGGGCGAGATGGAGGAGCGTTACCGCAAGATGTCCAAGATGGGCGTGCGGAACATCGAAGGCTATAACGGCCGCGTGCGCGAGGCGCTGGCCAAGGGCGAGATGTTCAAGCGCACGATCCAGACGGGGTTTGACGAGGATACTGGCGAACCCGTCTTCGAGACCGAGGAATTCGCCCCCGTCGCGCTGCCCTACATCGTTGTGATCGTTGACGAAATGGCCGACCTGATGATGGTTGCCGGCAAGGAGATCGAGGCCTGCATCCAGCGTCTGGCGCAGATGGCACGGGCGTCCGGCATCCACCTGATCATGGCGACGCAGCGGCCTTCGGTCGATGTGATCACCGGCACGATCAAGGCGAACTTCCCCACGCGGATCTCCTTCCAGGTGACCAGCAAGATCGACAGCCGCACCATCCTTGGCGAACAGGGGGCGGAGCAACTGCTGGGCATGGGTGACATGCTGTACATGGCAGGGGGCGCGAAGATCACGCGCATCCACGGGCCCTTCGTTTCGGATGAAGAGGTCGAGGAAATCGTCAATCACCTCAAGAGCTTCGGTCCGCCCGCCTATATGTCCGGCGTGGTCGAGGGGCCGGAGGATGACCGGGCGGATGATATCGACCTCGTGCTGGGTCTGGGGGGCGGCGAGGCCGGGTCCGACGATGCGCTGTACGATCAGGCGGTTGCGATCGTGGCGAAGGACCGGAAGTGTTCGACGTCCTACATCCAGCGGAAGCTGGGCATCGGCTACAACAAGGCCGCGCGTCTGGTGGAGCAGATGGAGGAAGAGGGCGTCGTGACCCGCGCCAACCATGTGGGCAAGCGCGAGATCCTCGTGCCGGAGGCCTAGAACCCGATAAGGGCTGTATCCAGCGCGGCCATGATCCTGTCGGATTGGTCGGCCAGCGACGCCGTCGGGTGGGGCAGGGTGTTCGCCATGACTGCGGACAGGAATTGCGTGGTCAACACATGTTCCGCCCCGTCGATCAAGAACACGGGGTTCAGCCGGCCGGCGGGGGTTGGCGCCACGTCGCGCGGGATAAGCGGGATGACGATGCGGGTGTTCAGCGAGGATAGCAGATCCGCCTGCACATCCAGCCAATAGCCGCGCCCGTCAGGGGCGGGGTGGATATCGTAGCGGGCCACTAGAAGGGCCTGCGTCCGGCCAGAGGCAGGCCGTTCGCTTCGACCCAAGCATTTGAGTTCCTTATCGCTTCGGCGTTTTCTTCCTGCCACTTCGCGGCTTTCGCGGCGTTCAGTGCAGCGCGCAATCCGTCCTCGGCCGCACGGGAAATGTTGACGCCATGCGCCCGCGCCTCGGCCAGGAGGGCGGGGTCGAGCGTGATGTTGGTGGGTTTGCGGACCGGACTGGGCATCTGGCATCCCTTCTATTCATGCGCATGGATCATGCGCGTTATTCGCTTTTCCGGCAAGGCTTGCGCCCGAAGGCGGCGGTTGGTAGGTGCCGCCCGCTGGAAAGGGGCGGGCATGGCGCGACAGGCGATCAATGGTGTGGCGCAGATGGTGGCTGAGGGGCTGGTCGCCGCTGACGCCGCGCCTGCGCTGGTGCCGGTGGAAAACGCGTTCCGCATCCGCATGACCGGTGCGATGCGCGGGGCGGTGGTCGCGGCGGGCGATCCCGTGGCGCGGCAATTCGTGCCGTCGGTCGAGGAGTTGACGATCCGCGACGAGGAATTGGGCGATCCCATCGGGGATGACACCCATGCGCCCGTGAAGGGGCTGACGCATCGCTATCCGGACCGTGTGATCCTGCATGTGACCAAGACCTGCGAGGTGTATTGCCGTTTCTGTTTCCGGCGCGAGGCGGTGGGGGAAGAGGGTTCGCTGCCGGAGCCTGACCTTGTGGCGGCATTGGATTACATCGCGGTTAATCCTGCGATCCGCGAGGTGATTTTGACAGGCGGCGACCCGCTGGTGCTTTCTGCCCGCAGGATCAAGGGGTTGATGGACCGGCTGGCGGCCATTCCGCATGTGGATGTGGTGCGGATACACACGCGGATTCCCGTGGTGGCGCCGGAAAAGGTGACGGCAGAGCTGGTCGAGGCGTTGCGGGGGCCGGTGGTCTGGGTCGTGGTGCATACGAACCACGCGCAGGAGATCGGGGCGGCGGCGGAGGCGGCGCTGGGGCGGTTGGCGGGGGCGGGGGTGCCGTTGCTGTCGCAGTCGGTGCTGTTGCGGGGGATCAATGACAGCGTGGCGGCGCTGGAGGAATTGTTCCGCAAACTCATCAGGTTGCGGGTGAAGCCCTATTACCTGCACCATTGCGATCTGGCGAAGGGGACGGGGCATTTCCGCACCACGATTGCCGAAGGGCAGGCGCTGATGGCGGGGTTGCGCGGGCGGGTCAGCGGGACGCTGCTGCCAAGCTATGTGCTTGATATTCCGGGGGGTTACGGGAAGGTGCCGCTGGTGCGGGACCATGCGGAGCCTTTGGACGGGGGGCTGTGGCGGATCACGGACTGGCGGGGCGGGGTGCATGACTACCGCGATCCGGAGCGGTGAGGCGGCCGTACCGGCGGCTGTGCCGCGAACTGTACCGCAAACTGTCAGCACGCAGCGGGCGGTTTCTTTGCAATCGGTTCAGAATCGGCGCGGTCGGGGTGACGGGGTGTGGCCCGCCCCGGGGTGCCGTGTTCCGTGCCGCGAACTGTACCGCAAACTGTCAGCACGCGGCGGGCGGTGAAGGAGGAGTCCGGTAACGATCCGCCCGGCGGGTGAGTCCAGGCGGCTGGACGGGTGAGTCCAGCGGGGGGTGTCGTGCCCCCTCACCCTGAC
>AYNO01000030.1 GCA_000500915.1 Rhodobacter sp. CACIA14H1
GCCAGAGCGCGGCGACAAGCAGGCCGTAGAGCACGATGTCGGGGTCGTGCAGGAGGTCGAGTTCCAGCCCTTCCCATCCCAGCGAGCGCAGGACGGACTGGATGCCGAAATCGGGGTTCAGGATCCATTGCCAGACCAGCCCCGTCACGATGAAGGACAGGGCGAAGGGATAGAGCAGGATGGTGCGGAACGTATCCTCGTAGCGGATCTTCTGGTCGAGGAGGACGGCGAGGAGGAAGCCGATGGAGATGGTCAGCACCAGCGAGAGGACGCCGAAGATCAGCAGGTTCTCGATCGCGATGAGCCAGCGGCTGGTGGTCCAGAGCCGTTCGTACTGGTCGAGGCCGACCCAGTTCAGTTTCGGCAGGAGTTTGGAATTGGTGAAGGAATAGACGACCGTCCAGACGGTGCCGCCGACGAAGACCACGAGCGCGGTCAGCACCATGGGAATGGCCGCCACCTTGGCGGTCAGGTTGCGGAATAGCCGGCTCCTGCGCGCGTTCTCAGCCATGCGCGGCGTGCCTCCCGTGTCTGTGGGTCGGGGAAAGGGGGGCCGGCGCCGTGGCGCAGCCCCCCGATGATGGCGCGGATCAGACGCCGGACTTCAGGATTTCCACCCACTTGGCATGGGCATCCTCGGCCGACATGTCGGATTTCCAGAATTCGACCATCAGGTCTTCGATCTGCTTCTGCACGTCGGCGGACCAGACCATGTCGCCCGAGGGCACGACATTGCCGGAGGCCAGCAGTTCCAGACCCTTCTTCATGCAGTCATTGGCGGCGGACAGGTCCACGTCGCCCCGGATCGGCAGCGAGCCCTTCTTCAGGTTGAAGGCCACCTGCGTTTCGGGGGCCACCAGCAGCGCGGCGAGACGCTTCTGCGCGGCTTCCTTTTCCGCGTCCTCCAGTTTCGGGAAGTAGAAGGCATCGCCGCCCGTGGAGAGGTAGGCGTTCAGGCCGAGGCCCGGAAGGCAGGTGTAATCCTTGCCCGCCACTTCGCCCGCAACGGCGAATTCGCCCTGCGCCCAGTCGCCCATGATCTGGCCTGCGGCCTGATCGGTGATGACGAGGTTGGTGGCCTGGTTCCAGTCCTGCACGGTGGATTTGGCGGCCAGCTTGCGGGCATCGGCCACGGCGGCGAAGACGGCGGCATATTCGGGGCCGGCGGCCACGTCCATGTCCTTGTCCACGTTGACCTTCTTCCACACGTCGAGACCGGCCACGGCGACCGAGATGGCGCCGAAGGCAAGGTTGGACTGCCAGGGCTGGTTGCCCAGCGCGAGCGGGATCTTGCCCGCCGCTTCGACCTGCGGGGCGGAGGCGACGAATTCGTTCCAGTTGGTGGGGACCGGGATGCCGAGGTCTTCATATACCTTGTTGGAAATCCACAGCCATTCGGGCGAGTGGATGTTCACCGGGGCACAATAGACCTTGCCGTCCACGGTGCAGGCGTCCAGCAGCGACGGCGGGTTGACGATCTCTTTCCAGTTGTTGGCCTCGGCCACGTCGGTCAGGTCGAGCATCAGCCCCGCCTCGACCAGTTCCAGCGCCTGCTGGCCGTGGTTGAACTGGGTGGCCCCCATCGGGTCGCCGCCGGTGATGCGGCTGATCATGATGGGCCGCGCCGTGCCGCCGGAGCCGGCGATGGCGCCGTCGATCCACTTGTCGCCCGAGGCGTCGAAGGCCTTGGCGAGTTCGGCCACCGCCGCCGCCTCGCCGCCCGAAGTCCACCAGTGGGTGACTTCGAGTTCGGTGGACATGCCAGCCGTGGGCAGAGCCACGGAGGCAAGGAGCCCCGCAGCCAGAGTAAAGCGTTTCATTGGTTCCTCCCGGTTTCTAAATCGTTATAGGTAATTTCTATAACGTTATAGTTTTTTCGATCAAGCAATCTTTGTGCTTGTGGGCACCCTTGTCGCAAGGTCAAATAAAGGTGAATCGCAGCGCCTTGGGACCTGTCACGACCATGCTTCCCGCCGTTTCCGAAACCGCACGGAATGCCGCCCAACGCCTTGGCAGACGGGCGTTTTCGGCGCGTCAGGGTTGTGCGGCGCCGGAGGGGCGGGGCGATTCGCCGCTTGTCCCCCCTGCCCTGCCCCGCTGCGCCCCGCGGGGCCTGCCGCAGCGCGGCGGGACAAAGCCGCAGCGCGGCGGAAAGGGCAGCGGGAATGACAGATTCGCACCTCCTTTCGCCCGAGGAACGGCCCACGCTGAAGACCATCGCGGCGGCGACCGGCCTTGCCGTGGCCACGGTCAGCCGCGCCCTGAAGGATGCGCCCGATATCGGCGAGGAGACGAAGCGCCGCGTGCGCGAGATGGCCGAGCGGCTGGGCTATCGTCCCAACCGGGCGGGCGTGCGCCTGCGGACGGGCAAGACCAACGTGATCGCGCTGGTCCTGTCGGCCGAGGCGGATGTGATGAACCATACGTCGCAGCTTCTCTATTCCATCGCGCGGACGCTGAAGGGGACGGCCTATCACCTTGTCGTCATGCCCTTCTTTCCCGACGAGGACCCGATGTCCCCCATCCGCTATATCGTGGAGACGGGATCGGCGGACGGGATCATCCTGAACCAGACCCGCCCCGACGACCCGCGCGTGCGCTACATGCACGAGCGCGGCTTTCCCTTCGCCACCCATGGGCGGACGGAGATGGAGATCGACCATCCCTATTTCGACTATGACAACGAAGCCTTCGCGCGGCAGGCCGTGCGCATCCTGTCGGCGCGGGGACGCAGGCGGCTGATGATCATCGCGCCGCCCCGGGCGCACAGCTATGCGCGGCACATGCTGGAAGGTTTCGCGGACGAGGCGGCGCGTCTGGGCCTGTCCTTCGAGGTGGCGGAGGGTGTCACGTCGGACAGTCCGGGGACCGAGATCGAGCGGGCGGTGGAGGCGCGGTTCCGTGCGCCCAATGCGCCGGACGGGCTGGTGCTGGGGTCCACCACGGCGACGATGGCCGCGACGCACGGGGCGGAGCGGGCGGGGGCGGTGATCGGGCGGGATTTCGACGGGGTGGGCAAGGAGGCGATCCCCTTCCTGCACCGCTTCCGGGGCGAGTTGATCGTGCTGAAGGAGGATGTGTCGCGGGCGGGGCATTTCCTGGCCAAGGCGATCATCGCGGCGATCGAGAGGCGGGCGGTGGAGCGGGCGCAGTTCCTTGACGCGCCCGACCCCGGCGAGGGGCTTTGAGACGGAGAGGGAGGAGGGTCAAGATGAAGACGATAAAGGGTCCGGCGCTGTTTCTGGCGCAGTTTGCAGGCGATGCGGCGCCGTTCAATTCGTGGAAGTCCATCACCCGCTGGGCCGCCGATTGCGGCTATGTGGGCGTGCAGGTGCCAAGCTGGGACGGGCGGCTGTTCGATCTGGAAAAGGCCGCTGCGTCAAAGGATTACTGCGACGAGTTCAAGGGCGTCGCGGCCGAGGCGGGGGTGGCGGTGACGGAGCTGTCCACCCACCTGCAGGGGCAGCTTGTGGCCGTGCATCCGGCCTATGACGCGGCTTTTGACGGGTTCGCGGCCCCTGCGGTGCGCGGTAATCCGAAGGCGCGGGCCGAGTGGGCGGTGGATCAGGTGAAGAAGGCGCTGACCGCGTCACGGAACCTTGGCATTTCGGCCCATGCGACCTTTTCGGGGGCCTTGGCCTGGCCCTACGTCTATCCCTGGCCGCAGCGTCCGGCGGGGCTGATCGAAGAGGCCTTTGACGAGCTGGCGCGGCGCTGGCTGCCGATTTTGGACCATGCCGAGGAGATGGGGGTCGATGTCTGCTACGAAATCCACCCCGGCGAGGACCTGCATGACGGGGTGTCCTACGAGATGTTCCTTGAACGGGTGAAGGGGCATTCCCGCGCCTGCATGTTGTACGACCCCAGCCACTATGTGCTGCAACACCTTGATTATCTGGAACATATCGACATCTACCACGACCGCATCCGGATGTTCCACGTCAAGGATGCCGAGTTGAACCCGACGGGGCGGCAGGGGGTCTATGGCGGCTACCAGTCCTGGGTCAACCGCGCGGGCCGCTTCCGCAGCCCCGGCGACGGGCAGGCGGATTTCGTGGGGATCTTTTCCAAGCTGACGCAATACGGCTTCGACGGCTGGGCGGTGGTGGAATGGGAATGCTGCCTGAAGCACCCCGAGGACGGGGCGCGGGAGGGGGCGGAGTTCGTGCGCAACCACATCATCCGCGTGACGGAGAAGGCCTTTGACGACTTCGCGGATGCGGGGACGGACCGGGCCGCGAACCGGCGGATGCTGGGTCTGGATTGAACCTGCGGGAGCGGGGGCCAGCCCCCGCACCCCCGGAAACTTGGGAACGGATGAAGACGGGAGGGCTTTGGAATGGCCATTACAGGGGCGCATGTGGCGCGGGCGCCGCGGATACGGCTGGGGATGGTGGGGGGCGGGCGCGATGCCTTCATCGGCGCGGTCCACCGCATCGCGGCGCGGATTGACGATCAGTATGAACTGGTTGCGGGGTGTTTCTCGTCCAATGCGGAAAAGAGCATGGCGTCGGGGGCGGACCTTGGCGTGGACCCGAAGCGGACCTATGCGAGCTTTGCCGAGATGGCGGCGCGGGAGGCGCGGCGCAGGGACGGGATCGAGGCGGTGGCGATCGTGACGCCCAACCACATGCACGCGCCGGTGGCGATGCAGTTCCTGCGGCGGGGCATCCATGTGATCTGCGACAAGCCGCTGACGGCGACCCTGCCGGAGGCGAAGCGGCTGGCCAAGGCCGCCGAGGCGTCGGGCGTGGTGTTCGCGCTGACGCATAACTACACGGGCTATCCCATGATCCGCCATGCGGCGGCCATGGTGCGCAACGGCGAGCTGGGCGATATCCGTGTGGTGCAGGTGGAATACGCGCAGGACTGGCTGGCGGAACCCATTGAACAGACAGGACAAAAGCAGGCCGACTGGCGGACGGACCCGGCGCGGTCGGGGGCCGGGGGGGCGACCGGGGATATCGGGACCCATGCGTTCAATCTGGCGGGCTTCGTGACGGGGCTGGAGGTGGAGAGCCTTGCGGCGGATCTGCAGAGCTTCGTTCCCGGGCGGCGGGTGGATGACAACGGGCATGTCCTGCTGCGCTACAAGGGGGGGGCGCGGGGGATGCTGTGGTGTTCGCAGGTGGCGTCGGGCTGTGAAAATGGTTTGCGGCTGAGGGTTTACGGGACGAAGGCCGGGATCGAATGGGCGCAGGAGGACCCGAATTACCTGTGGGTCGGGCCGTTGAACCAGCCGAAGCACCGCATCACGCGGGGCGGGGCCGGATCGGGGCCGGAGGCGGGGCGGATGACGCGCGTGCCGCCCGGGCATCCGGAGGGATATCTGGAAGGTTTTGCAAATATTTACGCCGAGGCGGCGCGAGCGATCCTGGCGCGGCGGGACGGCGTGGCGGTGGATGTGGCGGTGACGTTCCCCGGGCTGAAGGAGGGGGTGGAGGGCGTCGCCTTCGTGGATGCCTGCGTGCGGTCGTCGAAGCGGAACGGGGCCTGGGTGTCGCTGGCGCTGTGAGGCGTGCGCTGCGTTAATCTGCTGCGGTTACGGTAGGTTGGGCAGGATGCGGCTGTGCCGTGTCCTGTGCCGCAAACTGTCAGCACGCAGCGGGCGGTGGGGACAGGGGCCGTTAAGGTTAACGCTTGGGCGGTGGCGGGGTGCGGGGCGTCCGGTGCGGTCGGGCAGGCGGGGCTGGTGCGGGTGTTGCGGGCGGGGTGAGTGCCGTTGTGGGGCTGGTGGAGATTGGCGGCGGGCGAGAGGCCTGTTGCCTGAGTTTCCGGCGGTCAGAGGGCCACGCATCTCTGGGTGCAAGGAGGGGCGAAAGGTGCCGGTGGCACGTTTCGCGCCTCCGCCGGTAGGGCCGCGCATGACACGCCGGGGCGGGCGCCTCTGGCGCACGACCCGGTGGGGCGGGTCGTGCGCGGACCGTGGCTTTGGGCCACGGTCCGTGCCAACCGTTGCGCAGGTTCGGGTGTGGTGTGGTGGCGGTCTTCGCCGCCTCACCCCTGCCGCAGGCGGGGGCGTTCGCGTTGCAGCCAGAGGGCGGTCAGGATCAGGGGGGCGTTGGCGATTTCGCCCGTCGCCACGAGGTCCATCATCCGGTCGAAGGGGAGGAGGTGGCCGCGGATATCCTCGGCCTCGCCCTCAACGCCGAAGACGCCCGCGCTGCCGTCGGGCAGGTCGCAGAGGGCGATGTAGGAATAGAGGTATTCGGTGATCGCGCCGGGGCTGGGGTAGTATTGCGCCACGGGGAGGAGGTCGGCGAGGGTCAGCCCCGCCTCTTCCAGCGCCTCGCGGCGGGCGGCCTCTTCGGGGGTTTCGCCGGGATCGATGCGGCCTGCCACCGCTTCGAGCTGCCATGCGGCGGCGTCGCCGCGGGCAAGGGGGCCGGTGCGGAACTGTTCGATCAGCAGGACGCGGTCGCGGACGGGGTCATAGGGCAGGACGGTCACGGCATCGGCCATGACGAAGACGGCGCGGTCGGCGGGGGCGCCCATGCTGCCGTCGAATTGCCGCCAGCCGAGGCGCCAGTCCTCGACCGCGAAGAATCTGGCATAGGGCGTGGCGCGGGACGCGAGGGTGACATCGTCGGGGGCGGCGGCGCGGCGCAGCGTTGCGGGCTGCGGCGCGGCGGCGCGGACGCGGGAAGCCCCGCGCACCAGCATCGCGCCGTAGCGGGCGGCGACCCGTTCCGCCGGATGTTCCCCCATCAGCGCCATGAAATCCCCTGCCGTGGCCAGCGCCGCCGCCCCGTAGCGCGTCACCCAGTCCGGCAGTGACCAAGGGGCGGCGGGGTGCCAGCGCCCTGTTTCGGGGAAATAGACGCGGGCGGTGACGGGGCGGCCATCCGCCTGCACGGGGACATCGCGGGTGAGGTAGCGGAAGCCGCCTTCGTAGTAATCGAGACGCGCGGCCTCGTCCTCGGTCAGCCCTTCGAGGAGGAGGCCCCGGGCCACCTGCCCGGGTGCCGGAACGATCAGGGGGAAGGCGCCGCCTTCGGCCCAGAACACCGCATGGTCTGCCAGTGTCGCGGGGACGGGATCGGCGGGGCGGCCCAGCACGCAGGCCAGAAGTGGCGCATGGCACAGGGTGCCGTAGAAGAAGAACGAGGCCATGCAGTCCTTTCAGCGCCAGCGGCGGCCGGCATTTTCGGTCACGATGCCCGCCAGCATCCCGCCGAAGAACAGCGTGCCGAGCGCGGGGATGGACAGGGTCAGCAGCCCGAATTCCGCGAATTTCTGGAAGATGTCGAGGACCGCGTCGGTCGGGCCGCGATAGCGCCCCTTCATCGAGATGGCGATCATGGTGGCAAGGGCAAGCGTGCCCAGCGCCACGACCGTGGCCGTGACGGCGGTGCGCAGGCCCGTCGCCGCCGCCTCGGCATAGCCCGTGCGGCGGGCGGAGCCGGAGATGAACCAGCCGCAGAGGGCGCCCGAGGCGATCGACACTTCGTAGATGTAGCCGATGCGCGTATCTTCCGGCAGGGTGCCTTCGACGGCGATGCAGGTGACGAAGGCAAGCAGGGCAAAGCAGAAGGCGGCGACCAGCTTTGCGGCGGTGGGCATCGTGCGGACCTCAGGACGGTTTGGTGACGGTGATCTGTGTCACGTCGCAGTTTCCGCCCTCGAACGCGCCCGCGCAAGAGGTGAGGTAGAAGTTCCACATGCGGCGGAAGCGGTCGTCGAATCCCATCTTCGCCACGTCGTCCCAGCGGTCGTTGAAGGTTTCGTGCCAGCGCCGCAGGGTCTGGCTGTAGCTGAGGCCGAATTCGATGGAGCCCTTGACCCGCAGCCCCGCCCGTTCGACTTCGTGCCGCAGGGCGGAGGGCGAGGGCAGCATCCCGCCGGGGAAGATGTATTTCTGGATGAAATCGACGCCCTTGCGGTACACGTCCCACCGCTTGTCCGCGATGGTGATGATCTGGAGCGTGGCGTTCTTGCCCGGTTTCAGGCGGTCGCGCAGGGTGTCGAAATAGACGGGCCAGTAGCGTTCGCCCACCGCCTCGAACATCTCGATCGAGGCGATGCCGTCATAGGTGCCGCGTTCGTCGCGGTAGTCCTGCAGCTTGATCTGGACGCGGTCGGAGAGCCCTGCCCTTTCCATCCGCGCCACGGCATAGTCGTGCTGGGCCTTCGAGATGGTCAGGCCGGTGACGCGCAGCCCCCGCTCCTTCGCGGCATATTCGGCGAAACCGCCCCAGCCGCAGCCGATTTCCAGCACATGGTCGCCGGGCTGGGCGCCCATCTGGTCCACCATGGACTTGTATTTCTCGGTCTGGGCGGATTCGAGGCTTTCCTGTCCGGTGCGGAAGATGGCCGAGGAATAGGTCATCGTGTCGTCCAGCCAGAGCCGGTAGAAATCGTTGCCGAGGTCGTAGTGGTATGAGATGTTCTTCTTGGCCTGCGCCTTGCTGTTGGATTGCAGCCAGAAGCGCATCCTTTCGTAGAAGCGCAGCAGGCCCATGCCGGGGAAGCCGTCATTGACGGGGTCGTTTTCGGGAAGCTGGACGAGGTCCATCAGCGCCTGCAGGTCGGGGTGGACCACCAGCCGTCCAGATAGGCGTCGCAGAAGCCGAGGTCGCCTTCGCGGATCAGGCGGGCGAAGACGTCGGGGTTGTGGACCACGATCTCGCCCACGGGGCCGGGCTTGGGACCTTCGGCGCGGAAGCGGCGGCCGTCGGGCAGCACGAAGTCGAGCCGTCCGCGCCCCATGCCCTGCAGCACCGTGAAGGCCTGGGCAAAATAGCGCGGCAGGCCGGTCTGGCCCTTGATGGTGGTCGTTACGTCCATGGACTCCCCACGTTTTCTTGTTTTTTGGCGCACAGTCACAGATACGCGCGTGTCACTCAAGGGTTTCGTTCAGGCGGCACAGGCTGCCCCCGCGTCACCCTTCTACCGTCCCGCCACGGGAAGCATAGGCCGAAAGCGCACGGTCGCGGCCCTGTGCCAGATCGACGATGCGGTCGGGATAGGGGCGCTGCGGGTCGAGCTGCCATGCGCGGGGGGCGGCGGCGAAGAAGGCCAGCGCCTCGGGTCCCGGGCTGCGCTGGCCCTCGGCGATGAAGCGGCGGCGGTAGGTGCCTTTCGGGTCGAACTTCTCGACCTGGGTGGCGGGGTTGAAGATGCGGAAATAGGGGGCGGCGTCGGGGCCCGATCCGGCGGCCCATTGCCAGCCCATCGCGTTGGCGGCGGGGTCCCAGTCGGTCAGGCAGTCGGCGAACCAGTCCAGCCCGATCTTCCAGTGGGTCATCAGGTGCTTGGTCAGGTAGGAGGCCGCGATCATGCGGGCGCGGTTGTGCATGGTGCCGGTCACATACATCTCGCGCATCGCCGCATCGACGAAGGGTTCGCCGGTCATGCCGCGCGTCCACGCCCTTGCCTGCGGGTTGTCGCCCTGCCAGGGGAAGCTGTCCCATTCGGGCTTCCAATTGCGGGTGGTGATGTGGGGGGTGTGGTGCATCAGGTGGTAGGAGAATTCGCGCCAGACCAGTTCCTTGAGGAAGGTTTCGGCCCCCGCGCTGCCGCGATGGAAGGCGGCGAGGGCGGCGTGCCAGACGCGGCGGATGCCGATTTCGCCATAGGTCAGGTTTTCCGACAGGCGCGAGGTGCCACGGGTCCCGGGCAGGTCGCGGGCGGTGTCGTAGTGGTCAACGGGGCCTGACAGGAATTCGTGCAGGCGGGTGCGGGCGGCCTCTTCCCCCGGGCGGGTATGGGGGGCGACGATGGCGGCGCCACGGTTCATGGCCTTGTGGAGCTGCCAGTCGGCCAGCCGGTCGGAGGCGGGCCATTGGTCCGGCGCGGGCAGGCGGGACGGGGCGGGGACCGGTGCGGGCACGTCGCGGCTGCGGACCGTGCGCCAGTAGGGGGTATAGACGCGGTAGAAACCGCCCTGCCCCGTTTCCACCGTCCAGGGTTCGTGCAGGAGGTGGCCGGGATGGCTGTCGGCCGACAGTCCACGGGCGCGGAGCATGGACTTGACTCCGGTGTCGCGGGCCTTGGCGGCGGGGTCGTAGAGGCGCGACCAGTGGATGCCGGAGGCGCCGGTTTCCTCGACCAGTTGCAGGAGCGTGGCTTCGGCGGGGCCACGGCGCAGGATCAGGCGCGAACCGGCGGCGGTCAGGGCCTGCGCGAAGGCGTCCAGCCCGAGGCCGAGCCGCCATTTCGGCGCGGCGCCGAGGGCTTCGGTTTCGGGGTCGAGGATGAAGACGGGGATCAGCGGTTGGCCGGTCGCCAGCGCGGTCGCGAGCATCGGCAGGTCGTCCAGCCGCAGGTCGCGGCGGAACCAGAGGAGGAGGGGGGGAGTCATGCGCGCAATTCTTGTTATTCCGGAAGGGTTACGCGCGGGGGGTGGGGGTGGATCACTTCGGGGCGCAGGTTTGCGGAGCTGTGGTTCCGTTGACCGAGGGGGGGCGGAGAGGGGGGATATGAAAGCAGGAGGCGCAGGGGCGTGGTCGCGGGGAGCGTCCATGAATACACCGCCCTCGGCGCTGTCGGTAGGGTGGCGGCCGTCACGCCGGGGTGGTCGCACGGACCCCGTGCGGCCGCCCCGGGGGGGCGGGCGGCCGCCGCCCGTGGCTTGGGGCCACGGGCGATGACCGGGCGTTGCGCCTTTCGGGGAGGAAAGCGGGATGGGTCGCAGAACCTCCTTCAGCACTTCGTTCGCTGGCGCGGGCGGTAGGGCGGCCGCCGCCCGTGGCTTGGGGCCACGGGGCAGGATCGGGGTGTCGCGCCTTTGGAGTCGGCAACGGGCTTGAGCCGCAAGGCCTCGGTCAGCACTCCGTTCGCTGGCGCGGACGGGAGGGTGCCGGATCACAGCACCTCGTCCAGCGCCGCGATCAGGCGGGCCACGTCATCCGCGCCGGTGTAATGCACCGCGCTCATCCGGAGCACGCCCTTGCCGAGGTCACCCCCATCGCCGTCAGCGGGCGCACGGCGTAGAAATCGCCCGCCCAGCAGGCGATGCCGCGCTTGCCCAGCTCCACCGACACGGGTTCGGCTTCGCGGCCAAGGTCCACGGCCACGGTGGGCGCCCGGGCGGCGGCGTCGCGGGGGCCGATCAGGCGGACATCGTTGCGGGCGGCAAGGTAGTCGAGCAGCGGCGCGATCACCGCCACCTCCTGCCTGCGCATCAGGTCATGGACGGCGCGGTTCCGTTCGGCGGGGGTGCCGGCAAGGCCGTGGTGGTCGGCCAGCGCGTCGATGTAATCGGCCATACCCGCGCAGGCGGCGATCTGGGCATGGTCCGGCCCTGCGGGGGTGAAGCGCTTGTAGGGGGTGGCGTTGTTGAAGTAATGCCCCTGCCCCGGCAGTTCCGCCCCGAAGGCGTCGCGGATGACCATGATGCCCTGATGCGGGCCATAGGTCTTGTAGGCCGAGAAGAGATAGACGTCGCAGCCCAGCGCGGGGATGTCGGGCAGGCCGTGGGGGGCGTAGCTGACCCCGTCCACCACCGTGCGGGCCCCTGCGGCGCGGGCCATTGCGCAGATGGCGGCGACGTCATTGATTTCGGCCACGACGTTGGAGCAGTGGGGGAAGCAGAGGACGCGCGCCTTGCCATCGGCCAGCAGCGGTTCCAGCGTGGCGGTGGAGAGGGAGCCGGTCTGCGGGTCGATCCTCCATTCGCGCACCTCCACCCCTTCGTCGGCGAGGCGGCGCCAGACGCCGGAATTCGCCTCGTGGTCCTGGTCGGTGACGATGATCGCCTGTCCGCTGCCCGCCAGCCATTTGCGCACGGCCTGCGCCAGCACATAGGTATTGGCCGAGGTGGAGGGGCCGAAGGACACTTCCTGACGGTCCACGCCCATCAGCGCGGCAAGGCGGCTGCGGGCCTCGTCCATTTCCGCGCCGCCGGCCTGTGCGCCGGGATAGGGGGCGTATGGCTGCACCTTGCGGTCGGTGTAGAAGCGGTGGAGCCGGTCCACGACCTGTGCGCAGGGGAAGGAGCCGCCGGCGTTCTCGAAGAAGGCATGGGTGGAGAGGACGGGCGAGCGGAAGGCAGGGAAACTGGCGCGGACGAAGTCGAGGTCGAGCGTCGGGAGGGGCATCTGGGGCGGTATCCTTTTCAATCGGTCCTGACGGACCGGGGACACCCCCGCACGGGCGGGCGGGTCCCGGTCCGTGGCAGGTCTTCCAGCCAGCCTGACGGATGTCTCTCCGCCAGGCAGAGGGGCGCGGGCGCCCTTCGGGGCAAGTGGTAGCGCGGCGGGGCGGGCGGGGGCAAGGGGGGACGGGGCGGCGGGGGGCCGGTGGGAGCTTCTGTCCTGGCGTTGGCGGTGGGGTGGGGCTGCACCGCAGTTCTTGGCGCTGGCGGCGGGGTGGCGGCCGGACCGCCATCTCTAGGTGCTGCCGGTAGGGTGGCGGCCGGACCGCCGGGGTGGTCGCACGGACCCCGTGCGGCCGCCCCGGGGGGATGGAGGGCGAAAAAAAACTCTCCGGTGGAGAGTTTCCGCCCGGAACGCCCGGCCCGTGGCCGGGCAGGAAGGGCGGCCGGCGCCCGTGGCTTTGGGCCACGGGCGATGACTGGGCGTCGCGTCTGTGGGGGAAGCGAGGAGTGGTTCCAGAGCGCACGTCAACACTTCGATCTTGGCAACGACGATAGGGTGGCGGCCGGACCGCCGGGGTGGTCGCATGCACTGCATGCGGCCGCCCCGGGGGGCGGGGCGGCCGCCGCCCGTGGCTTTGGGCCACGGGCGATGACTGGGCGTTGCTTATGTGTGACGGGGAAAACGGGAAAAACGACCGCGACGCCCCGTGGCAGTCCGGCGGGGCGGCCCCCCTGCCCTACCGCCGCACGTCCACCACGACGCGGCCCTGCACCCCGCCCTGCAGGATCGCGCGGCCGAGTTCCGGCAGGTCGGCCAGACCGCATTCGCGCACCATGGCTTCCAGCTTTGCCATCGGCAGTTCGGCCTGTATCCGTTCCCAGGCCACGACGCGTTCCGCATAGGGGACCATCACAGAGTTGATGCCCAGCAGGTTCACCCCCCGCAGGATGAAGGGCGTGACCTTGGCGGGCAGGTCGGCCCCCCCTGCCAGCCCAACGGCGGCGACGGAGCAGTCGGATTTCATCTGGCCCAGCACGCGGGCCAGCATCGCGCCGCCGACATTGTCGATGCAGCCCGCCCAGATTTCCGATTCGAGCGGTTTCTTCACCGTCTCGGCCAGATCCGACCGCGGGACGATCCGCGACGCGCCGAGGTCGCGCAGATAGGCTTCCGTCTCGGGCCGGCCCGTGACGGCGGCGACGGCATAGCCCCGCGCCGCCAGCAGCGCCACCGCGACCGACCCCACGCCCCCCGCCGCGCCCGTCACCAGCACCTCGCCCATGTCGGGGGTCAGGCCATGCGCCTCCAGCGCCATCAGCGACAGCATCGCGGTGAAGCCCGCCGTGCCCACCGCCATCGATTCGCGCGTCGAAAGGCCTGCGGGAAGGGGGACCAGCCAGTCCGCCCTGACCCGCGCCTTTTCGGCATATCCGCCCCAGCGGCTTTCGCCGACGCGCCAGCCGGTCAGCACCACGCGGTCGCCCGGGCGGTAGCGCGGGTCGTCCGAGGAGTCGACCACACCGGCGAAATCGATTCCCGGCACATGCGGCCATGCCCGCACCATGCCGCCGCCCGAGCCCATGCAGAGCCCGTCCTTGTAGTTCAGCGTGGACCATTCCACCGCCACGGTGACATCGCCTTCGGGCAGGTCCCTCTCGTCCACATTGCGCACGGCGGCCTGTGTCGCCCCCGTTTCGTCCTTGTCCACCACCAGCGCCCTGAACATGCCAAGTCTCCCGTTCCGATATTTCCGTCGCCGCCACTTGGTGCAGGGCGGCGACATTCCTGCCGCAATCACGGGCATCCGGCGCAAAAAACACAAGCGGAAACCGTCGCGCCCTTGCCGTAACGGAACGAACCACCAAGTTGCAGTTTATGCTTGAGGGCGGTCCCCGCCTGACCTAGCGTCGCAACGCTTTCCGGCCCGGCAGGGGAACAGCCGGCCGATGCACCAGCAGAGAGGAGAATGCATGATCCGCGCCAAATACCTGCTCGCGACTGCGGCCACCGTGGTGGCCTTTGCGGGCGCGGCCCGCGCCGCCGATCCGGAATTGGTCGTCTTCGACTGGGCCGGATGGGAAATCGACGGCGTGCTGACGGACTATGTCGGCAAGCACGGCCAGAAACCCACCTATTCCTTCTTCGCCGATGATGACGAGGCGTTCCAGAAGGTGTCCTCGGGCTTCAAGTCCGACGTGACGCATCCCTGCGTCGCCTCGCTGCCGCGCTACCGCGAGGCCGGGCTGATCGAGCCGTGGGATACGTCGAAGATCAACGAGTTCGACAAGATCAATCCGGTGCTGATGAATTCCTCGGTCGTCAAGGATGACGGCGGCGTGTGGTTCATCCCGACCGACTATGCCTATACCGCCGTCGCCTACAACACGACCGAGGTTCCGGTCGAGGATGTGGCGTCGCTGCAGGTCTTTGCCGATCCGAAATATGCGGGGCGCATCTCGCTTCCGGACAATTCGGACGACATCTGGGCGCTGGCCTTCCTTGCCACGGGCGTGCAGGACTGGTCGGCCGTGACGGACGAGCAGTTCACCGCCGCCGCCGACTGGCTGCGCACCGTGCATCCCAATGTCCGCGCCTATTGGGCCGATCCGGCCGAGCTGTCGCAGCTGATGGCGACGGGCGAGGTTCTGGTGTCCTGGTCGTGGAATGACGGCGTCGCGCTGCTGCAGGCCGAGGATTTCCCCATCGGCTTCAACCGGTCGCCCGCCGAGGGTGCCTCGACCTGGTTCTGCGGCTATGTGAACATGAAGGACGCGCCCGGGTCCGAGGACAAGGCCTATGACTTCATCAATTCGATGATGGCCCACGGGTCGGCGCAGGCGCTGCTGGACGAGCTGGGCTATGCCCATTCCAACACCGCCGCCATGGCCGACATCCCGCTGGAGGCGCAGCAGGCCGCCTTTGTCGATCAGGTCTCGACGCCGCTTCTGGCGCAATCGCCCGTCTCGTCGGAATTCCGCGAGAAGATGATCCAGGAGTTCGAGAACATCAAGGCGGGGTTCTGAGCCCGTCCTGACAACCGGAACGGGGGCAGGTCTGCCCCTGACGGACCTGCCGGCACGCAGTGCCGGCAGGTCTTTTCTTTCGCGGGCCCCGCTGCGTCGCGGAGACGGGCCCTGCGGAGCCGTTGCCGTGGCGGGTTGGCAGGGGCCTGCGTGCGCGGGTCCTTGCAGCCGGACCGGCCTGCCCCTATATTCCACGCTGTGCGGGGCAACCCGGACTATGGCGATAAACGCACCTGTAATAGACGGCTCGGACCCGGGGGCGGTACCCGGCGGCTCCACCAATCCACCCGGTCATTGCGGGGGTTCGGGGCCGAAACAGGATCGACGAACGTTCAAAGAGGCCAGCTTTCGCTCGGTGAGGTACCACCGTTATCGGTCCAAGATCACAGTTGCCAATGACAACCGTGCTCCGGTGGCGCTGGCTGCGTAAGCGGCTCGCAATACCAAATCTAAGCCCTTGCGCTTAGCCGCGTAAGGCGGGGTTCGCAGGTACCTGGCAACAGAAACCTGCACTTTTCCCCGATTTTCCTCTGCCCTGCCTTGTTGTCGGTCGCGGCTTGGCGCATCGCCGCGTCGCAGTCCTGCCGAACGGCGGCGAAACGGGCCGTTCACGGTTGACGTGCATGCGTTAACCAATATTGTCGCAATAGTGGCAAGGCGGACCCGAGGATATGGACACCGGATTCCTGGATGATGGCTGCGGCGGGGTGGTGACGGTGCAATGCGCCGCCGCCTTGTCGTGCCATCGTCGGGGCACCCCTGCCGCATGACGCGGGAAGTCCGGTCGCACGGCGATGTATTCGGTCGGCCGGAGGAGGTCAGGGGCCTGCGTGGCAGCTGGACCGCTGCGCGGGACGGGGCCTTGTTCTATTGTCCGGACTACCGGGATTTCATCTCGTCCAGGCCGGGCAGGGATGCCGACCGGCATGTCGTCGCGGTGGCCGAGGGAACGGGCGGCGCGGTGCTGTTCATGCCTTTCACGCGGGACTCGCATCCGCATGTCTTCAATCTGGGCGAGCGGCGTCTGGGCCGGATTGCGGCCAAGACGCTGCGGCTGGGCAATCCGTGGCTGACCGATGCCCATGATCCGCAGACCATCGCCGACCTGTTGGGGCGGGTGCTGGCGCGGGAACGGGCCGATCTGATCGATCTGGGCGACGTGCGGGAGGGGTCGTCGCTGCGGGCGGCGCTGGACCTGTTGCCCTTCCCTGTCCTTCCGTTGCGCCTGGGCCGGAAGGAGGGCGTGCGCTGGCTGATCGACCTGCCCGCGTGTTTCGACGATTACCTGCACGGATTTCCCCGCAAGGAGCGGCGCAACCTGAGCTGGAAGTTGCGGCGCGTCCGCAAGGAGTTCGACATGGAGGTCCGCGTCGTCAGCCGCCCCGAGGATGTGGAGCCCTTCCTGCGCGAGGGTGAACGCATCAGCCGGATGACCTATCAGTGGGGAGTCGGACAGAGACTGTGCAACGACCGGCCCACGCGGGAGTGGTTCGTCCATCTTGCCGAACAGGGCAGGCTGCGTTGCCATCTGCTGCTGCTGGACGGGGTGCCATGCGCCTTTTCGCGGGGGGTGATCTCGGGCGGGATCTATCTTGACGACACGCCGGGCTTCGATCCGCAGTTCGCGCGTTATTCGGTCGGGACGGTGCTGATGCTGCATGTCCTGATGGACCTGATCGCGAATACGTCCTGTCGCGTCTTCGACTTCGGGACGGGCGGGGATTGGGCCGGATACAAGGCACGGTTCGGCACGCGGGCCATCCCCTGCAATGCCTATTACGTGCTGAACGGGCTGCGCCCCCGCGCCCTGTCCATCCTTTCCGGTGAACGGCTGCTTTCGGCGGTGAAGAATGCCGGGGCGACGCTGCTGCGCGACGAGGCGACGCGGATGCGGATCAAGCGGCGACTGCGGCGCTACGGGGCCTGACGCATCAGCCGCGCAGCACCGCGCCGGGGTTCAGGATGCCCAGCGGGTCCAGCGCGGCCTTTATGGCGCGCATCGCGGCCAGTTTGCCGGGATCGCCGTATTTCTCCAGATCCGGGACCTTCAGGCGGCCCACGCCATGTTCGGCGCTGACCGATCCGCCCATGGCGTGGACGAGGTCGTGGACACAGGCCTTGATGGCGTCGCGTTCGTGTTCGTGGTCCTTCCGGCTGCGTCCGGGGCCGGGGAAGACGTTGTAATGCAGGTTGCCGTCACCCAGATGGCCGAAGCAGTTGACGCGGAAATCCCCCATCGCCGCCAGCGCGGCATCGGCGGCGCGGATGAAGTCGGGCACGGCCGAGAGCGGCAGCGAGATGTCATGCGAGGAGACGGAGCCGATCAGGCGGTTCGCCTCGGGGATCGACTCGCGGATGCGCCAGAGGGACTGGCGCTGCTGTTCCGAGGCGGCGATGACCCCGTCCCGCACCAGCCCCGCTTCGTCGGCTTCGGCATAGAGGGAGGCCATGACTTCCTCGGCCTCGAAGACCGAGGGCAGGCCGAGTTCGATCAGCACGCACCAGTCGGGGGCGGTGGCGAAGGGGTTGGCGACTTCGGGCATCTTTTCGGCAAGGAAGTCGAAGCCGCGTTTGGCGATCAGTTCGAAGGCCGACACCATGCCCGGCACGCGGGATTGCGCCAGCGTCAGCAGGCGCAGCGCGGCGGCGGGGCTGTCCACCACCAGCATCGCGGTGACAGAGACGGCGGGGCGCGGGACCATGCGCAGAGTGGCGGCGGTGATGATGCCCAGCGTGCCTTCGGCGCCGATCAGCAGGTGGCGCAGGTCGTAGCCGGTATTGTCCTTGCGCAGCCGTTTCAGCCCGCCGATGACGGTGCCGTCGGCCAGGACCGCCTCTACCCCCAGCGTCAGGTCGCGGGCATTGCCGTAGCGCAGGACGCCGATGCCGCCGGCATTGGTGGCAAGCACCCCGCCGATGCGGGCCGTGCCTTCGGAGGCGAGCGAGAGGGGGAACAGCCGGCCCGCGCTGCTGGCCGCGTCCTGCACGGATTGGAGGGTGGCGCCGGCCTCCACCTCCAGCGCGTTCTCGTCGGGCCAGATGTGGCGGATGGCGGCCATGCGTTCCAGCGACAGGATCACGGGCGCGGGGCCGTCGGGCATGATCTGGCCGCCGACGAGGCCGGTGCCGCCGCCCCAGGGCAGGACGCCGACGCGGGCCTCGGCGCAGGCGCGGAGGATGGTCTGCACCTCGTCCGTGGAGCGGGGAAGGGCCAGCAGCCCCCCCTGCCCCGTCCAGCGCCCGCGCGGTTCCTCGAGGTGGCGCGGTTCGGGCTGGCGGAGCGTGCCGTCGGGCAGTTGCGCGGCGAGGCGGGCGGCAAAGGCGGGATCGGCGGGGTTCAGCATCGGGGACTCCTTCCGCGCGTTTCCTAGCCTGCGGCTGCCGCAGGGGAAAGGGCGTCAGGGGATGTATTCGGGTTGCAGCACCATGATGGTGGGGCTGCCCGGGAGGTCCTGCAAGGAGAGTTCGAGGTCGGGGCCGCCGGTTTCGACGATCTGGAACTGTCCCTCCATCTCTTGCAGGAAGGTGGTCAGGGACGCGCCCGAGAACCAGTGCATCGGGATCACGACCGAGGCGCGGAGGCGGCTTACCACTTCGGCCATCGCCTCGGTGGACATGGTATAGCCGCCATCGACGGGGACCATGACCACGTCCAGCCTGCCGATGGAGGCATATTGGGCATCGTCGGGGATCTGGTGCAGGTGGCCGAGATGGCCGATGCAGAGCCCCCCCGCCTCGAACACGAAGATGGAGTTGCCGTCGGCGCGGGCGCCTTCGCCGAAGGGGCCGCGCGTGTCGGTGGTGACGTTGCGGATCAGCATCGGGCCGAGGTCAAGCTCGTGGAAGGCGGGTTGGCCTTCGGTCGGCCAGCCCTGCAGGACATGGGGGATGCGGGGGTCGGGGTTGGCGGTCCAGTGGGTGGAATGGGCGTTGTTCATGGTGACGGCATCGGGGACCACGTCCGGATTGCCGATGAAGCCGGTGTAATCGGTGACGGCGAGGGTGCCGCCTTCGGCCTCGATCGCGAAGGAGGCGTGGCCGAGGTAGCGGATGCGGACATGGGCCGCGTCGATGGGCTGGCCGATGGAGGCGTGCCAGAGCCTTTCCACCGGCGCCTGTGCCAGTGCGAAGCAGTTGGAGGGGATTCGGTCCTGCGCCGTGGCGGTGGTGCCTGTCGTGGCTGTCGTGGCGGCGAGGAGGAGGGCAATGGTCGTCGGCACGGTGGGCGTCATGTCGCGTCCTCTCGTTGCTGGCTGTCCCTTGGGAAGATGCGGCAGCGTGGCACGGGGCAAGGGGCGGCGGGGTTCACGGTTTCGTTAGCGGCGGGGGAGGACGGCCCCTTGACTTGGCCGACCCCGCGCGACGCTAGGGTGGCGGCCGTCACGCCGGGGTGGACGCACGGACCCCGTGCGGCCGCCCCGGGGGGGCGGGACGGCCGCCGCCCGTGGCTTTGGGCCACGGGCGATGACCCGCCGTCGCGTCGAAGGAAAAGGCGTTTCGGCCTGTATCACCCCACATCCGTCCGCCCGCGCCGGTCGGTGCGGAGCGCGGCGTAAAGCACGTGGTTGCGCCAGCGGCCCGCGATCTGCAGGTAGCTTTGCGCCACGCCTTCATATTTGAAGCCGCATTTTTCCAGCACGCCCCGCGATGCCGCGTTTTCCGGCAGGCAGGCGGCCTCGACGCGGCTGAGGTCCATCGTGGTGAAGGCGTGATGCACCACCGACAGGATCGCCTCGCGCATGTAGCCCCGGCGCGAGAAGCGTTCGCCGATCCAGTAGCCCAGCGTGCCCGATTGCGACGGGCCGCGGCGGATGTTGTCCAGCGTGATCGCGCCCAGCAGCGCCTGATCCTCGCGCCGGATGAGCATCAGGGGCAGCGCCGTCCCCTGCCCTTCGGCGCGGGTCGCCCAATAGACGCGGTTGGTAAAGGCGCGGCGGGTCAGGTGGTCACCCGCCCAGACGGGTTCCCACGGGGTCAGGAAGGCCGCGCTTTCCTCGCGCAGCGCGGCCCATGGTTTCCAGTCGGCGTGCTGGGGCAGCCGCAGCGTCATGCGCTCGGTCTCGATCCTGACCTTGCGGCGCAGGCCCAGCATCAGGCGGCGAGCCTTGCCTTGACCGCCTCCAGCCCCGGCGCGTCGGCCACGGGACTGTAAAGCGCCATCGCGGCGCGGGCACCGATCAGCCCTTCGGCATAGGTGCGGACATCGCCGGTGGAGACGGCGTCGATCTTGGCCACCGTTTCCTCCACCCCCGGCACGCGGCCCCAGATGGCCAGCAGGCGGGCATTGCGTTCGGCGCGGCTGGAGGGGCTTTCCAGCCCCATCAGCAGCCCCGCCTTCAACTGGGCGCGGGCGCGGTTCACCTCGGCCTCGGACATATCATCGGCGGCGCGTTTCAGCTCGTCCATCGTCAGGCCGACGAGGTCGTCGATTTCCTCGGCAGAGGTGCCGGCATAGACGGTGATCTGTCCCGTATCCTCGTAGGCGCCGCTTTGCGCGAAGATGGAATAGCACAGGCCGCGCTCTTCCCTGATCTTCTGGAACAGGCGCGAGGACATGCCGCCGCCCATCGCAGTCGCATAGACCTGCGCGGTATAGACATCGGGGGCGCGGTAGCCCGGCCCTTCGAAGGCAAGGGCGAAGTGGACCTGTTCCAGATCCTTGATTTCGCGCTTTTCGCCGCCGGCGAATTGCGCGGGGTGAAGGCGGGCATTGCCCACGGGTTTCAGGTGGCCGAACAGCCGTTCCGCCTGTGCCACGATGGCGTCATGGTCCACGCCCCCTGCGGCGGCGAGGATCATCTGGTCGGGGCCGTAATGTTCGCGGACGAACCGCTTCAGGTCGTCGCGCCCGAAGGCCGAGACGCGTTCGGCGGGGCCGAGGATGGTGCGGCCGAAGGGCTGGTCGGGATAGCTGACTTCCTGCAGCCAGTCGAAGATGATGTCGTCCGGCGTGTCCAGCGCCTGCCCGATTTCCTGCAGGATGACATGGCGTTCGGTTTCGATGTCATCGGCGTTGAAGACGGGGTTCAGGACGATATCGGCGATCACGTCCAGCGCGAGCGCCACGTCGGGCGACAGGATGCGGGCGTAATAGGCGGTCATCTCGCGGCTGGTATAGGCGTTGATGTAGCCGCCCACATCCTCGATCTCTTCGGCGATCTTCAGGGCGGTGCGCCGCTCGGTCCCCTTGAAGGCCATGTGTTCGAGGAAATGGGCGATGCCGTTCTGTTCGGCCTGTTCGTGCCGCCCGCCCGCCGTGACCCAGATGCCCGCCGATGCGGAAAGCAGCCCCGGCATGTTTTCCGTGACGATGCGGAAACCGTTGGGAAGCGTGGTGATCTTCAGGCTCAATGCCCGGTCCTTTCGCGGATGATGGCTTGCAGCGCGGCAAGGTCGTTGGGGGCGCGGGTGACGCGTTCGGGACGGTCGAAAAGGTCGGCCATGCGGGGGGGCAGCGCGGGGCGCGTGCCCATCGCGCCTTCGACGGCGTCGGGGAATTTGGCGGGGTGGGCGGTGGCCAGTGTCACCATCGGTTCGGGGCCGAGATGTTCTTCGGCCACCTTCACGCCCACGGCGGAATGGGGACAGAGGATTTCGCCCGTGGCGGCAAAGGTCGTGCGGATGGTGGCGACCGTCTCTTCTTCCGAGCAGCGGCCCGAGGCGAAGGTGGCCCGCAGCATTTCCATCGCGCCTTGGCTGATGTGGAAGCCGCCGGCCTTCAGTTCCGCCATGAGCTGCGCGACGGCCTTGCCGTCACGGCCATAGGCATCGAACAGGGCGCGTTCGAAGTTCGACGACACCTGTATGTCCATGGAGGGGCTGATGGAGGGGCGGACGCCATCGGTCTTGTAGGCGCCGGACCGCATGGCGCGGTCGAGGATGTCGTTGTGGTTGGTGGCGATGACAAGCTTGCCGATGGGCAGGCCCATCCGCCTTGCGATGTAGCCTGCGAAGATGTCGCCGAAATTGCCGGTCGGCACGGTGAAGCTGACGGCGCGGTGGGGGGCGCCAAGGCTGACAGCAGCCGAGAAGTAATAGACCACCTGCGCCAGAACCCGCGCCCAGTTGATCGAGTTGACGCCCGCCAGCCGCACGCCGTCGCGGAAGGCGAAGTCGTTGAACATGTCCTTCACGCGGGCCTGACAGTCGTCGAAGTCGCCATCCACGGCGAGGGCGTGGACATTCGCCTCGGTCGGGGTGGTCATCTGGCGGCGCTGGACTTCGGACACGCGGCCATGGGGGTAGAGGATGAAGACATCCACATTGGCGAGGCCGCGGAATGCCTCCATCGCCGCCGATCCGGTATCGCCCGAGGTCGCGCCGACGATGGTGATGCGTTCGCCCGTCTTGGCCAGCGCCGCCTGCATCATCTGCCCGATGAGCTGCATGGCGAAGTCCTTGAAGGCCAGCGTCGGGCCGTGGAACAGCTCCAAGAGGAAATGGTTGGGGCCGAGTTGCACGAGGGGGGCGCGGGCGGCGTGGCCGAAGCCGGCATAGGCGCGGGCGATCAGGCCCTTGAATTCGGCATCGGTGAAGGTGTCGCCCAGATAGGGCCGCATGACGCGGAAGGCGATGTCCTCATAGGGCAGGCCCGCCATGGCGGCGATGTCGGCGTGGGACAGGGTCGGCACGGTGTCGGGGACGTAAAGCCCGCCGTCGCGGGCAAGGCCCGTCATCATCGCTTCGCCGAAGGTCAGGACCGGGGCCGCGCCACGGGTGGAGATATAGTTCATCGTCATGCCTTCAAACCGTCCGCTGCCTGATACGCCACAGAAGATACGCTGTCATCCCCAGCCAGACGGCGGCCAGCGAAAACCACGTGATGGCGTAGTTCATATGGTCATTGGGAATACCCGATGTGTCCACCGGCATCGGCTCGATCTCGCCACCGGTTGGCCTGCGGGCGACAATAAATGTCGGTTCCGTGTCCAGCGCCTGCGCCATGGCTGCCACATCGCGGGCGAACCACAGGCCGGTCTTGGGGTCCGGCGGGGGGGTGTAGCTGTCGGTTTCGTCCGGCCAGTGCAGGTTGCCTTCCACCGTGGCCGCGCCCGACTCGCGCGGGTCGGCGCGGGCGTCGTCGGTGACGAAGCCACGGTCCACGAGGATGCGGCGCCCGTCCTGCGTTTCGAACGCCTCGATCACGCGGACGCCTGCGCCGATCTGCTTGCGGCTGACCAGAACGTCGAGGTGGTCGCCGGTGAAGCGGCCCGTGACGGTGACGGGAAGGTAGCGGTCGGCCTGCGGGTCGGGGCTGGCGGGAAGGTCCACGGGGGCGGCGACGATGCGGGCGGCGATGTCGGCCAGCACGCCCTGTTTCCAGTGCAGGCGGTTCACCTGCCAGACGCCGAGCGAGATCAGGATCGCGCCGCCCAGAAGGCCGATCAGCAGGGGAACGATCATGCGGCGGGTCATGCAGGCACCTGTGCGTCAAAAGGAAAGGCGCGCACCCGTGGGTCCGCGCCTGTCCGTATGGGTCGGGGGGCGGGGCGCCGCCCCCCGTTCTCCGATCTGGCGGGGATCAGCGACCCCAGACGTAGATCGAAGCGAAGAGGAACAGCCAGACCACATCGACGAAGTGCCAGTACCAGGCGGCGGCTTCGAACCCGATGTGCTTTTCGGGGGTGAAGTGGCCCTTGATGGCGCGGATCAGGCAGACGGTCAGGAAGATCGTCCCGATGATGACGTGGAAGCCGTGGAAGCCCGTCGCCATGAAGAAGTTGGCGCCGTAGATGTTGCCCGCAAAGCCGAAGGCGGCGTGGCTGTATTCATAGGCCTGGAAGAAGGTGAACAGCACGCCCAGCGCGATGGCCAGCGCCAGACCGTTGATCAGGTCCTTGCGGTTGTTCTCGTGCACCAGCGCGTGGTGGGCCCAGGTGGCCGCCGCGCCCGAGCAGAGCAGGATCAGCGTGTTGATCAGCGGCAGGTGCCACGGGTCGAAGGTTTCGATCCCCGCAGGCGGCCAGACCCCGTCGATCGCCGGGCTGTCCGGACCCATCGGATAGAGCGCGTGCTTGAAGAAGGACCAGAACCACGCCGCGAAGAACATGACTTCCGACATGATGAACATGATGAAGCCGTAGCGCAGGCCGATGCGGACGACGGGGGTGTGGTCGCCCACCTGGCTTTCCTTCACCACGTCCGCCCACCAGGCGAACATGACGTAAAGCACGCCCACAAGGCCGATCAGGCCCAGCCACGGGCCCTTGCCGTGCATCCACATGACCGCGCCGAACAGCATGACGAAGGCCGACACGGCCCCCATGAACGGCCAGATCGACGGCGGCAGGATGTGGTAATCGTGGTTCTTGGCGTGTGCCATTCCGGTTCCCTCGCGTTTCTTGTCAGTTTACCGTCTGCCCGGCAGGCACTTCAAGCGCGGCCTGTTCTTCGGGCAGGGGTTGTTGGTAGAAGGTGTAGGAGAGCGTGATCTCCTTCACGAATTGTCCTTCGGGGTCCGCCACCATCGCGGGATCGACGAAGAAGGAGACGGGCATCTGCACCCGTTCGCCCGGTTGCAGCACCTGTTCGGTGAAGCAGAAGCATTCGATCTTCGAGAAGTAGCCCCCCGCCGCGTCGGGCGCGACGTTGTAGCTGGCCGTGCCGGCCACGGGTTTGTCCGAGGGGTTGTACGCCTCGTAGAAGGCAAGCGCGTTCTCGCCGATGCGGACTGTCATCTCGCGCTGGACGGGGCGGAACTGCCACGGCATCCCGCGTTCGGTCGAGGCGTCGAACTTGATGACCACGGTCTGGTCGAGGATCGTGTCGGGGGCCGCCTCGGCCACGCCGGTCGTCCCGCCGAAGCCGGTGACGCGGCAGAACCAGTCGTAGAAGGGCACGGCGGCGAAGGACAGCGATGCCATCGTGACGACCACGCCGACAAGGTAGAGCGCGGTGCGGTTCTGGTTCTTCATTGGCCCTCCTCCGTGGTCTGTCCGGGCGTTGCCATTTCGGGGCGCACGCTGTGGTCGAAGGCCTGCATCGGGTCGCCGCGCGTGACCTTCACCACGGTCAGCGCGAAGACCAGCGCGATGAAAAGGGCCAGCGTCACCGCCACGCCCACGTTTCGGCCAAGGCGGCGCTTGTGGATTTCATGTTCGGGCGGGAAGGCCATCTTACCAGCCCCCCAGCCCGTAGGGTTTCAGCGCGGCTTCGGCAAGGAAGGCGCCGAAATGCAGGAAAAGGTAGTAGAGCGAGAAGCGGAAGACCGACTTCTCGGTCGCGTAATTGTCCGCCTCGGCCAAGGCCTCGTCCCGCTTCCAGATGCGCCACGCGCCGACAAGGAACCACGCGTTCAGCGCCAGTGCGGCCGCAAGGGTGATCGGCCCGCCGATGGAGGTGAAGGCGGCGCCGACCGCCACGGGGGCGAGCAGGATGGTATAGACGAGGATGTGGTTGCGGGTGGACCGGCGGCCATGGGTGACGGTCAGCATGGGCACGCCCGCGTTGGAATAGTCGTCCTTCATGAACAGGGCCAGCGCCCAGAAATGGGGCGGCGTCCACATGAAGATCAGCGCGAACATCAGCAGGCTTTCGATGGAGACGCTGCCCGTCGCGCAGGCCCAGCCGATCATGGGCGGGAAGGCCCCCGCCGCGCCGCCGATGACGATGTTCTGCGGGGTGGAGCGTTTCAGCCACATCGAATAGACGACGGCGTAGAAGAAGATGGTGAAGGCCAGCAGCGCCGCCGCCAGCCAGTTCGCCGCCAGCCCCAGCATGACGACCGCGATGCCCGACAGGCCAAGGCCGACCGCCAGCGCCTCGCCCGCCTCGACCTTGCCGGACGGCACGGGGCGGCCCTTGGTGCGGCGCATGACGGCGTCGATATCGGCATCCCACCACATGTTCAGCGCGCCCGAGGCCCCTGCCCCCAGCGCGATGAACAGGATGGAGGCGAAGGCGATCACGGGATGGACGGACACCGGCGCGACCAGAAGGCCCACCAGCGCGGTGAAGACGACAAGCGACATCACGCGCGGCTTCAGGAGCTGCACGTAATCGCCGAAGCCCGCCTCGTTCGGCTGCTCGTAGGCGCGGATGTCGCTCATGTCCTATCCATCCTTCAGGTGGGGAAAAGGCCCCGGTCCACCGGGGCCGTCCCTGCCACGCCGTTCAGGCGATCAGTTCGACGCCACTTGCACCGACGCGGAAAGTTCCGCGTCCGACAGCATCACGTCACCGGCTTCGGCCTTGGCGACCCATGCGGCATAGGCGGCTTCGGACACGACCTTCACGGTGATGGGCATATAGGCGTGGTCCTTGCCGCAGAGTTCCGAGCACTGGCCGAAATAGATGCCTTCGCGTTCGGCCTTGAACCACAGATGGGCGATGCGGCCCGGCACGGCGTCCTGCATGACGCCGAAGGCGGGGATCTTCCACGAATGGATCACGTCGGCGGCGGTGACGTTCATCACGATCGTCTTGCCCACGGGCACGACGACGGCGGTGTCGGTCGCCAGCAGGTACTGGCTGTCCTCGTAGCCGTACTGGGCCAGCTGGTCGCGCTGCAGCATGAAGCTGTCGAAGGCGATCGGGGCGGCCTCGGGGTCTTCGTTCACGCCGTTGTCGGTGTATTCATAGGACCAGTACCACTGGTTGCCCGTCACCTTGATCGTCACGTCCGCGACGGGGATTTCCTGCTGCTTGAACAGGACGGGCAGCGAGAAGGCACCGATGAAGACGAGGATCAGGATCGGGATCACCGTCCATGCCACTTCCAGCGGGGAATTGTGCGTGAAGGTGGCCGGGGTCTTGTTGGCCTTCTGGTTGTAGCGGATCATCACCCAGACCAGCAGGGCGGTGACGAAGATCGTGATCACCGTGATGATGATCAGGATCATGTGGTCCAGACCCTGCAGGTCGCGCGCCAGTTCGGTCGCCGCGGGCTGGAAGCCCGTCAGCTTCGGAAGCGGCTGCCCCACGACCTCGAGCCCCTGCGCGAAGGCCGCGCCGGAAAGGAGCGAGCCTGCGCCAGCCGCGGCCACAGCGTTGAAAGTGGTCAGAAAACGCATGTTCTTATCCCGTTCGAGTGCGCGGCCTGACGCCGCTGCTTTTTGTCCCATGTCCCGCCCGCAACCGGCAAAGGCACAGAATCCCGTTGTTTCCCGACCGCTTGAAACCATATTAGGGGCTGCGCGGCAAGCCAAACCGTTGCGGCAAAAGCGCACCGTTTGATGCAGATCAAGGACTCCCGACATGACCGACGCTCCCTTCCGTCCTTTCGAGACGATGCTCGACGAGTCCGCGGCGCTTGCCGTCCTGCGGGCCGCGACGGCGGGTGCCGATGATGGCGAACTCTTTCTGGAGCGGCGGCGTTCCGAGGCGATCGTGCTGGATGACGGGCGGATCAAGACGGCGTCCTATGACGCCTCCGAAGGGTTCGGGCTGCGGGCGGTGAAGGGCGACGTGGCGGGATACGCCCATTCGACCGAGATTTCGGAACATGCGCTGCGGCGGGCGTCGGAAACGACGCGGCTGGCGGTGGGCGATGGCGGCGGCACGCTGGCCGATGCGCCCAAGGGGACGAACCGGCGGCTCTATTCCGACGCGGACCCGATGGCGGATGCCACCTTTCCGGTGAAGATCGACCTGCTGAAGGAGATCGACGCCTACGCGCGGGGGCTGGACCGCCGCGTGGTGCAGGTGTCGGCCACCCTGTCGGCCGGTCTGCAGGAGGTGGAGATCCTGCGCCCCGAGGGGTTGCGCCTGTCCGACATCCGCCCGATGGCGCGGCTGAACGTATCGGTGATCGTGGAACAGGGCGGGCGGCGCGAGTCGGGCGGGATGGGCGGCGGCGGGCGCTTCGGCCTTGCCGCGCTGATGGACCGTGCCCGCTGGCAGCCCATGGTGCAAGAGGCGCTGCGCATCGCGCTGGTCAACCTTGACGCGGTGGCGGCCCCGGCGGGGGTGATGGATGTGGTGCTTGGCCCCGGTTGGCCGGGCATCCTGCTGCACGAGGCGATCGGGCACGGGCTGGAAGGGGATTTCAACCGCAAGCAGACCTCGGCCTTTTCCGGGCTGATGGGGCAGCGCATCGCGGCCCCCGGCGTCACCGTGCTGGACGATGGCACGATCCCCGACCGGCGGGGGTCCATTTCGGTCGATGACGAGGGGACGCCGTCGGGCAAGAACGTGCTGATCGAGGACGGGATCCTCGTCGGTTACATGCAGGACCGCCAGAATGCCCGCCTGATGGGCGTGGCCCCCACGGGCAACGGGCGGCGCGAAAGCTTCGCCCATATCCCGATGCCGCGCATGACGAATACCTACATGCTGGCCGGGCAGGACGATCCGGCGGCGATCCTTGCCGGGCTGAAGGACGGCATCTATGCCGTGGGCTTCGGCGGCGGTCAGGTGGACATCACCAACGGCAAGTTCGTCTTTTCCTGCACCGAGGCCTATCGCGTGCAGGACGGCAAGGTCGGTGCGCCGGTCAAAGGCGCCACGCTGATCGGCGACGGGGCGACCGCGCTGAAGGGCATCCGCGCCATCGGCAACGACCTGGCGCTGGACCCCGGCATCGGGAATTGCGGCAAGGCCGGGCAATGGGTGCCGGTGGGCGTGGGCCAGCCCACGCTGATGATCGGCGGGCTGACGGTGGGCGGATCGGCCGCCTGATCCGGCGACGCTTGGCGGGGAGCGGGGGGTTTCCCCCGCAACCGGCCATGCAGGGCGGTGACTGTTCCAGTTTTACGCACAATCCCCACGCCGCTGCCTTTTTATTGCCAGATTGTTCACGATCCTAAGCTCATCAAAGACCCGGTCGTTCAGAACCGGGGGGTGAGCAGTGACGAGTGACATGGACGTTGATCCGCGCCATATCCGCGCCCTTTCGCGGACCGCGTGCCGTAGGCACGCCCCTGCCCCCCTTGCGGCAGGTCGTGCCGCATCCGTGCGCGTCACCGCCCATCGCCCGCAGCCCCTTCCCGACAGCCCGCGCCGCGCGGCCGCATCCGGCGGAGGGCAGGCATAATGGCCACCATAACCGGCACCTCCGGCAATGACTCCCTGCTCGGGACCACGGCGGCGGATACCATCTCCGGTCTGGACGGCGATGACTCGCTGTTCGGGGGCGGGGCGGCCGACCTGCTGGATGGCGGGAATGGCAACGATGTGCTGGAAGGGGGGATCGGCAACGACACGCTGCGCGGCGGGGCGGGCAACGACACGCTGATCGCGGGCTGGGATGCCGACGTCTTTGACGGGGGTGACGGCACCGATACCTACCAGATCGCCGGATCCGGGGTCGATACGGTCGCCTTCAACATCAACCTTGCCACCGGCACCGACAACCACGGCAACACCTATATCAGCATCGAACGGGTGATCGGCGGCAGTGCCGCCGACACGGTCACCGGCACCGAACAGAACGATTTCATCGACGGCGGCGGCGGGAATGACAGCCTGCTCGGCGCGGGCGGGAACGACACGCTGCTGGGCGGGGCGGGCGAAGACCGGCTGTTCGGCGGGGCAGGCAACGACTCGCTGAACGGCGGCGCGGGCAATGACTCGCTGGACGGGGGCGACGGCGCGGACATCTTCGTGCTGGACCAGACCACGGGCAACGACACGATCCTCGGGGGCGAGGGCGGGACGGATGCCGACACCATCGACATGTCGGGCAATCCCTCGGCCTCGGGCGTGCGGGTCAACCTGACGGGGAACGAGGCAGGGACCGTCACCGTCATCGGCGGGGCGCAGATCGCCACCTTCACGCAGGTGGAACGGTTCACCTTCGGCGCGGCGAACGATGTCTTCCTCGGGGCGGACAGCATCACGGCCGGCGTGACGGTCGATGGCGGCAGCGGAGCCGATTCCATCATCGGCACGGGCGGCGCGGACAGCCTGATCGGCGGGGACGGGGCGGATTCGCTCTATGGCGGGTCGGGCAACGACGTGCTGGACGGCGGCGCGGGCAACGATACGCTGTTCTTCGGGTCCGGCAGGGACACGGTTTTCGGCGGCGACGGGGACGACCTGATCGACGATGCCGGCGGCTTCGACGCGACCGCCGGTCTGGCCCTGCTTTTCGGGGGGCGGGGCAACGACACGCTGAACGGCACTTCCGGCGCGGACACGATCGATGGCGGGGACGACAACGACGTCATAACCGGGGAATCCGGCGCCGACAGCATCCTTGGCGGCGCGGGCAACGACACGCTGGTCGGCGAGGGGGGCGAGGACACGCTTCTGGGGGGCGGATGGCAACGACCGCCTCGAAGGACGCACCGACAACGATGTGCTTTCGGGCGAGGCGGGCAATGACACGCTTTTTCGGCGGGGGCGGG
>AYNO01000031.1 GCA_000500915.1 Rhodobacter sp. CACIA14H1
CCCCCATGGCGACGCCCGACCAAAGCATGGACGCCAAAGGACAGGACCTCACGCATCCTCATCCACCACGCGGAACAGCGCCGGCACCGCAGGGCAGGGCGTCATCTGGTTGCGGATCACATCCGAAAGCCGCGTCTGGTGCAGGAAGACATAGACATGCGCCGACAGCCCCTCCCACAGCCGGTTGGTCAGGCTCTGCGCCCGCGTCCCCGACACGCCGCCCGACGCCCCCGCGCCGGTGTGCAGCGCATCCACCGTCTCCTCCACCGCCTCCAGCACATCCGACACGCGGATCGAATCCGGGCTCCGCGCCAGCCGGTAGCCGCCCCCGGGCCCCCGCACCGCCTCCACCAGCCCCGCCCGCCGCAACTTCACGAACAACTGCTCCAGATAGGGAAGCGAGATGTCCTGCCGCTTCGCCACCTCGGCCAGCGACACCAGTTCCCCGCCCCCCTTGGCCTCGGCCAGCGCCAGATCGGCCAGCGCCACCATCGCATAACGCCCCTTGGTCGAGAGTTTCATGCCCCAAACCTTCCAAAAACATTGACGGCGGTGAACCGGCCCATTACCTGAAACCGACCCCGGACCGCGGCCCCGCCGCGCTTTGGAATGGTTCTAAATTGTCCGAGCGAAAACGTCAACAAATCGCTCAAGGAAAGAACAGGCGCGATACGCATGCCCGAAGTGATTTTCGCTGGCCCCGAGGGCCGTCTCGAAGGCCGCTACCACCCCCAGAAAGACCGTGACGCCCCGATCGCCATCGTCCTGCATCCCCACCCGCAATATGGCGGGACGATGAACAACAAGGTGGTCTATAACCTGCATTACGCCTTCTACAATCTGGGCTTCACCGTCCTGCGCTTCAACTTCCGCGGCGTGGGCCGGAGCCAGGGCGAATATGACCAGGGCATCGGCGAACTGTCCGACGCGGCCTCCGCCCTCGACTACCTGCAGTCTATGAACCAGAACGCGAAACACTGCTGGGTCGCGGGCTTCTCCTTCGGCGCGTGGATCGGGATGCAGCTCCTGATGCGGCGGCCGGAGATCACGGGCTTCATCTCGGTCGCCCCGCCCGCCAACCTCTATGACTTCTCCTTCCTCGCCCCCTGCCCCTCCTCGGGCCTCATCATCAACGGCAGCGCCGACCGCGTCGCCCCGCCCAAGGACACCAAGCAACTGGTGAACAAGCTGCACGAACAGAAGGGCATCACGATCACCCACAAGGAGATCGAAGGCGCCGACCACTTCTTCAAGGACGAAGAGGCGCATATGAAACCCATGATCGACACGGTGTCCGACTATGTCCGCCGCCGCCTGACGGAAGGGTCGCGCTGATGGGCGTGCTGCAGGACCTGACCGAACAGCTCGCCAAGGACGTCGTCGACGCGATGGACGAAACCGGCGACGACCGCCTGCACGAAAAGGTGGGCAAGGTGCTTCTCGACGCCTCGCCCACCACGCAAGAGGCCTACATGACCGCCGTCCGCGTCATCCTCGCCGAACGCAAGGGCCGCAAGTTCCTCGAACAGACGCTCAAGGCCAAACGCGAAGGCGGCGCCGCCCCCGCCGCCCCCCGTGGCGGCGACAGCGGCCACTGACAGCCCCGACCGCGATGACCGACCGCCTCGCCGCGCAGTTCGCCTTCCTGAACGAGGCGGACCGCCTGAAATCCGTCCTCCGCGCCACCACGCTCTGCGACGGCTCGCGTCCGGAAAATTCGGGCGAACATTCCTGGCACCTCGCGCTCTACGCGCTGACGCTGGCCGACCACGCCCCCGAAGGTGTGGACATCAACCGCGTCATCCGGATGCTGCTGCTCCACGATCTCGTGGAAATCGACGTGGGCGACGTGCCGATCCATTCCCAGAACGGCACCGCCCATGCCTCGCCCGAAACACAGGCCGCCGAATCCCGCGCCGCCGACCGCATCTTCGGCCTGCTGCCCCCCGACCTCGCCGCCGAATTCCGCACCCTCTGGGAAGAATTCGAAGCCGCCCGCACCCCCGACGCCCTATTCGCCAAGGCGCTGGACCGCGTGCAGCCCGTCATGGCCAACCTTCAATCGGGCGGCGGCACATGGATCACCTATGACGTGACCTTCGACCAGCTCCAGTCCCGCGTCGGCACCAAGATCGAACGCGGCGCGCCCCGCCTCTGGGACTGGGTGCGCGAAAAGGTGCGGCCCTACTTCGGCTAATCCGCCGACGTCCAGTCCTGCGGCATCACCGGCGGGTCCATGCGCGGCGCAAAGGGGTGCAAGGGCACGGGCCGATACTCCATCTGGCGCCACCTCTCCTTTGCCACTGCATTCACGGCATGGATGCTGCCCGGCGCAGCCCTGTCCACCGGCCCCAGCTCCATCAGCCGCGTGATCAGTCCCTTCTGCCCTTCGTGATTGTCCAGCGGGTCCCCGATCCGCACATTTGCCCGCGTCTGCGCCAGAAACTGCGGGTCGAAGGCCAGCCCCGCCAGTTCTGCCCCCTCGGCCACCCACAGCAGCGCAGCATCCGAAAGCCCCCGGATCGGCCCTCCCCCGCCGACACCTCCATGAGTGCCGGGAAACCATTCCTGCCGATAGGGAACATCCGCCCCCGGATCGCGGTCGTTCAGATCGGTCAGGTTCTCCCACAGCGTCGGCGGAAAGGTCTTGCGCCGTTCGTCGATCGCCACCGCATGACGTGCGGCTTTCACCATGCTGGACAGGCGCAGGTCATGGAACTGATAGCGCCCGTTGAACCATGACGCGATCTTCAGGTGGTTCGGCACGCCCAAGGCCCCCACCGTATCCCAGACCCCAAGGTAATCCACCGCCAGCAGCGGCACATCCCCCCCGCGCACCATCTGCTCCGTCGCACTCGTGGCCCAATCCGGCGAAAAGGCCAGCCGGAAGGCAAGCGCCTCCGGCGCATCCGGATGCGACGACGCCTTCCGCTTGCGATAGAGGGTCAGTGCATCCTCCACCCGCGTCTCGTCCCCGTCCTGCGGCAACCCGCTGTTGCGCAAGAGTCCGGCCAGTGACCGCGCCGTATACGCCCCGCGCGAAAAGCCGAACAGGAACAGCCGGTCCCCCGGACGATAGGTCCGCACGATGTCGCGATAGGCTTCCTCCAGCTTGGCATCCAGACCCCAGCCGAACGCCCCGCCCCCCAACCGGTCGATCAGCCGCGCGCCAAGGGACGCCCCCTCTTCGCGCGTGCCGACGCCGGGAATGTACAGCGCCTCCTGCACCACGCCGCCCCCGGTTTCCGGCAACACCGCATCATGCAGCAGCTTCACATTCGTCGGATCGGTCGCATCCGCGCTGTTCCACGTCCCGTCACAGAAGATCGCCACATTCTTCATCGCGCACCCCGCCAAACCAGACGCAGCGCAACGATCAACCGCAGCGTGCAACCCGTCAAGCCCGCGACATTTCGGTATGCCGTTGCATACCGTGCTTCCCAAAGCCCCCGATTTGGTCTATGGACCCACCCAGCCGAATCCATTTTCCGAAAGGGCCAAGGGCATGACCAAGATCAAGGTGGCAAACCCCGTCGTCGAACTCGACGGCGACGAGATGACCCGGATCATCTGGGACTTCATCAAGAAGAAACTGATCCTGCCCTATCTCGACATCGACCTGAAATACTACGACCTCGGGATCGAGGAGCGAGATCGCACCAACGACCAGATCACGATCGATTCCGCGAACGCGATCAAGCAATACGGCGTCGGCGTCAAATGCGCCACCATCACCCCCGACGAACAGCGGGTGGAAGAATTCGGCCTGAAACAGATGTGGAAATCCCCCAACGGGACGATCCGCAACATCCTTGGCGGCGTGATCTTCCGCGAACCGATCATCTGCCGCAACGTCCCGCGCCTGGTGCCCGGCTGGACCCAGCCCATCGTGGTGGGCCGCCACGCCTTCGGCGACCAGTACCGCGCCACCGACTTCCGCTTCCCGGGCAAAGGCAAACTCACGCTGAAATTCGTGGGCGAGGATGGCGAGGTGATCGAGCGCGAGGTATTCAACGCCCCCGGCGCCGGCGTGGTGATGGGGATGTACAACCTCGACGATTCGATCATCGACTTCGCCCGCTCCTCCTTCAACTACGGCCTGCTGAAGGGCTGGCCCGTGTACCTGTCCACCAAGAACACGATCCTCAAGGCCTATGACGGCCGCTTCAAGGACCTCTTCGCCAAGGTCTATGCCGAGGAATTCGAAGACAAGTTCAAGGCGGCGGGTATCCATTACGAACACCGCCTGATCGACGACATGGTGGCATCGGCGCTGAAATGGTCGGGCGGCTATGTCTGGGCCTGCAAGAACTACGATGGCGACGTGCAGTCCGACACCGTGGCGCAGGGCTTCGGCTCGCTGGGCCTGATGACCTCGGTCCTGATGACGCCCGATGGCAAGGTGGTGGAGGCAGAGGCCGCGCACGGCACCGTCACCCGCCACTTCCGCGAACACCAGAAGGGCAAGCAGACCTCCACCAACTCCATCGCGTCCATCTACGCCTGGACCGGCGGTCTGAAGCACCGTGCAAAGCTCGACGGCAACGACGCGCTGATGACCTTCGCCACCACGCTGGAAAAGGTGACGGTCCAGACGGTCGAGGATGGCTTCATGACCAAGGACCTCGCCCTGCTCGTCGGGCCGGACCAGAAATGGCTGACCACCATGGGCTATCTGGAAAAGGTGGACGAATACCTGAACAAGGCGCTGGCGGGCTGACCCCCTCACCCTGACCCTCTCCCCCACGGGGGAGAGGGAAACACGCCCCGCCGCAGCCGTGGCGGTACAGCCGCAACCGGGTGCCCCTCCCTCTCCCCCGCGGGGGAGAGGGCCGGGGTGAGGGGCCTTGACCAACCCCTAACGCACCGCCCGCCGCGTGCTGACAGTTTGCGGTACACTCTGCGGCACAGGACGCTGAACACGGAAAACGGGGCCGGAACACCAGTTCCGGCCCCTTTCCGCATCACCACCGGATCGGCAGCAAGGGCGCTTCCGGCAGGGGACTTCCCCTTGGCGGCAGCCCGATATCCCGCCGCAGATGGTCGCTCAGATGCTCGGTCGGATCCGGCTCACGGTCCGCGAAAACCGCCCCGACCAGCGTCTTCAGCGCCACGCCAATGACGCGCAGTGCGCCATGCTCGGCAATGGCCTGATGGATCGAATGGGGCATTGCCTGCCCCGTCACAAGGGTCTTTTCCATGTCAATTCCCGGCAGGTGCAGCGCACCGGAACCGGCTCCTGTCGAAGGTTGGGTTATAGCGGGACGGATGCCGCAAAGGCCCGCCAGACGGCACGGCCCGAACCGGAATTATCCCGCGATGTCAGAGGGTAAGGTCGCGCAGTTCAACCACGGCGACCGATGGCCGGGGGCGCGATCGCTATCGCGAAACGCCCATGGCCCGGAATTCCGCAGCACGACATGACGATCCAGCAATGTTCACCATCACGCCCTCCATCTCTGCGTTGCGGATGGCCCCGCCTATCCCGACTCGCGTTAACAGGTCAAACCCTGCCGCGCCGGACAACCCAAGGCTGATGCAGCGCGGCCACAATGGCGTGTTTGGGTCAACAACATTGACCTTGTTCGCGAACCGTGCTACACGCGTCCCATGACCGATCCGCGCCGCCACACCCTTCTCGAAGATGTCCAGGGCATCGCCTTCGGCATCGTCATGGCCGCACTCGGCATCCACATCCTCACCCATTTGGGCTTTGCCACAGGCCAGACGACAGGCCTTGCCGTTCTTGTCGCCTATGCCGGCAACCTGCCGTTTTCATTGGTCTATTTCACCATCAACCTGCCCTTCCTCCTGCTCGGCTGGTGGTATTTCGGCCCCCGTTTCGCGCTGAAGACCCTGCTTTCCACCGCCGCGCTCTCGGCGCTCACCGACATCCTGCCGCGCTGGATGATCCTCGGCCCAATGGAACCCGCCTTCGCCGCCATACTCTTCGGCATCCTCTTCGGCATCGCCGCGCTGGCGGTCGTCCGCCACGGCGGCAGCTTCGGCGGCTTCGCCATCCCTGCCCTGATCCTCCAGCAACGCTGGAACATCCCGGCAGGCTATGTGCAACTCGTTGTGGACATTGTCCTTTTCGCCGCCGCCGCCCTGATCCTGCCGCCTGAAACCCTGCTCTGGTCCGCCCTTGGCGCGGCCACCTATTCGCTCTTCCTCGCCATCGACCACCGCCGCGACCGCTACATCGCGGCCTGACCTCTGGCGCAACGCAGACCGTCCCGCTACACCCCGCGCCATGACCGACCCCAAGACCCATTCCCTGATCGAAGATGCCCAGGGCATCGCCTTCGGTACCACCATGGCGGCCTTCGGCATCGCCATCCTGACCCAGCTCGGCATGATCACCGGCCAGACGGCGGGACTGGCCGTCCTGATCTCCTACGCGACCGGCATCCCCTTCGGCTGGGTCTTCTTCGCCATCAACATCCCCTTCTACTGGTTCGGCTACCGCCGCATGGGATTGTCCTTCACGATCAAGACCTTCCTGGCCGTTGCCGCACTCTCTGCCCTGTCCGCCCTGATGCCGGACTGGGTGCAGTTCGCCCGGCTCGACCCCGCCTTCGGCGCCATCCTCTTCGGCTTCGTCTCCGGTGCTGCCCTGCTCGCCATCTTCCGCCACGGCGCATCGCTCGGGGGCATCGGCATCCTCGCCCTCTACCTGCAGGACAGGACGGGCTTCCGCGCCGGACAGACGCAACTGATCTTCGACGCCGCCCTCTTCGCCACGGCACTGACCTTCCTGCCCTGGCAGACCGTGGCCTGGTCCTTCCTCGGCGCCGCCGTCGTCAACCTGACCATCGCCATAAACCACCGCCGCGACCGCTATATCGCCACCTGACCGCGCAGCACTAGCCAACAGGCCGCAAACCCTGTATGGGGCCTCGCAACCGCAGAAAAAGCTGAAAGAGATCTCCCCGATGGAGCTTCGCAACATCGCCATCATCGCGCATGTCGACCATGGCAAGACCACCCTTGTGGACGAACTGCTGAAACAGTCCGGTTCCTTCCGCGACAATCAGGCCGTCTCTGAGCGGGCCATGGATTCCAACGACATCGAACGCGAACGCGGGATCACGATCCTTGCGAAATGCACCTCGGTCGAACACGGGTCCACCCGCATCAACATCGTGGACACCCCCGGCCACGCCGATTTCGGCGGCGAGGTGGAGCGTATCCTGAACATGGTTGACGGTGTGGTCCTGCTGGTGGACGCCGCCGAAGGCCCGATGCCCCAGACGAAGTTCGTCACCTCCAAGGCGCTCGCCCTTGGCCTGCGCCCGATCGTCGTGCTGAACAAGGTGGACAAGCCGGACGCAGAGCCCGACCGCGCCCTTAACGAAGTCTTCGATCTTTTCGCCAATCTTGGCGCGAATGACGAACAGCTCGACTTCCCCTATCTCTACGCCTCCGGCCGCGCCGGTTGGGCCGATGAAAGCCTCGATGGTCCGCGCAAGGACCTGACCGCGCTCTTCGACCTGATCGTCCGCCACGTCCCGGCGCCGAAACAGATCGCCCGCCAGTCCGAACCCTTCTCGATGCTGGCAACCACGCTTTCCGCCGACCCGTTCATCGGGCGCATCCTGACCGGCCGCGTCGAATCCGGCACGCTGAAGGTCGGCGAAACGCTCAAGGCCCTGTCGCGCACGGGCGAACGGATCGAACAGTTCCGCGTGACCAAGGTTCTGGCCTTCCGCGGCCTGACCCAGACGGCCATCGACGAAGCCGTCGCAGGCGACATCGTCACGCTGGCCGGCATGACCAAGGCCACCGTCGCAGACACGCTCTGCGCGTTGGAAATCGACACCGCGCTTCCCGCGCAACCCATTGATCCGCCGACGATTACCGTCACCTTCGGCATCAATGACAGCCCCCTTGCCGGCCGCGACGGGAACAAGGTGCAATCGCGCGTCATCCGCGACCGCCTTCTTAAGGAAGCGGAAACCAATGTCGCCATCAAGGTCGCCGACACCCCCGGCGGCGAGGCGTTCGAAGTGTCCGGTCGCGGTGAACTCCAGATGGGTGTCCTGATCGAAAACATGCGCCGCGAAGGGTTCGAATTGTCGATCTCCCGCCCCCGCGTCATCTTCAAGGAAGAAGACGGCGTGCGGATGGAGCCGGTGGAAGAAGTCATCGTCGATGTCGATGACGAATATTCCGGCGCGGTCATCGACAAGCTGACGGGCGAACGCAAGGGCGACCTTGTGGAGATGAAACCGGCAGGCGCGGGCAAGACCCGCATCATCGCCCATGTCCCCTCGCGCGGGCTGATCGGCTATCACGGCCAGTTCCTGACCGACACGCGCGGCACGGGCGTCCTGAACCGCATCTTTCACGGCTGGGTGCCGCACAAGGGCCCGATCCAGGGTCGCCGTCAGGGCGTCCTCATCTCGATGGAAAACGGCGTTTCCGTCGCCTATGCGCTGTGGAACCTCGAAGACCGGGGCCGCATGTTCATCGGCCCGCAGGAAAACGTCTATGAAGGCATGATCATCGGCGAACATAGCCGCGACAACGACCTCGAGGTGAACCCGCTGAAGGGGAAGAAGCTGACCAACGTCCGCGCCTCCGGCACGGATGAGGCGGTGCGCCTGACGCCCCATATCAAGTTCAGCCTCGAAGAAGCCATCGCCTATATCGACGATGACGAACTCGTTGAAGTCACGCCGAAAATCATCCGCCTGCGCAAGCGCGTCCTCGACCCGCACGAACGCAAGCGGCAGGCGAAATCGGCCTAGGCCGACGCCTTTTCCTGATCATGGGCCGCGCGGAACTCTGCGCGGGCCCATTTCAGGAAGCCCGCGATCCGCGGATCATCCGAATGCTTTGCATCCGCCACCGCCCAGATGTCACAGGGCGGTGCCTTCGCCGCCTCCAGCGGCAGCAACCGCGAATCCTGCCCCGCCAGCGCCACGGGCAGCAGCGCGACGCCCAGACCGGCGGCACAGGCCTCGGCCATCGTGGGGATGTTGGGCGACAGCATCGTCACATTGCCCCCCTGACGTGCCAGCCAGCGGAAACTGTCCACATCCGCCAGCGCCTTGGAGGCACGGATCACGCCCTGCCCCTCCAGCGTATCCAGCCGCCCCCGGATGCGGTGCGCGGCGACATATTGGGGCGCGGCATAAAGCGCCATCGGGATACGTCCCAGATGCTGCCCCAAGGCCCGCTGCGGGGCGGCGGCAAGCGGGGCCACCATCACGTCATATCCATCCATATCAAGGACATAGACGTCGTCGTTCACCAATAGATCGGTCGCGCTATCCGCCCGGTTTGCCCAGACGGGCAGACCGGTGGACAGGAACAGCCGCGCCAGCATCGCACAGCTTGCCACCCGCAATGGCGGCGCGGCCTCGGTCAGCCGCGCCCTGACCGCGTCATAGATCGCCGCCATCTCGCGTGCGGCCACCACCATTTCCTTGCCCCGCGCATTGGGCGTCATGCGCCCCGTCTCGTCCCGCAGGAAAACCGGCTGACCAGCCGACTCGATCGCCGCCAGCCGCCGCGACATGGTGGATTGGCTGATGCCCGCAACCCGCGCCGCACCGGACAGGCTGCCGGCCTCGGTGATCAGAAGGATGTCGCGCAGATCATTCCAATCCGGAAAAGGCGCCGCCATGTCCCGAACTCCCATGCAAGAAAGTCTTTTGCACTCGGAAACAGGGCACCCGCTAACGGCGCCGGAAACGGTGGCGCAAGTCCGCCGAGTTTACCTTTGCAGGGTGCCGCGTCAACCGACCTGCATCGGGCGCCTAGGCCGCCAGCCGCGCCGGACAGGGAGAGAACGGGCGTATCGCAACTTCGCGCCCCTCGAAGGTGCAGAAGGATCCGGCCGGAACCTCTGTCCAGTCCCCCTCGTCCCTGCTCCAGCCGGTTCGGACACGACCGCCCTGCCCCTGCCGCCGCTCGGACCACCGGTGATAGAGCGTCGGCGCCATGTCATCCGTGGCAAAGCGCACCGCATGAAGCCGCTCGCCATCCGACAGCGCCGCCGTCAGCCGCAGATGCGGTGCCGCCCCCTTTGCGCGGGCCAGCGCGATCACCCGCGCCGCCGCCCGCTCCATCGCGCCCTGCGGATCGTCGTCCAGCCCCTCGGCCAGCGCGATCAGGAACAGCGCCTCGCTATCCGTGGCGCCCTTGCGATGCAGGTAAAGATCGTCGCGGATCATCATGTCCGCATCCCGCCGGAACGCGTCATACCCGCCGATCTGGCCGTTATGCATGAAGGACCACCGCCCCACCGTGAAGGGATGGCAATTGTTCCGGCTGGTCGCCGTTCCGGTCGAGGCGCGGACATGCGCAAGGAACAGCCCCGACTTCACCTGCGCCGTCAGGCTGCGCAGGTTCGGGTCCGACCATGCGGGCATCACGTCCCGGTACAGCCCCGGCTCCGGCCTTTCCCCGTACCATGCCACCCCGAAGCCATCGGCATTGATCGCGCTATGGCATTGCGTGGCGCAATGGCTCTGGTGGATCAGCGAATGGCCGGGGCGGCTGACGATCTCTTCCAGAAAGATCGGCGCCCCCACATAGGCGGCCCAGCGGCACATCAGACCGCACCCCCGCCCGAAAAGCGCACCATCAGGAAAACCGCCATGCTCTGCCCCGTTTTCTTGTTTTCCCGCAGCCTAACATGAAAACGGCCCCCGCAGGGGCCATTTTATCCACAGGCGGCGAAACGGTCATCCGACTTCTTCGACCACCATCAGATCCCGCACGCTTGCCCCCTTGGCATGCGCCAGCGCGGCCTGATAGGCGGGCGAGTTGTAGCATTCGACCGCCTTTTCCAGACTGGGAAACCGTGCCACGACGTTGCGCGGGCGGTCATTGCCCTCAAGCTGGACGTAACGCCCGCCCCGCGCCAGAAACACCCCGCCATGCGCCGCAATCGCCTCGGTCGCACCGGCGGCGTATTTCGCATAGGCCTCGGTATCCGTCACATGCACATGGGCAATCCACAAAGCCGTCGGCATCTCAACCCCCGATCACGGCTTCCGCCGCCTTGATGCCCGCATCGGCCAGCGCGATATCCGCCCCGCCCGCCTGCGCCATGTCGGGACGGCCACCGCCGCCCTTGCCACCCATCGCCTCGGCCGCCGCCTTGACCAGAGCCACGGCCGACAGCCGGCCCGTCAGGTCCGCCGTCACACCCGCCGCAACGGCAGGCTTCGCCCCCGTATCGGCGATCAGCAGCACCGCACCCGACCCCAGCCGCGCCTTCATCTCGTCGATCAGCGCGGGCAGGTCCTTGCCGGACACGCCCGAAAGGACCTGCGCCAGGAACTTCACGCCCCCCACATCCTTCGCCTCCGGCCCGCCCTTGGCGCCGCCGCCCATCGCCAGCTCGCGCCGCAACTGCGCGACCTCGTTCTGCAACGCACGCCGTTCGTCGGCCAAAGCCTTGACGCGGTCCACCACCTCGGCCACCGGCGCCTTCAGCACCGATGCCACATCCGCCAGACGCGCATCCTGCACCCGCAGATGTTCCAGCGCCGCAGCCCCCGTAAGGGCCTCGATCCGCCGCACGCCCGCCGAAGACGCGGAGTCGCCCAGCAGGACAAAGGCCCCGATATCCCCTGTCCGCTTCACATGCGTGCCGCCGCAAAGCTCCAGCGAATAGGTCTTGCCGTCCGCGCCCTTGCCGGACCCGTCCTGCACGCCCATCGACACGACGCGGACCTCGTCGCCATATTTCTCGCCGAACAGCGCCTGCGCCCCGATGGCGCGGGCATCGTCGGGCGTCATGATGCGCGTCTCGACCGGGCTGTTCTGGCGGACGTAATCGTTCACCTCCGCCTCCACCTGCGCCAGCTCCGCCGCCGACAGCGCCGCCGAATGGCTGAAGTCGAACCGCAGCCGGTCCGGCGCGTTCAGCGACCCCTTCTGCGCCACATGGTCCCCCAGCGCCCGGCGCAGCGCCTCGTGCAGCAGGTGCGTCGCGGAATGGTTGGCGCGGATGGCCGACCGGCGGCGATGCTCCACCTCCAGCTTGGCGGGCTGGCCTTTCAGGATGGACCCTTCCACTACCTCGGCCACATGGATGAACACCGCTGCCGCCTTCTTCGTATCGGTCACATGGGCCAGACCGGTATCCGTCCGCACCCAGCCCGCATCGCCGACCTGACCGCCCGACTCGCCATAAAAGGGCGTCTGGTTCACCACGATCTGCACCGTGGTCCCGGTCTCCGCCACCCCGATGGCCGCGCCGTCCCGCACCAGCGCCTGCACCACGCCTTCGGCGGTTTCGGTGTCATAGCCCAGGAATTCGGTCACGCCATGCGCTTCGGCCAGTTCGAACCAGATCTTGGCATCCTTCGCCTCGCCCGTCCCGGCCCAGCTTGCCCGCGCCTTGGCCCGCTGTTCGGCCATCGCCGCCTCGAAGCCCTGCACATCCACCGCACGGCCCTTCTCGCGCAGTGCATCCTGCGTCAGGTCCAACGGGAAGCCATAGGTGTCATACAGCTTGAATGCCGCGCCCCCGGGCAGCTCCGCCCCGTCCGGCAGGCGTCCCAGCTCGTCGTCCAGCAGCTTCAGGCCACGGTCCAGCGTCTGCTTGAACTTGGTCTCTTCCAGCCGCAGCGTCTCCTCGATCAGCGCCTGCGCCCGCGCCAGCTCGGGGTAGGCCCCGCCCATCTGCCGCACCAGCGCGGGCACCAGACGGTGCATCACCGGGTCCACCGCGCCCAGCATATGCGCGTGCCGCATCGCGCGGCGCATGATGCGGCGGAGCACATAGCCCCGCCCCTCGTTCGACGGCATCACGCCATCGGCGATCAGGAAGGACACCGACCGCAGATGGTCCGCAATCACGCGGTGGCTGGTCTTGCCCGGGCCGTCCGGGTCCTGGCTGGTGGCATGGGCGGACGCCTCGATCAGCGACCGCATCAGGTCGGTGTCGTAATTGTCATGCTTGCCCTGCAGCAGCGCCCCGATCCGCTCCAGCCCCATGCCGGTGTCGATCGACTGCATGTCCAGCGGGCGCATCGTGCCATCCGCGAACTGTTCGTTCTGCATGAAGACGTTGTTCCAGATCTCGATGAACCGGTCCCCGTCCTCGTCCGCGCTGCCGGGCGGGCCGCCCCAGATATGGTCGCCGTGGTCGTAGAAGATTTCCGTGCAGGGACCGCAGGGCCCCGTCGGCCCCATGCGCCAGAAGTTGTCATCCGATGCGATGCGGATGATCCGGTGATCCTCCAGCCCCGCCACCTTCTTCCAGATCCCCGCCGCCTCGTCATCGGTATGATAGACGGTGACGCACAGCTTGGACGGGTCGATCCCGAAATCCTTGGTCAGCAGCTCCCAGGAAAAGGCGATCGCCTCGGCCTTGAAGTAATCCCCGAAGCTGAAATTCCCCAGCATTTCAAAGAACGTATGGTGCCGCGCCGTGTAGCCCACATTGTCCAGGTCGTTGTGCTTGCCGCCCGCCCGCACGCATTTCTGCGCCGTGGTCGCCCGCTTGTAATCGCGCGTCTCGACGCCCGTGAAACAGTTCTTGAACTGCACCATGCCGGAATTGGCGAACATCAGCGTCGGGTCGTTGCGCGGCACGAGCGGCGAGGACTCGACCACGCGATGCCCGTTGCGTGCAAAGAAGTCGAGGAAGGTAGAGCGGATATCGTTCAGCGACGCCATGCTGGAGAGGCCCTTTCAAAGGCGGAAAACCCGTTTCGGACCCCCAATTAGCCCCCGATGCCGCCCCTGTCCACAGCATCAGGCCGCGGCAATGAAAAAAGGCCGGAACCCTGCGGTTCCGGCCCCGATTTTGTCCATACGGTCAGGGTTTACATGTCCACGACGTCGCCGTCATCCGCCCCGCCTGCCATCGTGAAATCCAGCCCGTTGGCGGCACGGATCTTGTCCTCGATCTCCATCGCCATGGCGGGGTTCTGCTTCAGGAACAGTTTCGCATTCTCGCGCCCCTGCCCGATGCGCTCGTCGCCATAGGAATACCAGGCGCCCGATTTCTCCACGACCCCGGCCTTCACGCCGATATCGATCAACTCGCCGGTCTTGGAAATGCCCTCGCCATACATGATGTCGAATTCCACCTGCTTGAACGGGGGCGAGACCTTGTTCTTCACCACCTTCACGCGGGTCGTGTTCCCCACCACCTCGTCCTTCTCCTTGATCGACCCGATACGGCGGATATCCAGCCGGACCGAGGCGTAGAATTTCAGCGCGTTGCCGCCCGTCGTGGTTTCCGGGCTGCCGAACATCACGCCGATCTTCATGCGGATCTGGTTGATGAAGATCACCATGCAGTTGCTGCGTCCGATGCTGGCCGTCAGCTTGCGCATCGCCTGGCTCATCAGGCGGGCCTGTGCGCCGACCGTGGCATCGCCCATGTCGCCCTCGATCTCGGCCTTGGGCGTCAGGGCGGCCACCGAGTCCACCACGATCAGGCTCACCGCGCCGGACCGCACCAGCGTATCCACGATCTCCAGCGCCTGTTCGCCCGTGTCGGGTTGCGAAATCAGCAGCTCGTCCAGATTGACGCCCAGCTTCTTGGCATAGGACGGATCCAGCGCGTGTTCGGCATCGACAAAGGCGCAGACGCCGCCCTTCTTCTGTTCTTCCGCAACCACATGCAGCGTCAGCGTCGTCTTGCCCGACGACTCCGGCCCGTAGATTTCCACGATCCGCCCCTTGGGCAGCCCGCCGATCCCCAGCGCGATGTCCAGCCCCAGCGAACCGGTCGAGGTCGCCTCGATCTCCATCACCGGGTTGTTCTCGCCCAGCTTCATGATCGAGCCCTTGCCGAACTGCCGTTCGATCTGTGCCAGTGCGCTTTCCAGCGCCTTCTGCTTGTCCATCTCGCGCTTCCCGTTCAAGTCGAGGAGGTTCGCCACCGCCATGTCCGTCTCCTTATTCCACAGCCGCGACCGGGCGGCAATTGCTGCGCTTGTTCCCCAAGTGTTCTCATTCTTATGAGGACAAAAAGAGAACATTTCAACTCAAATCGACGTCGATCATCCTAAGGGGCTCTTCGTTAAGGCATGGTTTACACACTCGCCTTGGGCAGCGGCCTTGTGTAAAAGGCCCGCGCAATCGTCAGGGGTGTGCCATGCTGGTATTCTGGGAACAGCGACTCGTCATTCTTGCCACGCCGAAGACGGGGTCCACCGCGATCCAGGCCGCGCTCGAATCGATGGCCACCATGGCGATCCAGCGCCCGCCGGTCCTCAAGCATACGACGGTCCAGCGGTTCCACCGGTTCATGGGCCCCTATCTCGAGGTGAGTTCCGGCCACCCCTTCACCGTCGCCGCCCTGATGCGCGAACCGCGGGACTGGCTGGGATCGTGGTTCCGCTACCGGCAGCGCGACGACATCACCGATCCCGCCAAATCGACGCGGGGCATGGATTTCGACCGCTTCGTGAATGCCTGGTGCGACGATCCGCAGCCGGATTTCGCGGCTGTCGGATCGCAGGCGCGCTTCCTCCAGCCAAAGGGCGAACGGGGCGTGGATCACCTGTTCCGCTACGAAGAGATCGATACCTTCGTCCACTTCCTCGAGGACCGGCTCGGCTGCGAGATCATCCTGCCGCGGCTGAATGTGTCGCCTGTCGCGGCGATGGACCTTTTCGCCGGCGACGGATGCGCGGCTGCGCAAGGTGGCTGCGCGGGACTTCTCGCTCTACGAAACCCTGCGTCCCATTCCCTGATCCCGTCGGTCCTGCCGCCCGCCGGCCGCAACCGGCGGGGCCTTGCGCGGCTGTCTGCCATCCCCTGCCAGTTGCTCCTGCACCGTCTCGATCAGCTGCTGGAGAGAAAAGGGTTTCGGCAGATAGACCGAATTCGGCACCCTTGACCGCGCATCGGCCAGCGCCTCCTCGGCATAGCCGGACATGAAGACCGTGCGGACCAGCGGACGCTTTTCCTGCGCATGCTGGACCCAGGCGGGTCCGTCCATCCCGGGCATCACCACATCGGTGACGAAGACATCCACCTGCAACGCGCCCTCCAGCAGCGACAGCGCCTCTTCGCCGCTGGCCGCCTCCACCACCGTATGGCCGTGCAGCCGCAACGCCCGCGCCGCAAAGGCCCGCACGGGGGCTTCATCCTCGACCAGCAGCACGGTGCCGCTTCCGGCCCGCGTCCGGTTTCCGTTCTCGGGCTTCGGGGCCACCGGCGCCGCCTCGTGGCACCGCGGGAACCAGAGTTCGAACGTGGTCCCGACCCCCGGTTCCGATTCCACGAAGATGAAGCCGCCCGATTGCTTGACGATGCCATAGGCCGTCGCAAGGCCCAGACCGGTTCCCTCCCCGCTCCGCTTGGTCGTATAGAAGGGGTCGAATATCTTGCCGATACGTTCCGGCGGGATGCCGATTCCGGTATCCGTGACCCGGATCACCACATGCTCGCCCCGTGGCACCACGGCCCTGTCCCGGTGCAGTTCCTGATCCAGCCGGACGATGCGCGTCGCAATCTCGACCACACCGCCCCCGGGCATCGCGTCGCGGGCGTTCACGACCAGATTGACGATCACCTGTTCCAGTTGCCGCCTGTCCGCCCGCAGCGCCACCGGTCCCGGCGCGTGCAGCAGGTCCAGCCGCACGCGTTCGCCCAGCAGCCGGTCCAGCAGGAAGGCCAGATCGGAAACGGTTTCCTGTACGTCCAGACGCTCTGTCACCAATGTCTGCTTGCGGGAAAAGGCCAGCAGTTGCGCCACCAGCGCGGCTGCGCGGTTGCTGTTCTGGCGGATCTGGATCAGGTCCGGATGATCCGCATCCCCTTCGCTGTGGCGCAGCAGCAGCAGGTCGCAATGCCCCGTGATCGCCGTCAGCAGGTTGTTGAAATCATGCGCCACACCGCCCGCAAGCTGGCCGATCGCCTGCATCTTCTGGCCTTGCGAAAGCTGCACCTCCAGCCGTTTCACCGCCGTCGCGTCCTGCAGGGCGGCAAGGGCACCCCCCTGCCCGTCCGCCCGCAGCGACACCTGCAGGAAACGGTCCGATTCGCAGCGCTGCGCCACCACCTCGGCCCCTGCGGGCAGGCGCCCCGCCGCGACATCCGCGATCCAGTCGCGGACGGGGCGGCCGAGATCGGCAAAGATTTCCGTCACCGTCGGCAAGGCGCCGGTCAGGCCCAGCAGCGCCCGCGCCTCGCCATTCGCCTCCACCAGGTCCCCGCCGGCATCGAACCGCATGAGCGGGGCGGCGATCCCGTGGATCGACGGGGGTTGCACCGCTCCGGCAACCGCGTCCCTTCCGGTCCGGCCCAGCCGCACCAGTGCCGCAAACGCGGCCGCGACCAGCGCGACGACAAGGCCCTGCCAGAACAGTTCCCTTGGTGCCGCAAAGACCAGCGACCCGAGCAGCGCCGCAACGATAGCAGCGGCAACAACCCGCCCGAGCGGGAATTCCGTCGGCACGAGTCCACGCAAGAGGGGGCGAAGGTTCTGCGTCATGATCCGAGAGAAGCGCAAAACCCTTAACGCTTCGCTAACGGCAGGGCAGTCGCCGGTCACACCCTGCGCAGTACCGCCCCGTAGAACCCGTCGCCCTCCTCCAACGGGGTAAAGCGGCGGTCCCGTTCCAGGTGCCAGCCCGGATGACGCGCCAGAAAGGCCGCGACCTGTGCGCCATTCTCGGCCTCGATCATCGAACAGGTGGCATAGGCCAGGATGCCCCCCGGTCCCACCATCGCGGCGGCGCGGTCCAGAATGCCCGCCTGCACCGCCAGCAGCGACCCGAGCCATGCCGGTGTCAGCGCCCATTTTCCTTCGGGGTCGCGCCGCCAGCTTCCCGATCCCGAACAGGGAACATCCGTCAGGACCAGATCATAAGGCGCGGTCTTCTCGGGCCTTTCCGTGATGCGCAGGCGGGCGTCAGCCCGTTCTGCCCGGGCGGGAAGGTCGGCCATCCGGCGCGGCTCGGCGTCATGGGCAAAGAGATCCAACCGCGCCCGTGCGGCCATGGCCAGCGTCTTTCCTCCCCCGCCTGCGCAGAGATCCAGCACGGCCATCCCGTCCGCCAGCGGCAGCATCCCGACCACGGCCTGCGATGACGCATCCTGCAGTTCCACCAGCCCTTCCGCATAGGCGCGGCCCTGCTGCACCCGGCGGGCGCCGTCGCGCACCACCAGCGCCGTATCCGCAAGCGGGTGCGCCTCCGCCACGACACCGTCGGCGGCCAGCGCCGCGATGGCCCCATCGCGCGAGGTCCGGGCAACATTGGCCCGCAGGAAGACCGGCGCACGCTGCCGCATGGCCTGCATCACCGGCGCAAAACGATCACCCAGACCCTCCCGCAGCGGAGCCTCCAGCCAGTCGGGACAATCCAGCGCCTCCAACCCCTCTGGTATGCGACCGGCCTCTTCGGGGGACGGCGGCGCGGGCGCATGGCCCTGCCCGTCAAACAGACCCTCCAGCCCCCGTTCCCGCGCCCAGCCAAGGACGAGCCGCCGCGCCGCCGCCCCGCCGTTCACCGCCCCGCCGTTCAGTGCCCCGTCGCTGTCCGCCCCGCCTCCAAGCGCGGCAAGGGACCGCCTGCAGCGCAGGATGTCATAGACGATGTCCCGTATGGCGGCACGGTCACCCGATCCGGCATAGCGGTTCGACCGCCCCCAGTTCGTCAGGGCCACTTCCGCCGGGGCGCCCCCCAGCACCTTTTCCATGACGGCAATCGCCGCCGCTGCCCGCGCTCCGGGGGTCATGCCTTGCGCTCCTGCAGGATGTTGCCGCCATCCACCACGATCACCGCACCGTTGACATAGGATGCGGCGGGTGACGCCAGGAAGGCCACCACGGCGGCCACCTCATCCGGTGTGCCGGCGCGTCCCGGCGGGGCCGCCTGCGCGGCGCGCAGCTCCTCGGCGGTGGATGCCTCGGTCGCGATCCAGCCGGGCGCCACGGCGTTCACCGTAACGCCCTGCGCCGCCACCTCCAGCGCAAGCGCATGGGTCAGCCCCACCATGCCCGCCTTGGCCGCCGAATAGGCCGCCTCTCCCGGATTGGAGACATAGGGCCCCGTCACGCTGGCCATCATCACGACACGCCCGCTGCCCCGTGCCAGCATCCCCGGAAGGAAGGCGCGGGTGACAAGCACCGCACTGGTCAGAGAGGCATCCATGGCCCGCCGCCATGCCTCCGGATCGAGGTCGAGGAAGGACCGCTGCTCTGCCGGTGCGCCGACGGATCCCATGCCTGCATTGTTGACCAGAATATCGGCAGCCCCCGCAGCATTGGCAAGCCGCGCCACCTGCTCGGGTTCCGTCAGGTCCGCGATATGGGCCGTGACGGCGACACCTTCGGCCAGAAGTTCGGCAGCCCGCAGATGCACCCTCGGCGTGGTGGAACAGATCGCCAGACTGTGCCCCGCCCGACCCAGCGCCCGCGCCACCGCCATCCCGATTCCGCCGGGTGCGCCGACCCCTGTCACCACAGCATGTCCCATGGCCAGCCCCCCTTCGCAGACCGCTCTCCCGCGCCGCACAGACCTGCCACATGGCAGCAGCCAGCCGCGTGTTCAACCCGAAAGACGGGGTTCCCCCGCCCAGCCCCTGCCGCCCGGGACCGGGACGAAGCGGCGCAGCGACCGGTCCAGACCATGGCAGACCACCCCGTGGAAGGCCACCGCAAGAACCGTCAGGACGGCAAGCGCGGCAAAGGTCAGGTCGATCCGCATCCGCCCGTTGGCGTGCAGCATGACGGCACCCAACCCCTCGGACCCGCCCACCCACTCGCCGATCACCGCCCCGACCGAGGCATAGGCGGCAGCCAGTTTCATCCCGCTGCACAGGCCGGGCAAGGCAAGGGGTATGCGCAGGTGCCAAAGCGTCCGCCACCGCGTCGCCCCCATCGTCCGCGCCAGATCCATGCAGGCCGGCGACGGACGGTCCAGCCCGTCAAGGAAGGCCGCGGCCACGGGGAAAAAGCAGACCAGAACCACAACCGCCACCTTCGGCGCCATCCCGTAGCCCAGCCAAAGCGTCAGGATCGGTGCCAGCGCGAAGACCGGCACGATCTGCGACATTAGAAGAGGACCGCGCAATCTGGCCGCCAGCGCGGGACTGGCCGCCATCGCCAGGCCGACGGCGCAGCCCGCCACCGAACCGGCGACGAAACCCGCTGCCATCACGGCCGCCGTGTGCAGCGCCGCCATGGCAAGCAGCGACCGGAAGGCATGTGCTGCCTCGGCCACGGCCAGCGGTCCCGGCAGAAGGAAGGGCGGCAAGCCGGTCAACGCGATCAGGCCCTGCCACAGCAAAAGCCCCGCCACCAGCCCCGCCACCCGACCCCGCAGCCGCCCCGCCATCACGCGGCCCCTGCCATCAGCCGCTGCAACAGCGCCCCCTGACAGGCCAGCAGCGCCGGATCCGCCGGCCCGCGCGGCACGGCACCCGTCGGAACCGCAACCTCCTCCAACCCGTCGCGGCCCAGCAGAAGCACGCGGTCCGCCACCCTCAGGGCCTCGGCAGGGTCATGCGTCACCATCAGCACCGTCCGCCCTGCCAGCAGCCGCACCGCAAGGTCCTGCATCGCCAGCCGCGTTCGCGGGTCCAGCGCCGAGAACGGCTCGTCCAGAAGGACCACCGGCCTGTCCTCGGCCAGCGTCCGCGCCAGCGCCACGCGCTGCATCTGGCCGCCGGACAGGGCCAAGGGATAGCTGTCCGCCCGCGCGGCAAGCCCGACCGCGTCCAGAAGGGTGTCGATGCGCTGCCGGTCCACCGCCTCGCCCCGCAATCTGGCACCCAGTCCCACATTCCCGCGCAGGGTCAGCCACGGAAGCAGCGCCGCATCCTGTGCCATCAGGGCGACCGGAAAGGGACTCTCGACCCGTCCCTCGAACCGGCCCGCGACAGGCAGGCCCGCAAGAAGGCGCAGCAGGGTCGATTTTCCCGCCCCCGACGGGCCAAGCAGGGCCGTCCACCGGCCTGCGGCAAGCTCCAGCCGGACGGGCGCAAAGAGCGCCCGCCCGCCGAACCGCACCTGACCCTCCAGCCGGACCGTCACCGCATCGCGCCCGGATCGACCGCCAGCCGCGACACGGGCAAGGCCGTGTCGATCATCCCCGCCTCCAGCAGGAACGTCTCGAAACGCGCATAGCGCCCATGGTCCAGCCCTGCCGGACTATGCGCAAAGCGCGGCAGGGTATCCGCCCAGGCCTTCCGGTTCAGCTCGTCCCCGAGATCGGCCGAAGTTGCCGCGAAGATCGCATAGGCCTCGTCGGGATGGTTGACGATGTAATGCGTGCCCCGCTCCACCGCCCCCAGAAAGCGCAGGATGACGCCCGCATCCATCCGCTCCGGATTGGCCACGAAGATCAGTTCGTCATAGGCCGGAACGCCCCATTCCTCGGGGTAGAGACAGCGCCCCTCGCCACCGGCAAGACGCATCTGCGTCAGTTCGAAATTCCGGAAGGCGCCGACGACCGCATCCACCTGCCCCGTCATCAGCGCGGGGGTCAGCGACCAGTTCACGTTGACCATATCGACATCCGCGATGCCCAAACCGGCACTGCGCAGCATCGCCGCGATGATGGCATCCTGCACGCCCGACACGGAATAGCCCACCTTCCGCCCCTTCAGGTCCGCCATCCCCTGCACCGGCCCCGCCGCATCCACCATCAGACAGGTCAGCGGCGTCGCCACCAGTGTCCCGACGCGGACCAGCGGCAGCCCCTCATGCACCTGCAGGTGCAGTTGCGGCTGATAGCTCACCGCCAGATCCGCCTTTCCTGCCGCGACCAGCTTTGGCGGTTCCGTCGGATCGGCCGGGGCGACGATCTCCACCTCCAGCCCCGCCTCGCGGAAATAGCCCTTTTCCTGCGCGATGATGATCGGCCCGTGATCCGGGTTCACGAACCAGTCAAGCAGCAGCGTCAGGCGATCCTGCGCCTGTGCGGGCAAGGCAAGGCAAAGGAACAGCGCACAGCCAAGGGCGCTACGGACAGGTTTCATCACTTTTCTCCTCCTCAAGATTGTCGTGGACGGCCATCAGGACGATCTCGCCCTGCCAGCAGCCGCGCAGCCGGTCGGCCGCACGCCAGGCCCGTAGACCGGACCGGCAGGCCAGCACGGCCCGCTGCCCTTCGGCCGGACGTGGGCCATCCGGCCCGAACGCCTCCACCCGTGCCCGCAGGGCCTGCGGGCAGACGGGCACCGGCGCCTCGGCCTCGTCGCGCAGATCGACGACGAAATCCCCGTCGCGCAGGTCACCACGGGCCACGAAGCGGTGGACTGCCGCTTCCGGCTCCGGCGCGCCGTCGAAGCGGAAGGACGACTGCCGCCACCCCGCCATGTCGAACCGCACCAGCAGGCCCAGCGGCGACGGCGACAGCCCCAGCAGAACCGCCAGCGCCATCTGCGCCTGCATCGCGCCGACCATCCCCACCACCGGCCCCAGAACGCCCGCCGTCGCACAGGTCGCCACCGTGTCGGGCAGGTCGGGAAAGACCGCCCGCAGCGAAGCTGCGCCCCCGCAGAACCCGCCGACATAGCCTGCCAGTCCCAGAACCGACGCCGAAACCAGCGGCTTTCCCGCCGCAAGGCAGGCGTCGGACAGCGTGTAGCTGGCCGCGAAACTGTCGGCGCAATCCAGCACGACATCCGCATCGGCCACCAGACCCGCCGCGTTCGCGGGCGTCAGCCAGTCCACCACCGCCTCCGCCCGCACCGCCGGATCGAGGCCGCGCAGGAACTCCCGCGCCGCATCGGCCTTCGGACGCCCGACGTCCCGGCCATAGATCGGCTGGCGATGCAGGTTCGTCACCTCCACCCGGTCGGGATCGACCACGGTGATCCGCCCGACCCCGGCGCCACCCAGATATTGCAGCACGGGCACCCCCAGCCCGCCCGCGCCGACCACCAGCACCCGCGCCGCCCGAAGCCGTGCCTGCCCCGCAGCGCCGACCTCCGGCAGGATCGTCTGCCGCCCGTGCCGGGTCATGCCGTGATCTCCAGCCAGCGCCGCACCCGCGCCTCGGGTGCGGGGTCCAGCGTGATGTCCGTCACCACCGACACGACATCCGCCCCCGCCGCAAAGGCCTCCACCGCCCGCTCCGGCGTCAGTCCGCCGATGGCAACCAGCGGAATCCCCCCGATCCGCGCCTTCCATTCGGCCAGACGCTCCACGCCCTGGCAGTGCCATCTCATCTTCTTCAGGATCGTGGGCCAGACCGGACCGAGCGCGATGTAATCCGGTCCCGCTGCCAGCGCCCGCGCCAGTTCGGCCTCGTCATGGGTGGACAGGCCCAGCCGCAGCCCCGCCGCGCGGATTCCCCTTAGATCGGCGGTGTCCAGATCCTCCTGCCCCAGATGCAGCCAGTCGCACCCTTCCTCGATCGCCAGTTGCCAATGGTCGTTCACGACCAGCGTGACACCCGCCGCGCGGCAGATGTCCCGCGCCCGTCGCAGTTCGGCCCGCAAGTCGGGTTCCGGCCGGTCCTTCATGCGCAATTGCACCAGCCGGATGCCCAGCGGCACCATCCGCGCGATCCAGTCCGCACTGTCGAAGATCGGATAGAAACGGCAGGGCATCATGACAGGAACGCCTTTCCGATGACCGGCGTGGACGGCGCGGCCATGTCGCGGGCGGGCATCGGATCGGCCAGACAGGCCGCCCGGCCCGCCTCGATGGCAAGGGCAAAGGCACGGGCCATGGCCACCGGATCGCCGGCCTTCGCCACGGCGGTATTCAGCAGCACCGCGTCGAACCCCATCTCCATCGCCTGCGCGGCATGGCTCGGCAGGCCGATGCCCGCATCCACCACCAGCGGCACTTCGGGAAAATGCGCCCGCAGGCTGCGCAAACCGTAGGGATTGTTCAGTCCCAGCCCCGATCCGATGGGCGCCCCCCAGGGCATCAGCACACGGCAACCGGCATCGACCAGCCTGCCGCAGACCGTCAGGTCCTCGGTGCAATAGGGGAACACATCGAACCCGTCCTCCGACAGGATACGCGCCGCTTCCAGCAAGGCCACGACATCGGGCTGCAGCGTGTCGGCATGCCCGATCACCTCCAGCTTGATCCAGCGCGTGCCGAACACCTCGCGCGCCATATGGGCCGTCGTCACCGCCTCCTTCACGCTGTGGCATCCCGCCGTGTTGGGCAGCACACGCGTCCCCAGCCCCTCGACCAGCGCCCAGAAATCCTGCCCGCCGCCGGCTTCGCGCCGCAGCGACACCGTCGCCACACCCGCGCCCGAACTCCGGAACGCCCCCGCCAGCGTGGCCGGCGACGGATACTGCGCGGTGCCCAGCATCAATGCGCTCCCGACCTCGACCCCATAGAAGACCGGCATCCCTCAACCTCCCTGCATCGGGGCAACCACCTCGATCCGGTCCCCGTCCTGCAGCGCGGTCGCCATCCTCTGGCCTGCCGGAACGAAGGACCCGTTCCGCGCCGTTGCCACCCTCGGCCCGAAACCCGCCTCGTGCAGCAGGTCGGCCAATGTCGCCGCCCGAGTTTCGCGGCTCTCGCCATTCAGCACGATCGTCATGCCGTCACCTCCCCGTCGATATCCTGATCCATGAATTCGGGCCTGATGCCCCGTTCCAGATGGTCCGCCAGCATCCCCGCCAGCGCGGGCGCCAGCAGGAAGCCGTGCCGGTAAAGCCCGTTGGCAAACAGCGTCCTTCCGCGCCGCCGCAACCGGGGCAGGTTGTCCGGAAAGGCCGGCCGCGCATCCGCACCGGTTTCCAGAATCTCCGCCTCGCCAAAGGCCGGATGCAGGGCATAGGCCGCCGACAGCAGCTCCAGCACCGAACGGACCGTCACCTTCCCGCGCCGGTCGCTTTCGACCATGGTCGCGCCCAGCATGAAGACACCGTTCCCGCGCGGCACGATGTAAAGCGGGATGCGCGGATGCAGCAGGCGCACGGGGCGGGACAGCGCCAGGTCGGCACAGCGCAGCACCAGCATCTCGCCCCGCACGCCCCGCAGGTCCGGCAGGCAATCCCGCGCCGCCAGCCCCCGCGCATCCACGGTCCATTCCGGCCGGGCCGCAGGCGCCTCCCGATGCAACCGGACCCCCCGGTCCGCCAGCCGCAACCGCAACGTTTCCAGCGCGACGCGGGGCGACAGATGCGCCTCTTCCGCGAAGAACAGGCCCGAACCGGCCCGTCCGGCAAGATCCGGCTCCAGCGACGCGATTCCCTCCGCATCGACGACCCTGTGGCCACGGCTCCTGCGGGCGAAACGGTCCAGTTCCGCCCGGTCCCGCGCAAGGGTCAGGACCAGCGTCCCGTTCCTCTGCACGCCCCCCGCGTGCCGCTCCCACCATGCTGCGGCCGCAGCGCCCAGCCGCTCCACCGGCTCCTCCGCCGTTTCGCCCTCGCAGCGATGGGCCAGCATCCCCCCGGCCACCAGGAACAGCCATGCGGCCCCGCCTGCCCCTGCGGATCCACAAGCTCCACCTCGTGCCCCCGGGCCGACAGTTCCGTCGCGATGACAAGGCCCGCCACCCCCGCCCCGAGAATGCGGACCGTCATGCCCCGTCTCCCCAGAGCGCGTGGAAATGGTGGACCGGACCATGCCCCGATCCGACGCCCAGCCGGTCCGCTGCCCGGATCGCACCCTGCAGGTAGCCATGCGCCCGCAAGACCGCCTCGGGCACGGCAAGCCCCTGCGCCAGACCGGCGGCGATGGCTGCCGACAGCGTGCAGCCCGTGCCATGGGTATTGCGCGTGGCGATGCGCGGCGCGACCAGCCGTTCGGGTTGCGGCCCTGCCAGAAGATCGACGACCTCCCCCGTCCCGTGCCCGCCCTTCATCAGCACCCAGCGCGGCCCCATGGCCAGCAGCGCCCGCCCCTGCGCCGCCTGCGCGACCTCGTCCCGCGCGGCCTCGCAGCCCAGCAGTTCCGCCGCTTCCGGAAGGTTCGGCGTCAGCACGGTCGCCAGGGGAAGCAGCAGGCTACGCATCGCCTCCATCGCCTCTGCGGCCAGCAGCCTGTCTCCGGATTTCGCCACCATCACGGGGTCCAGCACGACGGGAAGGCCGCGCCGGTGCAGCGCGTCTGCCACGGCGCGGATCACGCCGGGATCGCCCAGCATCCCCACTTTCACCGCCGACACGCGCAGATCGTCGAATACCGCGTCCATCTGCGCCGCGACCATCCGGGCCGGCAGGCCTGCGATGGCCGTAACCGCCCGCGTATTCTGCGCCGTGACCGCTGTAACCACGCTGGCCCCGAAGACGCCAAGCGCGGAAAAGGCCTTCAGATCGGCCTGTATTCCCGCCCCGCCCCCGCTGTCGGACCCCGCTATCGTCAGTGCTATCGCCGCCACGCCGCCCCCCTTTGTCATTCGGCGGGCAAGGCGGGGTGCAGGACAGACGGCATGGCAAGGCCATGCATCAGAGCGCTACCCGTTCCCTCCGCCGGTGCTAACCGGATCAGGTTCGATGGGTTGGCTATCGCCTCTCAGCCACGGTCGCCCGTGGCACCCCAACGAGTAAGTGGCGCGACGCTAGCTTCACCTGCCCCCTTGCGCAAGGGGGCTCCGGCTCTCTTCAGGTAAGGCACCGCCCATCCCTCGGGCAGCCCACCCTGCCATCCGGACAGGGAGGTTATCCGGAAAAGAAAAAGGCGCCCCCCGCAGGATGCGCCTTTCCAGATATCGTTTGGTGTGCGGGCCGCGACCCGCACCGCACCCTCACCCGATCCGGTAATTCGGGCTTTCCCGCGTGATCTGCACATCGTGGACATGGGACTCCTTCAGCCCCGCCCCGGTGATCCGCACGAACTGGCAGCGCGACCGCATCTCGGCCACCGTCGCATTGCCGGTATAGCCCATCGCGGCCCGCAGCCCGCCCACCATCTGGTGGATCACCGCCGCCGCCGACCCCTTGTAGGGCACCTGCCCCTCGATCCCTTCCGGCACCAGCTTGTCGGACGCCGCGTCCTTCTGGAAATAGCGGTCCGCCGACCCCCGCGCCATCGCGCCAAGGCTGCCCATCCCGCGATAGGCCTTGAAGGACCGGCCCTGCCACAGGATCACCTCGCCGGGGCTTTCATCCGTCCCCGCGATGGCAGACCCCACCATCGCACAGGACGCGCCCGCCGCGATCGCCTTGGCGAAATCGCCGGAATACTTGATGCCGCCATCCGCGATGACGGGGATATCCCCCGCCGCCCGCGCCGAATCCATGATCGCCGTCAACTGCGGCACGCCCACGCCCGCCACGATCCGCGTGGTGCAGATGGACCCCGGCCCGATCCCCACCTTCACCGCATCCGCGCCCGCCCCGATCAGCGCCCGCGTCGCCTCGCCGGTGGCCACGTTGCCCGCCACGACCTGCACGGTGTTGGACAGCTTCTTGATCCGCTCCACCGCCTTCGCCACGCCTTCGGAATGGCCATGCGCGGTGTCGATCACCACCATGTCCACACCCGCATCGATCAGCGCCTGCGACCGCTCATATCCCGCATCCCCGACGGTGGATGCCGCAGCCACCCGCAGCCGCCCCAACTCGTCCTTGCAGGCCTGCGGGTTCAGCACCGCCTTTTCCGTATCCTTCAGCGTCAGCAGCCCCGTCAGCTTCCCCTGCCCGTCCGTGACCAGAAGCTTCTCGATCCGCCGCGCCTTCATCAGGGAAATCGCCTGCTCGCGGTCCACCGGCTCCTTCAGCACGGCCAGATTGTCCGACGTCATCATCACCGAAACCGGCGTCCGGTCATCGCTGGCAAAGCGCATGTCGCGGTTCGTCACGATGCCCAGCACGCGCCCCGCGCCATCGACCACCGGAAAGCCCGTGATGTTGTAGCGTTCCATCAGCGCCTTCGCATCCGCAAGCGTCTGGTCGGGCGTCAGGGTGATGGGCTTGTACACGACACCCGATTCAAACCGCTTGACCCGCCGCACCTCGGTCGCCTGCGCCTCGATGTCCAGATTGCGGTGAATCACCCCGATCCCGCCCGCCTGCGCCATGGCAATGGCCATCCGCGCCTCGGTCACCGTATCCATCGCGCTGGACAGCAGCGGGATGTTCATCCGGATCGACTTCGTCACGAAGGTCGAGGTGTCCGCCTCGCTCGGCAGCACGCTGGACGCGGCCGGAACCAGCAGGACATCATCAAAGGTAAGCGCCTCGCGAATCTCCATCACCGTCTCCGTGGGATTGTGCGTTTGGCGGTTCCCCGTTTCACACAAGCCCACGGGATGCAAGGGGCAATCCCGCCACAGCCCCCTTGCACCCGCCACGCCCCCGTGCATCCTGCCGCCCCAGCCGGACCGGAGCCCGAAGAATGCGCGTCGCCATCGTCGAGAATACCCGCATCACCCATCACGGACAGGTGGGCGTCGCGCTGCACGAACAGGCGGCGAAGATCGACCTCTACAAGCCTTGGGCCGACAGCCGCCTTCCCGAAAAGGGCAGCTTCGACGCGCTGGTCGTCTTCGGCGGCGAACAGTCGGCACGGGATGATGACACGCATCCCTATCTTCCCGCCCTCGCCGGGCTGATGCGCGACAGCGGGGCGCAGGGCAAGGCCGTCCTCGGCATCTGCCTCGGCTCGCAACTGCTGGCACGTGGCCTCGGCGCCGAAAACCGCCTTGGCATCGCCCCCGAATTCGGCTGGTGCGATGTGGCGCTTACCGACGAAGGCCGCGCCGACCCCGTCCTGTCGCAGCTTCCCGCCACCTTTCCGATCTTCCAGTGGCATTCCGACACCTTCACCCTGCCGCAGGGCGCCACGCACCTAGCCGCATCCTCCGTCGCGCAGAACCAGTGCTTCCGCATCCACCGCGCCACCTATGCGATGCAGTTCCACTTCGAAGCCTCGCGCAGCGTGGTGGCCGACTGGAACCGGAACTTCCCGGAAACGATCTCCCGCCTGAACCCCGACTGGCTCGGCACCCACCACCCCGAACGCGCCCCCGTCGCGGGCGCACAGGCCGATGCCCACGGCCTCGCCATCGCCCGCGCCTGGGTCGCCCTGATCGAAAGCGGAACCTGACACGGGTTCCGCGCCGGTTCCTGGCGCAGGAACCGGGTCCCGACAGGAATTTGCGCCAAATTCCGCCGCGAAATCTGCGTCAGATTTCGCCCGCCTCACGCCTCCGCCGCATTCGTCACCGCCGCCAGCCGCCCGCTGCCCCAGAGCGTGAAGACCCGCCACGCGACCCATGGCACCACCCCCAGCGTGACCACCGTCACCACCAGCCCTGCCAGCCCGAAGCCGTTTGCGAACAGGGCCGATCCATAGGCCGCCAGCGGAAAGGTCATCGCCCCCCACATCGGGGAAAACCCGCTCTCCAGCACCCATCGCGCCGTGACCAGCAGCGCCAGCAGGATCGCCGTCGCCAGCACCAGCGCCGCCAGCGCCAGCCATCCGGTCCCCGTGGCCCCCGCCACCGTCGCAATCAGGCTGGCCGGCGCCAGATGCACCCAGAGCAGTGGCCGCAGCGGTGCGGGCGGCACGCGCCGCACCAGTTGCACCGCACTCGCCGCCCAGATCGCAAGCGCCACGGGCACCGCCCCCCACAGCAAGGCGACCGCCAGCCCCTCCCACCCCACGGCGGGCGCGGCAATACCCCCGACGATGAAGCCCACGAAGGTCAGGTGGAACACGGGCGTCACCCCCCGCCCCTCCGGCGGCAGCGACAGCAGCACCCGCAACACCGCCACCATCAGCACCCCGTGCGCCACCAGCCCCGCCACCAGCACCCCCTTGGCCACCGTCACGGACAAGGGCGCCACCGCTGCGGCCAGTGCCAGCGCCCCCATCGTCCCCGCCGCCAGCCCCGCCCGCCCCGGCAGGACGCGCAGATCCTCCATCACCACCGGAACCCGCCGCGCCATCTTGGCAAGATAGGCAAGGACGGCAAAGACCCACAGGACCGCGACTGCCCCCAGCACCATGTCGCCCACCCCCTCCGGCACCCCGGCCGCCACGCCCCGCCGCAGGGCCAGACCCAGCCCGAACAGGCCAAGGATCACCGGAAACACCGCAGGCGGCGTGCGGGCAAACCGCGCCGGACGGCGCGGCGGAAATTCCGGCGGAGGATAGAGCTTCGGTCTGGGATGTGCGCGTTCTGCCATGACAGCCCCCTTCGCTTTGACGCGACACTACCCAAAGCAAAGGGGACAGGCAAAGCCCGCCCCCGCGCCGGATCAGCGCATCCCCGTGTTGCCGGGACCGCCCGCCCCGGACCTGATCCGGGGCCTCCTGCGGCGGCCACGTGGTCCCGGGTCTAGCCCGGGACGGGGCCAAGGGGACACGACACCCCCGCTCAGTTCAGGAAGGGAAACCAGTCCTCCCGCAGCCGCTGCCCCGCCACCATCCCGTGCCCCGGAAAGGGCGGCGAGGTCGGCCCCGGCCGCTCCACATAGCGTGCAT
>AYNO01000032.1 GCA_000500915.1 Rhodobacter sp. CACIA14H1
GGCCGATGTGCTGATCCGCAGGCCGGATTTCGCGGGCATCCGCGAATTGCAGCTCGGCTATGACCAGCGCGGAACCTCGGTCGCCACGGGCATCGCCAAGGCGCTGGGCGAACTGCTTTACGGTGGCCGCATCGTCGCGGAAACCGGCGCCCTGCGCTGGGGCGCATCGGTCCATGGCATCACGCACCAGTCCGGCACCCACTGGCAGGCCGCCGCCGAATACACCGTCGGTTCCGGGACCGAGATCGAGGGCGCGGTCGAGGGCGAGGATGGCAATCTGGGCGTCACGGTCGGCGCGACGCATCAGGCGGGCCAGTTCGACATGGGGCTCTACCTCAACAGCCAGCGCATCCTCGGCTCCAGCGAGGCGGCCACGGCCTTCGTCGGTTTCGCTGTGTCCCGGTCCCTGACGGTGCGCGGCCATCTGCGGGCCGAGGATGGCACCGTGCAGGGCAACACCGTCGGGCTGGAGGCCGAATACGGCTTCGGCAATGGCGGCTACGCGCAATTCGGCGCGGCGGATGGCAACAATACCAGCATGACGCTGGATGCCTCGGTCGGGTTCCGCTTCTAGGCGGGCGACACTGGACGGCAACCGGACGGGGCGGGGTTTCCCGCCCTTTCCCTTTTCTGCCTGACCGCCGCGTGCTAGCCCTGCCCCGGGCAGGGGCAAGGGGACGCGTTGCCATGATCCTGATCGGCCAGTATGACAGCCCTTTCGTCCGGCGCGTCGGCATCGCGTTGACGCTTTACGCACTGCCCTTCCAGCACCGGCCATGGTCGGTCTTTTCCGATGCCGACAAGGTCTGCGCCGTCAATCCGCTGATGCGCGTGCCGGTTATGGTGCTGCCGGACGGTCTGGCGCTGACCGACAGCCACATGATCCTCGACCATCTGGACGGGCTGGTGGAGGCACCGCTTTTCCCGCGCTCCGGCAGGGCGCGGACGCTGGCACTGCGGCGGGCGGCGCTGGTCTGCGGCGCGGCGGAAAAGGCGGTCAGCCTTTTCTATGAACGCCGCCTGCACGAAGCGCCCTCCGCGCTCTGGGAAGACCGCTGCAAGACCCAGATCGCCGGTACGCTGGACGCGCTGGAAGCCGAGGCGGCGGCAGGGCAATGGCAGGCGGACCGCATCGGCCATGACGACATCGCCCTGGCCTGCGCCATCGGCTTCATTGCCGAAGCCCATGCAACCACCTTCGACCTGTCCCGCTGGCCGCAGATCGCGGCACGGGCCCGTGCGATGGAGGCCCTGCCCGCCTTCCGTGCCGTGCGCCAGCCCTTCCTGCCGCCGTCCTAGCCGCGCCCCAGCTTCGCGTTCCGCGCCGCCCGCAGCCGATCGAAATCATCCCCAGCATGGTAGGAGGACCGCGTCAGCGGCGTGGCCGACACCATCAGGAACCCCTTGCCATAGGCAGCGGTTTCATAGCCCTTGAATTCCTCGGGCGTCACGAAACGGTCGATGCGGTGGTGCTTCGGCGTCGGTTGCAGATATTGCCCGATGGTCAGGAAATCCACATCCGCCGCCCGCATGTCATCCATCACCTGCAGCACGGCCTGACGGTCCTCGCCCAGACCCACCATGATGCCGGATTTGGTGAACATGCCGGGGTCCAGTTCCTTGACCTTCTGCAGCAGCCGCAGCGAATGGAAATAGCGCGCGCCGGGCCGCACCTCGGGGTACAGCCCCGGCACGGTTTCGAGGTTGTGGTTGAACACGTCCGGACGCGCCTCGACCACGGTTTCCAGCGCCGAGGGCGGGCATTTCAGGAAGTCGGGCGTCAGGATCTCGATCGTGGTGCCCGGTGCGCGGTGGCGGATGGCGCGGATGGTCTGGGCGAAATGTTCAGCCCCGCCATCCTCCAGATCGTCGCGGTCCACCGAGGTGACGACCACATGCTTCAGCCCCAGTTCGGCCACCGCATGAGCGACGCGGCCGGGTTCAAAGGCATCCAGCGTCTGCGGCTTGCCCGTCGCCACGTTGCAGAAAGTGCAGCCACGGGTGCAGATCTCGCCCATGATCATCATGGTGGCATGGCCCTGCGACCAGCATTCGCCCACATTGGGACAGCCCGCCTCCTCGCAGACGGTGACAAGCTTCTTTTCCTTCAGGATGTCGCGCGTCTGCTTGTAGCCCGCCGAGGTGGGGGCCTTCACCCGGATCCAGGACGGCTTCTTGGGCTGTTCGTTGTCGGGACGGTGCGCCTTTTCGGGGTGGCGCTGGTCGGGCAGTTTCAGGTCGCGCAACGGTGCATCCTCCCTTGGCGTCACCCCCCAGATAAGCCTTTGGCGCGGCAAGCGCAACGCCGCCGGCTGACGCAGGGTCCGGACGGGATTTGATGCATGTCATATCCCGTGTTTCCGCCGCCGCGCTAGGACAGTGGGGAACAGAAGGGAATCGCCGCCGATGTCCATGACCGAATTCGCCCTCGCGCTGCTTGTGCTGCTGCTGACGCCGGGGCCGACGAATACGCTGATGCTGCTTGCCGGGGCGGAACGCGGCCTGCTGCGGTCCGTGGCACTGGTTCCGGTCGAACTCTCGGCCTATCTGGCGGTGGTTCTGCCGCTGGCGCTGGCCTCCGAGGCGCTGTCGGACAGGTTGGGCATCCTGCGGCCGGTCGTCGCCGTCGCGGCGGGGGTCTGGGTGCTGTACCTCGCATGGTCCATGTGGCGCACGGAACCCGGCGGGGCGGCCCCCGCATCGGTCACGCCCGGGCGGCTCTGGGTGACGACCTTCCTGAATCCGAAGGGACTGGTGATGGGTCTGGTCCTGCTGCCCGCAGCGGGCGTCGGCATGGCCGCTGCGGGGCTGCTGGCCCTCTGCATCGCCATCCTCGCGGTCTTCTGGGCCTTTCTCGGCTGCTGCCTGCCGGGGCAAGAGGAAGGGGCGGCCTTCCCGCCCCTCCTGCGCCGCCTTGCCGCCTTCTGGCTGGCCGGTCTTTCCGTCTTCATCATGGCGGGCGGTTTCGCGGGCTGATCACCCGACGCGCCGCAGCCCCCGCTCCTCGTAATGCCGCTTCAGCCGCTGCAGCGCGATGCGCAGAACGATCTTGCCGGACCGCGCCGCCCAGCCCAGCCTGCGCTCCGCCGTCTCGATCCCCTCGAGGAAACAGCAGACCCGCAGCGCCACATCCCCCAGCCCCGGCCCCAGGTCGCGCAGCGCATCGGCCACGCTGTCACGGGCGGCCCGCGGCCCGTCCGCGACCGTGCCCGATTGCGGGGCGACACGGTCGGCGCCGGTCAGGAAGCGGTCCCAGTTCTGCGCCACGCGGGGGCCCATCTGCGCCAGTTCGAAATCCTCGCGCAGGCGTTCGGCGACGCGCACCAGATCGGGCGACAGATAGGGCTTGCCGCCCTTGTCCAGCTTGCGCCCCAGCGCGGTGACCGGGCTTTCGGCGGCATTGTAGCGCAGGCGTGCATCGCCCCCCGCGCCATCGTCGCGCTCTGCCATGTCGCGGTGCTGTGCGGCATAGATGAATTGCGCCTCGCGCACGCCGCCCGCCCGCATCCCGTCCTCGGCCAGCAGCCTGCGCAACGCCGCCCGCCCCGCCGCCGTGATGCGGTAGGCCGACACCCGCCCCGGCGCCGGACAGGCGATCCAGTCGTTCAGCGCGAAGGCCTGCGCCACGCTGCGGGCCACGGTGCAAAGCCGCGTCTGCGTGTCACCGGGTCCGTCCCGCAGCACGACGGCGCGGTCCATCTCGGCCGAGACGGCAAGGATCGCACCGGGTTCGCCAAGGCGCCGCAGCACGCGCCGCGCCTCCGAGGCAAGGGTCGCCGCATCCTGCGGCAGGGGGTCTGGGCGTGACTGGGCGGTCATGGTGTCCTCCGGGGTTGGGAACGTCCCCCCTGCCCGCCTCAGCGCGTCCAGCGCCGCATCGACAAGCGGATCGTCGCGCCGTGTCTCGCACTGGCGGACCTGCCGCAGGACCGTCGAGGCCGCGATGCCGTCCCGCCGCGCCAGTTCGCGCAGCGGCAGGCCCGTGGCCGTGTGGTCGATGTAGTGGCGCACCGCAACGGGTAGCCATTGCGGCAAGACGTCGGTGGCATGGGGGATGGTCTGGTGTTGCATCGGTCTTTCCTCTGGCGCGCGCCCTGCCGTTTCCTGCCCGCCTTCCACAACCCAAGCGTGTTTTGGTTACCGAAAGGTTAGCGAGGGGTTAACAGACGGCCGCTAAACCCGAGGATTGTCCCCAAACTGTCAACAAAACTGGACAGGTGCGTGCGCTGCAGGGCGCAAGCACGCAACGCCACACCCGGCGGGGCTAGGCTATGCGCGTCCCATGTCACGGAGTGCTGCCGCCATGTCCGCCCTGCCCGCCCTGCCCCGCCAGATTCCCCAGCGGCCCGATCCGCAGCGGCGTCCGCGCCTGCTGATGTGCGCGGCGCGGCACGGCCTGCCCGACTACCGCCGCGACCGCGACCTGCCCCGCCTGCTGCGCTGCACGGGGGGCGACATCCTCGCCGCCCTCGTCGCGCTGGAGGAAGAGGCCGAGATGCAGCGCCGTGGTGGCGATCCGTCATGGTCCTGCACGCGCCACATCGAGTTGCTGATCGCCCTGCTGTCGGAACGGCGCCTGCGCGGCCAATGAAAAAGGCCCGCCACGGGGTGGCGGGCCTCTGTGCGGTTCCGTCCGGACGGATCAGATGAAGGCGTCGGGCATCGCGGCCTTCTTCTTGGCCACGTATTCGTCCAGCGCCTCGCGGATGCCCTCGTCCAGCGCGGGCTGCTGGTAATCGGCAAGCTGCTTCTTCACCCGCTCGTTGGCCAGCTGCATCGTGTCGCGGCTGCCCTCTTCGGCCCAGGTCTCGAAGGGTTTGTAATCCAGCAGGTCCGACCGCCAGAAGGCCTGCTTGAAATTCGCCTGCGTATGGGCGCAGCCGAGGTAATGCCCGCCGGGGCCGACCTCGCGGATGGCATCCATCCCTTGCGCGTTCTGGTCCATCAGGATGCCCTGCGCCAGATGGTGCAGCGTGCCAAGCTGGTCGGCATCCATCACGAACTTCTCGTAGGACGACACAAGCCCGCCCTCCAGCCAGCCGCAGGCGTGCAGCATGAAGTTGACCCCCGCCAGCAGCGCCATGTTCAGGCTGTTCGCGGTTTCATAGGCCGCCTGCGCATCCGGCAGCTTCGACCCGCAGAAGGACCCGCCCGACCGGTAGGGCAGCCCCAGCCGCCGCGCCAGTTGCCCCGCGCCATAAGTGATATGCGCGGCTTCCGGCGTCCCGAAGGTGGGTGCGCCCGAATTCATGTCGATGGACGTGACGAAGGCGCCGAAGATCACCGGCGCACCGGGACGGATCAGCTGGGAATAGGCCACGCCCGCCAGAACCTCGGCCAGCACCTGCGTCAGCGTCCCCGCCACCGTCACCGGCGCCATGGCGCCGCCCACGATGAAGGGCGATACGATGGCGGCCTGATTGGCCTTGGCATAGACCTCCAGCGCCCCCATCATGATCCCGTCAAAGGTGAGCGGGCTGTTGATGTTGATCAGCGACGTCATCACCGTGTTCCGGTCCACGAAATCGGACCCGAACAGGATCTTCGACATCTCGACCGAATCCTCGGCGCGGCTGGGTTCCGTCACCGATCCCATATAGGGCTTGTCGGACAGCGTCATATGCGCGTGCAGCATGTCGAGGTGGCGCTTGTTCACCGCCACATCCGTCGGCTCGCAGACCGTGCCGCCGGAATGGTGCAGCCACTTGGACATGTAGCCCAGCTTCACGAAGTTGCGGAAATCCTCGATCGTGGCGTAACGGCGGCCGCCTTCCATGTCGCGCACGAAGGGCGGGCCATAGACCGGCGCCAGCACCAGCGACTTGCCCCCGATATCGACATTGCGCTCCGGGTTGCGGGCGTGCTGGGTGAAGCTGCGGGGCGCGGTGGCGCAGAGCTTGCGGGCCAGACCGCGCGGGATATGCACCCGCTCGCCCCGGACATCGGCCCCGGCATCGCGCCAGCGCTGCAGCGCCGCCGGGTTTTCCACGAAATTGACGCCGATCTCTTCGAGGACCGTCTCGGCATTCCACTCGATGATCTCGAGCGCCTCGTCGTTCAGGATCTCGAAATTCGGGATGTTGCGCTGGATGAACTTCGCGGTGTCGAGGCTGACCGCCGTCCGCTCTGCCCGCCGCGCCGACCCGCCGCCGCCCCGCGCCCTGCGCCCTGCCCCGGCCACTGCAAGATCGGTGTCGCTCATCGTTCTCTCCATAGGCTCCCGCAGCCCGTCCGGGCCGCACATTTTTCGCCCTTATGCGCCGAATGCCCGCCACCGCGCCGGATGAATGCGGCGCTTGACGCGCAAAAACGACATGGGCCGAATTCGTAAGCGACACGCCCCAACAAAAATCTTCGAAGATTTTTGCAATTTTCTTCGAAGAAAATTGCGCCCTGCCCCGACGCCCGCGCCGCCCTTCGCCCCTTGAAGATTTGCCCGCTTCATCCTATGCGGGCGCATGACCCAGAACACGCATGACCGCCTCCTCATCATCGACTTCGGCAGCCAGGTGACGCAGCTGATCGCCCGCCGCCTGCGCGAGCTGAACGTCTATTGCGAGATCCACCCCTTCAACCGCGTGGACGACGCCTTCCTGCGCAGCTTCGCGCCGAAGGCGGTGATCTTCTCGGGCGGCCCCGCCTCGGTCTTTGCCGAGGGCGCGCCGATGCCGCCTGCGGGCGTGTTCGACATGGGCGTTCCGATCCTCGGCATCTGCTACGGCCAGCAGGTGATGATGCACTGCCTGGGCGGCAAGGTGGAACGCGGCCACGGCACCGCCGAATTCGGCCGCGCCTATGTGACCCCCACCCCGACGACGCATCCCATCCTGTCGGGCTGGTTCGACACCGATGACGGCCATGGCGGGCGCGAACAGGTCTGGATGTCCCACGGCGACCACGTGTCGGAAATCGCGCCGGGTTTCCAGGTGCTGGGCACCTCGCCCAACGCGCCCTTCGCCATCACCGCGAACCCCGAACGCCACTTCTACGCCGTCCAGTTCCACCCCGAGGTGCACCACACCCCCAAGGGCGCGAAGCTTTACGAGAATTTCGTGAAACTCGCGGGCTTCAAGGGCGACTGGACCATGGGCGCCTACCGCGAGGAGGCGATCCGCAAGATCCGCGAACAGGTGGGCGACCAGAAGGTCATCTGCGGCTTGTCGGGCGGCGTGGACTCCTCCGTCGCCGCCGTCCTGATCCACGAGGCGATCGGGGACCAGCTCACCTGCGTCTTCGTCGATCACGGCCTGCTGCGGCTGGGCGAGGCGGAGCAGGTCGTCACCATGTTCCGCGACCATTACAACATGCCGCTGATCCATGCCGACGAGTCCGACCTCTTCCTCGGCGCACTCGAAGGCGTCTCGGACCCCGAGGTAAAGCGCAAGACCATCGGTCGGCTGTTCATCGAGGTCTTCGAGAAACACGCCAAATCCGTCGGCGGCGCGACCTTCCTTGCCCAAGGCACGCTCTATCCCGATGTGATCGAGTCCGTTTCGTTCAGCGGCGGCCCCTCCGTCACCATCAAGTCGCATCACAACGTGGGCGGCCTGCCGGAAAAGATGGGGATGAAGCTGGTCGAACCCCTGCGCGAACTCTTCAAGGACGAAGTCCGCGCCCTTGGCCGCGAGCTGGGGCTGCCCGACGCCTTCATCGGCCGCCACCCCTTCCCCGGCCCCGGCCTTGCCATCCGCTGCCCCGGCGAGATCACGCGCGAAAAGCTGGACATCCTGCGCCGCGCCGATGCCGTCTATATCGACCAGATCCGCAAGCACGGGCTTTACGACGACATCTGGCAGGCCTTCGCCGCCATCCTGCCGATGCGCACCGTGGGCGTGATGGGCGACGGGCGCACCTATGACTACGCGCTGGCGCTGCGGGCCGTGACCTCGGTCGATGGCATGACCGCCGATTACTACCCCTTCACCCACGACTTCCTCGGCGAAACCGCCACGCGCATCATCAACGAGGTGCAGGGCGTCAACCGCGTCTTCTACGACTGCACGTCGAAACCGCCGGGGACGATCGAACTGGAATGATCCGCCTTTCGGGACGCCTCGTCTGCATGACCGAAGAGGAACGCGCCGCGGTGCTGGCCCACCGCGCCGCGCATCTTGCGGCGACACGGGCGGAAGCGGGCTGCCTCTCCTTCGACATCGACGACACCGACGATCCGCTGGTCTTCGATGTCCGCGAATCCTTCCGCGACCGCACCGCCTTCGACGCCCACCAGTCCCGCACCCGCGACAGCGCATGGTTCGCCGCCACCCGCCACATCCTGCGCGACTTCCGGGTGGAAGAACTGCGCGATTGACGCAAGGCCCCTGCCCCGCCTGAATGGCGGCGGGAGGATCACACCATGCTGGCCACGCGACTCATCGGGATCGACGACATCCGCACGATGGAGGTGCCGGTCCCCGACCCCGCCCCCGGCGAGGTGCTGATCAGGGTGGAGGCCTGCGGCATCTGCGGCACCGACCGCCACCTGCTGCACGGCGAATTCCCGTCGAAACCGCCCCTCACGCTGGGCCACGAATTCGCGGGCATCGTCGTCGGGCGCGGCGCGGGCGTCACCATCCCCGACGGCACCCGCGTCACCTGCGACCCCAACACATGGTGCGGCACCTGCGAGAACTGCCTGCGCGGCCGCGTCAACCTCTGCCTGAACAACGTGGCCACGGGCCTTGGCCGCGACGGCGGCTTTGCCGAATACTGCGCCTTTCCCGCCCACAAGGCGCATGAACTGCCCGCCAGCCTCGACCCGCTGCACGGCGCCTTCTGCGAACCGCTGGCCTGCACGATCCACGGCGTGGACATGGGCGCCCCCGTCACCGGCGAACGCGTCATGATCCTGGGCGGCGGCGTCATCGGGATGCTGGCGCTGCAACTCTGCGCCCTTGCGGGGGCCGAGGTGATGCTCGTCACCCGCTCCCCGTCCAAACAGGCGCTCGGCCGCACCTTGGGCGCCGCCGTCACCGCCGCCGACGAAGACACGGCCCGCGCCGCATGGCCAAAGGGCGCCGATCTGGTGATCGAATGCGCGGGCGTGGTGGAAACGGTGGAAATGGCCCCCCGCCTTGCACGGTCCGGCGGGCGGGTCGTCATCCTCGGCGTGTTGGCCGCAGGAACGAAGGTGCAGGTGGAACCCTTCGACCTGCTCTTCCGCGAGGTGCAGCTCCTGTCTTCCTTCATCAACCCCTTCACCCAGTCCCGCGCCGCGCAGATGATCGCCACGGGCCGCATCCGGATAGACCCGCTCATCTCCCGCACCCTGCCGCTGGCCGAGGCGGCCGAAGCCATCGCCGCCCCGCCCCGCCCCGGCGAGATCCGCGCCATCGTCCTGCCGCAACCCTGACCCGTAGCCCTGACCCGTAGCCCTGACCCGCTGGACATTCCCGCCCGCAGGGCTGAGTGTCGCGCCATGACGACCCACCGCCCCCTCGCCGCCGCGCTCTGGATGTCCGGCGCCATCTTCTCCTTCACCGCCATGGCCGTGGCGGGCCGCGCCGTCGCCGCCACCCATGACACGTTCGAAATCATGATGTGGCGCTCCGCCGTGGGCTTCCTGCTGGTGCTGGCGGTGGCGGGCAGCCTGCGCCGCCTGCGCGAGGTCAGGACCGACCGCATGGGCCAGCACGTCATCCGCAACCTCTTCCACTTCTCGGGCCAGAACCTGTGGTTCTGGGCGCTGACCATGATCCCGCTGGCGCAGGTCTTCGCGCTGGAATTCACCTCGCCCATCTGGGTGATCCTGCTGTCGCCGCTGGTTCTGGGCGAAAGGTTGACGCGGCCCCGCCTGATCGCGGCGGGCATGGGATTCGCGGGCATCCTGATCGTCGCCCGCCCGAACTTCGCCGCCCTCGACCCCGGCGTGATCGCCGCCGCCGCCAGTGCGCTCTGCTTTGCCGCCACCACGCTGATGACGAAGAAACTGACCCGCGGCGAAAGCATCGTGTCCATCCTCTTCTGGCTGACGCTGATGCAGGGCAGCTTCGGCCTCGTCACCGCCGGATGGGACGGCACGATCCACCTGCCCACCGCGCAGACCCTGCCATGGCTTGCGCTGATCGGCTTCTGCGGGCTGCTGGCGCATCTGTGCCTGACCACCGCCCTGTCGCTGGCCCCCGCCAGCTATGTCGTGCCCATCGACTTCATCCGCCTGCCCGTCATCGTCGTCGTCGGCATCCTGCTCTATCATGAGCCGCTGGACCCGCTGGTCATTCTTGGCGCGGTTGTGATCTTCGCCGGAAACTGGGTCAACATCCGCGCCGAGACACGCAAGCCTGCAACACCGGCACGGTCACAAACAGGTGACGCGGCGTCATGAATTGACCGCATTTCGGCCCGGACTTAGCGTTACACCTAGGGAGTCCGTGGGGACGGACGCGGAGGAGTTTCGGGATATGACCACCATGAAGACGATAACGAGTGCGGCCGGCGCGGTTTTGGCCGGGACTGTCGCAGCGCAGGCAGGCGGCATCGAAAGACAGGTATTCTCTCCCGGCTTCCTCTTCGAGAGTGGCAACTATTTCGAGATGACCTTCGGCTCGGTCTCGCCCAGCGTTTCGGGCGTCTTCTCGGCGGTGCCGCTCCAGTCTGGCGACATGGCCGAAACCTACACGACCCTTTCCGGTGCGCTGAAACTCCAGCTCAACGAAGACCTCGCACTCGGGATCGTGATCGACCAGCCCGTCGGCGTGGATGTCAGCTATCCGGCCGGCACCTTCTACCCCTTCGCCGGCTCCACCGCGACTGTCGATGCCGTGCAGCTCAGCGTGCTGGGCCACTACCGCCTGTCGCCGAATGTCAGCGTCTATGGCGGCCTCCGGGCGCAGCGTGCCGAAGGCCGCGCGACGGTCACACCGCTCCCGCCGGCCCCCTATGTCATGTCCACCGCAAGCGATACCGCCTATGGCTATGTGGTCGGGGTCGCCTATGAACGTCCGGACATCGCGCTGCGCGTGGCGCTCTCCTATGTTTCGGAAATGACGCATGACTTCGCGGCGACGGACAACCTCGGGCCGACCCCCGCGGACTTCTCGACCACCATCCCGCAGAGCGTGAACCTCGATTTCCAGACCGGTATCGCGGCGAATACGCTGCTCTTCGGCTCGATCCGCTGGCGCGACTGGTCCGAATTCACCATCATGCCGCGCGGGGTCGTGCCGCTGTCCACGGACAACCGGGACACCATCAGCTACTCGCTCGGCCTGGGCCGCAAGTTCAGCGACACCCTCTCCGGCTCCGTGTCGGTCGGCTATGAACCGCCGGTCGGCGGCACCGCAGGCAACCTCGGCCCGACGGACGGTTACAAGAGCGTGACACTCGCCGGGGTCTATACCGCGCCCAGCGGCATGAAAGTGACCGTGGGTGCCAGCTACGGCTGGATCGGTGACGCGACCACCGCGATCGGCGGGGCGCAGGGCATCTTCACCGACAACCACTATGTCGGCGTCGGCATGAAGGTCGGCTGGAAGTTCTGATCCCGCTTCACCTCTGCGCAAAGGCCCCGCCCCACCGGCGGGGCCTTTTGCCATTTTCCGCGTGAAATCCGTCCCTTCGGACGCTATGCAGGCGGCAAGACCAAGGGGGAACGGGTGATGATCTACCAGACCGGCGCAGAATTCCGCGCGGCACGCGACAAGCGCGTGCTGCTCTTCGGCATGTCCGGCCTCGGCAAGACCTACCTCTCCAACATGCTCCGCGACGCGCCCAAGGACCAGGGCGGCGGCTGGTTCCACTATTCCGTCGATTACCGCATCGGCACCCGCTACATGGGCGAATACATCGCCGACAACTTCAAGCGCGAGGCGATGAAGGTCCCGCTCCTGCGCGAACTGCTGATGACCGACAGCGTCTATATCGCGTCCAACATCACCTTCAACAACCTTGCCCCCCTCTCCACCTATCTGGGCAAACCGGGCGATCCGTCGCGCGGCGGCGTCCCCTTCGCCGAATATTGCAAGCGTCAGGCCCAGCACCGCGAGGCGGAAATCGCCGCGCTGCTGGACACGCCCCGTTTCATCGAACGCGCCCGCGACATCTACGGCTACGCCAATTTCGTATGCGACAGCGGCGGCTCCATCTGCGAGGTGGTGGATGCCACCGACCCCGCCGATCCCGTGATGTCCGCCCTTGCCGACAACCTGCTGCTGGTCTGGATCAAGGGCTCCGACGCCCACCGCGACGAATTGATCCGCCGCTTCGACCGCGCGCCCAAGCCCATGTATTACCAGCCGGATTTCCTGAAACAGGTCTGGGCCGACTACCTCGCGCAGGAAGGCCGGCCCGAGTCGGAGGTGGACCCCGATGCCTTCCTCCGCTTCGGCTATGCCCGCATCCTGAACCACCGCCAGCCGCGCTATGCCGCCATGGCGCGATGGGGCATCACCGTCACGGCGGAAGAGGTGGCGCAGGTCCGCGACACCGCGGCCTTCACCGACCTGATCGCCGCCGCCATCGACCGCCGCCCGTCTTGATCCCGCGCCCGCAGGCGCATAGATACCGCCCTTTCTGAACCGACGAGTCCAGCAATGCCCATCACCCTGCCAGAGACCCTGCCCGCCTATGACGTTCTGCGGAACGAAGGCGTCATGGTCATGTCGCCCGAACGGGCGGCGCGGCAGGACATCCGCCCCCTGCGGATCGGCCTGCTGAACCTGATGCCCAAGAAGATCCAGACGGAAAACCAGTTCGCCCGCCTGATCGGCGCGACGCCCCTGCAGATCGACCTGCACCTGATCCGGATGACGGAACATCTGACCAGGAACACCGCCGCCGAACACATGGAAACCTTCTACCGCCCCTTCCGCGAGGTCAAGGACGAAAAATTCGACGGCCTCATCATCACCGGCGCCCCCATCGAACACCTGCCCTTCACCGAAGTCACCTACTGGGACGAGTTGTGCGAGGTCTTCGACTGGACCCAGACCCATGTCCAATCCACCTTCGGCGTCTGCTGGGGCGGCATGGCGATGATCAACCATTTCCACGGCGTGCAGAAACACATCCTGCCGAAAAAGGCATTCGGCTGCTTCCGCCACCGCAACCTCGCCCCCACCTCGCCCTACCTGCGCGGGTTTTCGGACGATTTCGTCATCCCAGTCTCGCGCTGGACGGAAATGCGGCAGGCGGAAATCGACACGAAACCCGGCCTGCGCACCCTGCTGGGCTCCGAAGAGGTCGGCCCCTGTCTGGTCGAAGACCCCGCGCATCGCGCGCTCTACATCTTCAACCATTTCGAATATGACAGCGACACGCTGAAACAGGAATACGACCGCGACGTGGCCAACGGCACGCCCATCAACGTGCCGCTGAACTACTATCCCGATGACAATCCCGCGAAGCCCCCCCTGAACCGGTGGAGAAGCCACGCCCACCTTCTATATGGCAACTGGATCAACGAGATTTACCAGTCCACGCCATATGAGATCGCCGAGATTGGCACTTAGCCTGATCCTTGCCGCCGCCACCGTCGGCGGCTGCGCCCTGATCACCGACCGCCGCGCCGCCGCCCGCGAGGCGGCAGCCGAAGCCGCCTATCCCCCGACCGGCCGCATCGTCACCGTGGACGGCCGCCGCATCCACGCCCATGTGCAGGGCAGCGGCCCCGACCTTGTCCTGATCCACGGCGCATCGGGCAATACACGCGATTTCACCTTCGCGCTGGTGGACCGTCTGGCGCAGGACTACCGCGTCATCGCCTTCGACCGCCCCGGTCTGGGCTGGTCCGACGACATGGGACCGGACGGCATCAGCCCGATGATGCAGGCCGCCCTGCTGCAGAAGGCCGCCGCCGGACTGGGCGTCACACGGCCCATCGTGCTGGGCCACAGCTATGGCGGCTCCGTCGCCATGGCATGGGGCCTGACCGCCACGCCCGACACCGCCGCGCTGGTCATCGTGTCGGGCGCGACGATGCCCTGGCCCGGAGGCCTCGGGCCGTTCTACGCCGTCACCGGCAGCAGGATCGGCGCCGCCACCGTCATCCCCGCCATCGCCGCCTTCGCCTCGCCGTCACAAGCCGAAGGCGTGATCGGCGGCATCTTCGCCCCCGCCCCGCCCCCCGCCGGCTATGCCGATTATGTCGGTGCGGCGCTCACCATGCGCCGCGACAGCCTGCGCGTGAACGCGGCGCAGGTGACGGGGCTGAAACCCCATGTCACCCGCATGGCGGCGGAATATCCGAAGCTGGACCTTCCCGTGGAAATCCTGCACGGGCAGGCGGACACCATCGTTCCGCCGCAGATCCACGCCATCCCCCTGTCGCAGCGCCTGCCCGACGCCGCGCTCACGCTCCTGCCCGATGCCGCGCACATGCCGCATCACACCCATCCCGACGCCGTCATCGCCGCCATCCACCGCGCCGCCACCCGCGCCGGATTGCGCTGACGCCCGCCATCGCCATACTGGCCGCACAACCAGTACGAGGATGCCATGTCCGACCTTCCCTTCGACGGCGCCATCAGCCGCTACTTCCGCAAGGATGCGCCCAAGGCCATCCGCAAGGCCATCGAACAGGCGGGCAAGGATGACATCCTGACCCCCGGCTTCCCCTATGCCGAAGAGATGAAGCGCAAGGATTACGACACCGCGATGGACGGGCTGCAACGCCAGCTTGTCCGGATGCAGGCCGAGATAAAGGCAACCGGCAAACGCGTCATCGTCGTCTTCGAAGGCCGCGACGCGGCGGGCAAGGGCGGCACCATCGACACGATGCGCGAAAACCTGAACCCCCGCGTCTGCAACGTGGTGGCGCTGTCCAAACCCTCGGACCGCGAAGCCGCAAGCTGGTACTTCCAGCGCTATGTGGACTGGCTGCCCGCCGCCGGTGAAATGGCGATGTTCGACCGGTCATGGTACAACCGCGCCATGGTGGAACATGTCTTCGGCTTCTGCACCCCCGACCAGCGGGAAAAGTTCTTCCGCCAACTGCCGGACTTCGAACATATGCTGGTGGACGAAGGCATCACCCTCGTCAAGCTCTGGCTGGAAGTGGGCCGCGCCGAACAGCTCCGCCGCTTCCTCGCCCGGGAAAAGGACCCGCTGAAACAGTGGAAACTCTCGCCCATCGACATCGACGGTCTGGGAAAATGGGACGACTACTGCGCCGCGATTGACGAAACGATGGAGCGGTCCCATTTCCCCTACGCGCCCTGGACGGTGATCCTGTCCGACGACAAGAAACGCGCCCGCATCGCGGCGATCCAGACCGTGCTGAATGCAGTGGACTTCAAGGGCAAGGACACGGCCCTGATCGGCCTGCCCGACCCCGCCATCTGCGCCGGTCCGGACCTGCGCCCGAAAGGATGAGATGAAGCACGGCTACCACCACGGCAATCTCCGGCAGGCGCTGGTCGAGGCGGCGCTTGCCCTGATCGCGGAACGCGGCCCCGCAGGCTTTACCCTGTCCGAGGCGGCAAAGCGGGCCGATGTCACCCCCGCCGCCGTCTATCGCCATTTCGCGGGCCGCGACGACCTGATCGCCGAAGTGGCGCGGCAGGGCTACGACATCTTCGCCGCCCTGATGGAATTCGCCTATGACGGCGGCAAACCCTCGGCCCTTGCGGCCTTCGAGGCGACGGGCCGCGCCTACCTTGCCTTCGCCCGCAAATATCCGGGCCATTACATGGCGATGTTCGAAAGCGGCCTGTCCCTGAACGCGCATCCCGACCTCGCCCTTGTCGCAGGCAAGGCCCGCGCCGTGGTGGAAAAGGCCGCCGAGGCGCTGTCGCAACAGATGCCCGCCGACCGCAGGCCGCCCGCCACGATGTTCTCGGCCCATGTCTTTGCGATGTCCCACGGCGTCGTGGAACTCTACATGCGCGGCGCACCGGGGGCGAAATCGCCCTTCACGCCCGAAGACCTGCTGGAAAGCGGGATCGGCATCTACCTGCGCGGTCTGGGGCTGCTGCCGCCGGATTGTTAGCCGGAACCGGCGCACGAACCCTCACGAAGAAGCACGAAGTGCAAGGAGGCGGAGGAGGCTCCAGTGGAGCCTCCGCAGTCTCCGCCGGTAGGGCCGCGCGCGTCACGCCGGGGCGGGCGCCCATGGCGCACGTCCCGGTGGGGGTGAGGCGGGAAAAGAAATCGTCAAGTGGACGATTTCCCCGCCGAACGCGCGGCCCTTGGCCGCGCAGGGAGGTCGTGCGCGGCCGGTGGCATTGGCCACGGGCCAGTCCGACGGTTGCGCATATCTGAAAAAAAATAGGCGCAGGCAGGTCCCCCCCCGCGCCCCCGCGTCCCCGCCTACCGGAACAGCACCAACGCCCCCGGCGACCAGCCGACCCTCGCCCGCGCCCCGATATCCAGCACCGGCCGCCCGAAGACGTTGCGCATCGAAATCCGCACCGGCGCGTCGGTCCCGTCGATGCGCACATCGTAATAGGTCATGTCCCCGAAATAGACGACCTCGTCGATCGTCCCCATGCTCTCCCGGTCCGTCGCGGCATTGCCGTCATAAAGGATCGTCAGCGTCTCGGGGCGGAAGCCCACCGTCGCGCCCTCGGGCGTGGTCTTGCCCATCACCTGCGACGCCTCGACATGGATGCGGCCGAACCCCGCCGCCTCGATCTCCACCGCCTCCGGCCCCTCTTCCAGCACCTTCGCGGGCAGGAAATTCATCGTCCCGATGAAATCCGCCACCTTCCGGCTGTTCGGACGGCGATACAAAGTCTCGGGGTCGGCCAGTTGCGCAATCTCGCCCTCGAACATCACGGCAATCCGGTCCGACATGACCAGCGCCTCTTCCTGGTCATGCGTGACGAGGATGAAGGTGATCCCCACCTGACGTTGCAGCTTGATCAGCTCCATCTGCATCTGCTCGCGCATCTTCTTGTCCAGCGCGGAGAGCGGCTCGTCCAGCAGCAGCACCTTCGGCTTCAGGATCAGCGCCCGCGCCAGCGCCACCCGCTGCCGCTGCCCGCCCGACAGCGCATGGGCCGCCCGCTTGCCATATCCCTTCAGCCCCACCATCTCCAACGCCTCGCCCACGGCGCGCGCCTTCTCCTCCTTCGACCGCGGATCGCGGCGCAGGCCGAAACCCACATTCTCCTCCACCGACAGGTGCGGGAAGATGGCATAGGACTGGAACACCATGTTCGTCGGCCGCTTGTTCGCCGGCACCCCCGCCATGTCGCGCCCGTCCACCAGCACCGCGCCCGAGGAAATATCCTCGAACCCCGCGATGGTGCGCAAGAGCGTGGTCTTGCCACAGCCCGACGGCCCCAGCAGCGAGAAGAACTCGCCGGGCCGGATCGTCGCCGTGATCCCCCGCAGCGCGTGGTAATCGCCGTAATACTTGTGGACGTCCCGGAACTCGATCATCGCGTCAGATTTGCTCACAGGAAGCCTCCGGTATCCTTGCCGCCCGACTTCGCGATGCCGCGGCGGCGGAAATATTCTGCGGTTGCAAGTAGGACGATGGACAGCAGGACAAGGATCGTCCCCAGCGCCATCACGGCGGGCACCTTGGCCGGAAAACGGAACTGGCCGTATATATAGACCGAAAGCACCGTCTCGGTCCCGCCGAGGAAGTAGGAGATGATGAATTCGTCCAGACTGATCGTGAAACAGATCAGCAGCGACGAGATGATGCCCGGCATCACCAGCGGCAGGATGATCAGCCAGAAGGTCGAAACCGGCGTCTCGCCAAGGTCATAGGCCGCCTCTTCCAGCGACTGGTCCAGCGACTGGAAGGCCGAGGACAGGATCGCCACCGCGAAGGGCGTGCAGACCAGCACATGCCCAAGGATGATCGTCAGCAGCGACAGCTGCACCCCCACCGCCAGCAGCACCACCAGCAGCGCCATGGCAAGGATCATCTCGGGCAGCACCATGGGCAGCATGATCAGCCCCATGATCCCCGCCTTCGCCGGAAAGTCGAACCGGGTCGAGGACCGCGCCGCGAACAGCCCCAGCAGCGTGGAAATCACCGCGACAGAGACCGAGATCACCAGCGAATTGCGCACAGCGTTCCACAGCGTCGTGTCGTTCCACATCTCGCGGAACCAGGCGGTGGTGAAACCCTGCAACGGAAAGGCGATCACCTTGCTGTCGTTGAAGGCGAAGATCGGCAGCAGGACGATGGGCGCGTAAAGGAAGACCAGATAGGCGATGGCATAGCTGCGGAAGAAAGGCGACTTCATTTCGTGCCCCTCAGGAAGCGGCGGTTCACCAGCAGGAAGATCACGCTCACCGCCGCCACCACCATCATCGCCGACACGGCGATGGCAGAGCCAAGCTCGCGGTTGTTCTGCTTCAGCATCGTCCCCTCGATCCGGTTGGCGATCATCGGCAGCTTGCCCCCCCCGATCAGGTCGGGCGTCACATAGTCGCCCACCGTCGGGATGAAGACGATCAGCACCGCCGCGATCACGCCGGGCATGGACAGGGGCAGCGTCACCCGCAGGAAGGTCATGAACTGGCTTTCCCCCAGATCCCGCCCCGCCTCGAGGAAGGACCGGTCGATCTTTTCCAGCGCGACGAAGATGGGCAGGATGGCAAAGGGCGCATAGGCATGGGCCAGCGTGATCACCAGCGCCTGCACGTTGTAATTGATGGCCTGCAAGGGTTCGGAAATGATCCCCAGTTCCATAAGTCCCGAATTGATCACCCCGTTATAGCCGAGGATGACCTTCCACAGGAAAACGCGGATCAGATAGCTGGTCCAGAACGGGATCGTGATCAGGAACAGCCACAGCGCCTTCTTCTCGGGCTTCACATGGAAGCTCACGAAATAGGCCACCGGATAGGCCAGCACCACCGTCACCAGCGTCACCGACAGCGACACGGTCAGCGACCGTAGCATCAGCAGCCGGTTGATGCGGTCGGTCCAGACGGTGACGTAATTCGCCAGCCCGAACCCGCCGCCTTCCAGCGACAGCGAATAGACCACCACCATGAACAGCGGCGCCGCCAGCAGCAGGACGGCATAGACCAGCGGCGGACTGATCAGCAAAAGGCCGCTGGCCGCCTCGGAGCGGCCAGAGCCGCCGCCCGTTCCCCCATTCGAAGCCATCGCGCCCCCTGTCGGCCTGGATGTCTGCGCCATTTGATTCCGGCATTTTGATCAAATTTAGCCGGAACGGACACCGACACGCAAGCAAAGACGCGGAAACGTGGCGGCACGGCGCTGAAATGCACCGCACCTGCCCGGAAATCAAGCACCGGGCCTCAGCCCGCGACGCGCTCGATGGAAATCGCCCGTTTCTTCAGCTCGTCATAGAGCGTCGGCACGACGCGCAGGCTGCCCACGGCCACGCGCAGCGCATCCGTCAGCTTGCCGTCCTGCGGCTTGCCCTCCACCCGCCAGACCATGCGCCGCGCCACGCCGTCATCATAGACGATCTCGGTCACGCCATCCCTTGCCTTCCGGATACCAAGGAAATCCGCCCCGCCATGCGGGTCGTGAAAAAATGCCTGTCCCATTTTCGGGTCCATTCTGCTGCTCTTATGCCTGCAGTTGGGGGCCGGCCTGCCCTCGCGTCAACTTTTCTGAACCGGACAGCGCGACAATTTCCGCAAGGCGGGTCACTTGTGCCACAGATGCCCCAACTTGTGCCAGAACAGGCCCGGATTGTGCCACAATTCCGCCGCAATCCGGCAGGGCGACCCTATACGGCAGGCGGGTCATAGGGCGGTCGCGACAAAAGCGCCGCCAGCTTGTCCATCCCCTCGGCAAAGGCCGCATCCGTCAGGTTCCCCGCCAGCGCCAGCCGCACCGCATGGGGCGCCCGCCCGTGCCCCAGCGCATATTCGTCCGCCGACCGCACCAGCACCCCCTCCGCCTCGGCCATGCGGGTAAAGGTCGAGGCCCGCCACCCCTGCGGCAGCCGCAGGAAGGCAAAGCGCAGCCCCGGCTGCCAGGCCAGATCGAACCGCCCGATCCGGCCCACCATCGTCCGGATGCGCCCCGCCAGTTCCTCGCCCACCCGCCGCCTGATGTCCTGCGCCGCGCCGGTGCGGAACAGGTGCAGGCAGATATCCGTCACCGGTTTCGCCAGCGCGAAGAAGGCATGTTGCGCCGTCAGCCGCCCCGTCTCGCCCATCCCCTGCGGGCAGACCACATAGCCGAAACGCAGCGCGGCGGACACGGTCTTGGACAGGCTGCCCACATGCCAGACCCGCTCCGGCGCCAGCGCCCGCAGCGACGGCCATTCGCTTTCCGACAGGGTGTAACAATCATCCTCGATCACCTGCAGATCGAAATGCCGCGCAATCGCCGCGATCTTCTGCCGCCGGTCCAGCGACATGCGGGATGTCGTCGGGTTCTGTGCCTCGGTCGTCAGGCACAGCACCTGCGCCCCGTGGCGGCGGCAGGCCGCCTCCAGCGCCTCCGGCACCATCCCCTCGGCATCCGTCTCCACCCCCACCACCTCGGCCCGCGCCAGACGGGCGGCATGGCGGAAGCCGGGATAGGACAATTCCTCCGTCAGCACGACCGGACGGTCGCCCCGCAGGCAGCACAGCAGGATCAGGTTGATGGCATTCTGCCCCCCCGCCGTCAGCGCGATATCCTCCTGCGTGAAAGGACCCAGCACCCGGTCCGACAACCACTGCGCCACCTCCTCGCGCAGGGCGCGTTCCCCGCGCTGCGTCGGGTAGTCCAGCCATTCGCCGTCCACCTCGCGCATCATGTCGGCCAGCGCCGCCTTGATCGCATCCTCCTGCCCGACCGAGGGCAGTTGCGGCGCCCGCAGGTCGATCCGCCCCGAAAGCTGGGCAGGTTCCCGCTCCACGAACAGGGGCTGGGTCGGCCCCAGCTTCGGCGCCCGCGCCGCGACGAAGGTGCCGCGCCCGACCGTGGCGGCCAGCAGCCCCTCCTGCGTCGCCATGGCATAGGCGCGGCTCACCGTGCCGGGCGTCACGCCCAGATGCCAGGCCAGATCGCGCACCGTGGGCAACTGCGCCCCCTGCGCCAGATCGCCCGACCGGATCGACTCCCGCAGCGCCCGCGACAGGGCAAGGTATTTCGGCCCCGGAAAGGCGGCCAGATCGGGTTTCCATATTGTGCCGGTCACAATGTTCCTCTGGCCAAACAAATCCGCGCTTTGTATCTATCGCCTATCAGATTGACCTGATTGTATCAACACAAAAGGTTGCCCACCATGTCGGCCCCCGTCCTGTCCCTGCCCCGCACCGCGCATCTTCCGCCCCTGTCGCGCCTTCTGGTCGCGCTGGCGGTGACGCTGGCCGCATGGGAGGACCGCCGCCGCACCCGCGCCGCGCTGGCGCGGCTGGATGACCACCTGCTGCGCGACATCGGCCTCGGCCCGTCCCGCGCCGCGACGGAATGCACGAAACCCTTCTGGCGCGCCTGACCCCCGCGCCAAATGGTCCCCTGACTGGGCCGGGTGATCCCCGGCCTTCTTTTTTCCCGCGCCCCGTAGGGTGCGCCATGGCGCACCCTACCCGGCAGCCCGCAAAGCAAAAGGCCCGCCGGGTGGCGGGCCTTCGCATCTCCGTAGGGTGCGCCCTGGCGCACCAAGCATCAGCGCTTCGCTATTTCGAACGTTTTTATCGTCTTGTTTTCCTTACATTTTTTCCAGACACCGAAAAAATGCTATCTGTCTGCTAACATATCACAAAGACAGAACTAACCGTTCAGTACCCTCGAGCCTTTGACCACCTTCCAAAATCTTGAATGATACCGGTACAATCTTGCATCATAGCCTCAACCCAAGCCAAATTATTTGTCTTCAACGCTATTACCACTTGATTTCCAGGAGCATAAAATGCCGTACTCGGGTTAGGTCCAAAGTTGTAGCCACACTCAGTATCATACGCTTTGGTAATTTCCAGCAGCGCATTTAGACGAGACGCAGGAATTTCTTGTGCATTTGGAACGAGCGCCTTAATCTGAGACAAACCCGAACAATATGACGCAGATACGCCAATAGCTCCCTTAATCAATTCCGGCGTTAATGCAGGCGATTTAAGTTGAGCCTGAGGAACACAAAATTCCTGCGCATCAACCGCCGAAAATGATAACGCGACAAAAACATACGAAAGCAAGCTACGCCCACAAACCGCTCTCCAGCTTCTGGTAACGTCCATCGCATACGTACTCCCATTTAAACCGGCCCCACTATACGAAGCCGTGCCTATCCATTTGTGTCAATTGGATACTACGAAAAATATAAGATTAAAAGTAAAATCGCATTAAATTTTCCGCAGGCGCTGTGTAAAAATCAACAGTGAAAAACAGTAAACCGTCCAAATTCTCAAACGAAAAACAGCAGCCGAATGGCTGCTGTTCGCCTTGGGCAAAAGCCGCTCAATACCCTACTCAAGTCCGTCCATAACTACATCAACACTAGGCACCTTGTTCTCAAAAACGACTTTTGGTACACATTCATCCAACTCAATTTCATCGCCGTTAACGCTACAGTATGTTACTCGATAGCGTATCTTCGCTACCTCCTCACAAGGAAGACCAAGTGGGGACTCTTGCGCAGAAATGGAGCCAGGGCGCACATCGTTAAAATTATAGGCGGGGTCTTTAATGTAATTGTCGTTCGCGTCGAAAGCTGTGCCTTCAACTCGGACAGACATTGTATCTTCACCCTTGTTTTCCATTGTGGCAACCGTCCAGCAACGTGCCTCTTTGAGCGCTGCCTGAGTGATAAAAATTGTGCCATCCTGAGCGCTTGCGGGTGATGACAGTGCCACCAAGGGAACCAGCGCAAGCCTGTATCTAATAGCTCGGCGTGCAACTTCCATAGTTTTCCTCCTAGCTGTCTCTCGGCTGCGACGTGCAGTCAACAAGTAAGTCGACTTAATCCCAGTACAATACTGAGACTACGAAAAACCTCGAAACCTATACTTCAGTATTAACGCTATAACCCAATAGCGTGCGGCGGGCACGTTGGCGCAGCCTCACCGTCACCCCGCAGCCCAACTAAGGTAGGGACAAAAGGCAAGATAAAACACAACTCAGCAAAGCTAAAACTGCTGCCCCTAGTTCAATGGCCTATTTGCTGCTCTTCTCTATCTGGTGCAATTGCGCAGAAAGGCGCCGATGCTCTTCAGCAAAGCCTATCGCCTCATTGATACAATCGTTAAATTTTGAACTCGCGATATAAGCCTGCGACCTCTCACCAATCCATTCTCGGATAGCGGCCAACGCGGCAATCACAATTACATCATCCTTCGTAGGCGCCATTTCAAAAGGTGTGACGGCGTATAACGCCTTCCGCACCCCGTCACCAATATGTTTCGCTAAGTCTTCATCTGTCTTAATCTGCATATCGCTCCCTCGCCTCACTTGCAGCCCCAATCGGTCGACACCCTAGTAATGTATATCATTAAAAGAACCGCGCAAGACTAACTGCAAAAAAATTTCCATCAGTTGCAAATACAAAAAGTGAGGAATGACAGTGCTAAAGCGAGGTGAGAAAACACCACGAGCGCTCTTGGAACGAGTTAAAAGGCGCTAAGACGCACAGGGAAACTCAGCTAAGATGCTTGCTCTTTGGTTTATTGAAGGGTTTTGCTTCACTGGGTGCGGAGTACGCAGTGTCAAATCGCGTTATTTTTTTCTGCGGCTTAGGTTTAGGTACCGGCCGCACAAGATTTCTGGTCAATTCCCAAACCCTCATTGAGCGCAGCCCCGACGAAAGCACTTTAAGTACTTCAATATATTCAATTGAGCCATAGTGAATTTAATGTGCCAAGACGTCGTCACTGTACGCCCATCCGTTCAGCTACACTCCATTTCGCTTCTGCCTGCTCATTCATTGCGCGAACACACTTCTCGTGCAATACTGCAAAGCGCTTAGCCCACGAAGTGTGTTTCGCTTCGCGGCTTAGCTCCAGTTTTCTTCTGTAGTAGTCAAGTTTACTTGCACATATCGCCAATGCGTCAGCACTTGGCTGTAAGTTTTGAAACCGCAAAGTACGCATATAACTTGCGTTCTTGCCCAGCCACGCAACACAAAACTCCTGCTCCCCTCGAACAGCATTTGCTGCGATAAGTTCCACTTTGATTTCGTCTAAAACACTTTTCGTCACCTATTTCTTCCTCGCGCATAAATACACGTATGCAATATGCATATGCACACGCAAAGTATTTATCTATGAAGACGCACGAAAACAAAGAAGCAGAATTACGGATGCGCATTAAGGCAGAAGGTGCTAACTGGGTGGCGAAGCAGCAATTTTGGCTATTTGGCACTGCGAAGTACTTTGACGGAAGCGCAATACACGAACAGAAGGCGCACAAAGACATAAGGCACTACTTCAATACAGTTGATAAGGAACTATTACGACGGCAGGACTATAACGAGGGAAGAAGGCTACCACGACTTGTTTTTATTGAGACAGGCAGAACTCGATGCAACACACATTTTCATTTTTTTATTAAAGGCACGCATCTGCGTCAATACAGGCAACTTAGGCTTACTTTGGAGACTAACTGGACTAGGCACATTGATGGCGCTGACAGTATTATGGTTTTGGACAATATTGAACACGCACACGAACGCAAAGGATACTGCTGGAAGGAGTTTGACGACATACGCAACGAGAACTTATTTTTGCAGTGCTGTCACTTGTCCATCTCACGCTTCACCTGACGCAGCCTAACACGGGTTATACTCATACTTGGCTGCTAGAATTTAACCATATGCTGCTGCTTTGCGTTAAGCAGCAAAGTTCTTTTGCATTCAAAGTTCTTTTGCATTCAAATCGAACACAGTGTCTTCAAAAATGTGTAAAAAAATAAGTCAGACACACTGATGGAACAGAATATCATAGAATACGCATTGTATGATATTTCGGCATAAGTCGTTGAAATCGAACGGCTGAAATCTGGATGGCTTTTTGGTTGCCCAAACCAAATATCAGAAATTACATAATGTACGTGTAAGCATTAGATTTGAGGGGCATATGGCACAAGCAGCAACACTCAGCGATGCACAGATAAAGCGGGCCCTACGTTTCTGCTCAACACGGCGCTACGCAACACGTGACAGCACGATACTGCTGTTCAGCGTGTACACTGGGTTACGGGCAAAAGAACTGGCAGCACTGCGTGTGGGCGACGTGTACACAGCAGAGGGTGCTGTACGAGAGCAGTTCACGCTCAGCAAGGAGCAGACGAAAGGGGCTCGTACGCGAGTTGTGTTCGTCAGCAAGGCGCTGCGACAGCAGTTGGAGCAGTACGCACAGTGGAGGAAGTGCAAGGACGCTGCTGCGCCGCTTTTCCGCAGTCAAAAAGGTGGCAGCTTCAGTGCGAACACAATGTGCCAGCTGTTTCTCAATATCTATACGGAAAGCGGGCTTGAAGACGCCAGCAGCCACAGCGGACGGCGCACGTTCATTACGAGGCTGGCAAGCAAGGGCGTTGGGGTTCGTGTGCTGGCAGCATTGGCTGGGCACAGCTCAATCGCCACCACCCAACGCTACATTGACGTCAACGACGCACAGTTGGCGAGCGCAGTGGAACTGATATAATCACTCGCCACCTATTCAAGTCTAATGGCTTGAGCCGCTGAAATTTCATCAACGACTTCCCCCTTATCGTCAAGTCGCGCACTTGCCAAACGCAATTTAAGGGCAGGAGCAAAGGCAAACAGCCAGCTGTCCACTTTGCCATTAGTTGCCTCAGTTCTCTTTTCGTACCAAATTACCTCGTACTCGCAGTCGCCAACTTTAAGGTTCTCTTTCCTTAACGGGCTGACGAGAGATTTAGATGAAGTCGTTGTTGCTTTAAAAGGCGCATCCACATCAAAAACTGTAAGCGTCTCCTCACTCAGCATCGCTCTCATACTGGCAAGAGTTTCGGAGTTGTAGTTTCCATCCGAATAGCGATGAGCTGCTGTTATCCTACCATCCGTTCCTATCAACCTAAATGCCGGCTCAGCTACGTCATCCAACCAAACCATATACGACGAGTTCGGGGCTTGATAATCGCTTCTTAATTTTCCAACTCTCTGGTCGAAGCTGATTCTAGTTTCTCCAACTTTAGTCGTGATAATCAGAGATTTGTCACCCCCAGTGAGCAAATCTTCAAACACAGGGCAATCAGCTGCAAAAATTCGAGTAGGCAGAAAAAAAAGCGCCACCGCCAAAGTTGCACTTACATTTTTCATAACTTTTGCTCCCTGTTGTGAATGTTTTGCATTTTCGCCACCAGTGGGAGCAAGCAAGACGAAGCAATCTTAGCCCCGCAGCCGCCCCCTCCCCACAACGATAAAAATTACAATAGACTTGCGGGGAGAATTGTCAAGTACTCGAGAAACAGATGCCCTCACTACTAAAGATAGATTAGTTTAGTTATTTTGATTTTTGATGAACGTTGAACCCATTCTCAATTATTTATACTTAGTATTTCAAGTAGCGCGGCTTCACTTAGCTCGCCACGCTGAAACAGTTTATAAGCTTCGAGAGCAAATCCGCTACTTGTGCCAGGCACTATTTTCTCTTCACCTTTCTTCTTAGTCCTTGTTTTAGTAATTTCGTGTCTTCGTCTTTTCGAGACAAGGTGGCTATAGTGGTTTTCAATCTGCTGCACTTTACAGCCCATATTCATTGCCAAATCATAAACACTTACGTCACCCTTCTCCAAACGTAGCGTGGCATATGTGTGCCGCAAACTATACAAACTGCGCTTGTCACCGTCTCTGTCATACAGCAGTCCGTCTTTACGTTCTTGGTAAGGAACACGCCGCAAGAACTGCTGAAAACCACGATTTAAATCAACGAACTTCTGTACAGTGCGTGTTTCAGCGTTAACTTGCCCAAACCAAACAAAATCATTTGTCTTGCTGTAAGGCGACAATGCACGCCAACGCTTAAGGTACTCGTTAGCACTTGGCTGTGTTTGCACAAAGCGTGCTTGTCCCTTCTTTGTTTCTTTGCTCACACGTACTTCTGCAATAACGGTGTCGCTGCCTTCAACAGCAACATCTGTCTTTACATCAGACCAAATCATTTCCCTTGCTTCACCAACACGCAGGCCACTGTTCGCCAAAAACAAAACGAAGTAGTACATTTGCTGGCGCTGTAGTTTATGCCAAGCGTTAAGCCGACTGTCACCAAAGACACCCACACAGTCCCTGTAACTGCGCAAGTAGCGTGTCAGCGTGTTGTATTCTTCTGCGTCAAAGCCTGCACGACGTGCTGGTACGCTGTTTTTCGTCGGCGCACGCATCTTAAAAACCTGCTGCATACGCCCACGCTCAAAGGCATCATAAAAAATCTGATTGAGAGCACTTTGCTCCATAAGCAGCGTCTTTGCCGCTGGCGCTGCCTTTGCGTTGCTTGTTCTGCTCGTCTTTGCACCACGCCGCTTCGGATTATAAGTTTGAAGCCGTTGTCCAGCGTCGCTTGTCCAATACGTTATTCGCCAGTCCCAGTAGCCAGCAGCAATGGTTGGCGTTATCTCATTAAGATAAGCACTGGTGCCGTCCTTGTTTTGAAAGTAAGGCTTGAAATAACGTGCAGCATATTTTTCGTGCCAATACTGCCTGCTTTCCTTCCACGTACCATTCTTCTTGTTGCGTTCAAACCAGTCATTCCAGTGCTTCTCAAACGTCCAGTCGTCCAAACTGTGTCCAAGTTTAGCCGCCTGTTGCAAGCGCAGGAGTTCATTCTTTGCATACTCGTATGCATCTTCGTACACAGTTATCTTTGTACTGCGTGTTATGTAGCCTTTGCGTCCAGCAATTTGCAGACGCATATACCAAGCAGGTTTACGGTGCGTTTTGGCGTTAGGAACAGCAACAGACAAGTTGCGCTTAAAAAGCACAAGCGCACCACCAAAGTGTTCAACTTTGTCCTCGTAGAAAGCCATTTTTAATCAAAAACAGTTACAAGCAATTTTTCCAAACTAAAAACGGCTACCTTTTCTCCTACAGTTGGCGAAACCACTGCAACAAGCGCACCCATATCAAGTTCACTTTTTAAGTCTGCATTCAGAGCAGCATTAGATTGGCATAGCGCGGGTAGAACTGCTGCAAGTTCATCTGCACTTACAGCAAATGCCATAATTTGTCTGCAACTTAATCTCTTGAAGTCGTTCCGTTCGACGCACATTGCTAATTCTTCAGCAGTCATACGCTCACCGCCTGACGCGGCCGCGTAAAGACTTAAGACGCTCTGTTCAGCCATCGAAGTCCCTCAACTAATGAGTACTGCAGCAGCAGCCTCAAACGCTACAGTTATGCTATTTTCGCTAACCTTGTACGTCAAGCAGCACAGGCTCTGCTGCCATTCTGCTACGCAACAAAAAAGGGCCTGCATTTCTGCAAGCCCTTGTTTTTCTTGTAAAAAGTACTCGTTCGTACTTAGCGCTTCGAGAACTGGAACGACCGGCGCGCCTTGCGCTTGCCGTACTTCTTCCGTTCGACGACGCGCGAGTCGCGGGTCAGGAAACCGGCCGCCTTCAGCGCCGGACGCAGCGAGGGTTCATAAAGCTGCAGCGCCTTGGAAATGCCGTGCTTCACCGCACCGGCCTGACCGGACAGGCCGCCACCGGCCACCGTCGCATAGACGTCGAACTGGCCTTCGACATTGGCGATCTGGAAGGGCTGCTTCAGGATCATCTGCAGCACGGGACGGGCGAAATAGACCGCCATCTCCTTGCCGTTGACCACGACCTTGCCGGAACCCGGCTTCACCCAGACGCGGGCGACCGCGTCCTTCCGCTTGCCCGTCGCATAGGACCGGCCCAGCGAGTCACGGACCGGAGCCTTCGGCGCGGCCGCTTCCGCAGCGGCGGGGGCCGAACCGGCGACGGCCGATTTCAGATCGTCGAGGGATTTGATGTCGGCCATGATCAGGCGCTCCGCGTGTTCTTCGGGTTCAGGACGCGCAGGTCCAGAACGGTGGGCTGCTGGGCTTCGTGCGGATGGGCGGCACCCGCATAGACGCGCAGGTTGGTCATCTGCTGGCGGCCCAGACGGTTGCGGGTGATCATCCGCTCGACAGCCTTGATCACCACGCGCTCGGGGTGGTTGCCTTCCAGCACCTGCCGCGCGGTGCGCGACTTGATCCCGCCGGGATGGCCGGTGTGCCAGTAATAGACCTTGTCGTCGCGCTTCTTGCCGGTCATCTGCACCTTGTCGGCGTTGATGACGATGACATTGTCACCCATGTCCATGTGGGGGGTGAAGGTCGGCTTGTTCTTGCCGCGCAGGATGTTGGCGACGATCGTGGCGAGGCGGCCCAGAACGATGCCTTCGGCATCGATCAGGATCCACTTCTTCTCGATGTCCGCCGGCGTAGCCGTGAAGGTTTTCATCTCGAACCCTGTGAATTGAAGCGGGGGCTGCCCCCC
>AYNO01000033.1 GCA_000500915.1 Rhodobacter sp. CACIA14H1
CGCAAACTCGCCCCCCCCGCATGGGCGACCGACAACCCGACCCACCCCATCCCCGGCCCGGCCCGGGCGAGTACCGCTACCACGCTCCTCTCGGACCCCGGCCGGGAGTCACCCAACTTCGGTCGGCCTTCCCTTCCGAGGAACGTCCCCCCCGGCAGCCGCTCCGGCCACCGCCACTGGCATGAACACGAAGACGAGATGGTGATCCTGCTCCAAGGAACACTCACCCTCGTCGAAGACGGCGAAACCCCCATGACCGCAGGCGATGTCGCGGCATGGCCCGCAGGCCACCCCGTGGGCCACCGCCTCGACAACCGCTCCACCGAACCCGCCCGCTACCTCGTCATCGGGACCCGCCGGGCGCAGGACCGCATCCATTACACCGACCACGACCTGATCACGGAAAAGGACGGCGCGACCCGCCGCTACCTGCACCGCGACGGCACCCCTTACGGAGACGCGAAATGACCGATTTCACCTATGCCGTGGACGCCGACGGCGTCGCCACCATCACCTGGGACGTCAAGGCGAAGTCCATGAACGTCATGTCCACCGCAGGCTTCGAACTGCTCGACAGCCTGATCGACAGGGCGCTGGCCGACAGCGCGGTGAAGGGCGTCATCCTCACCTCCGGCAAGAAGGATTTCGCCGGCGGCATGGACCTGAACGTCATCGCCCAGATGCGTGCAGGCGGGGCGCAGGCCATCTTCGACGGCGTCATGCAGATGCACCACGTCCTGCGCAAGATCGAACGCGCCGGCATGGACCCCAAGACGAAGAAGGGCGGCAAGCCCATCGTCGCGGCCATCCCCGGCACCGCCCTCGGGATCGGCTACGAACTCCCCCTCTCCTGCCACCGCATCATCGCGGCCGACAACCCGAAGGCCAAGATCGGCCTGCCCGAGATCATGGTCGGCATCTTCCCCGGCGCGGGCGGCACCACCCGCCTTGCCCGCAAGCTGGGCGCGATGATGGCCGCGCCCTTCCTGCTGGAAGGCAAACTCTCCGACCCGAAATCAGCCAAGGCCGCAGGGCTGATCGACGAAGTCGTCCCCCCCGAAGACCTGCTCGCCCGCGCCAAGGACTGGGTGCTGACCGCCAAGGACGCCGACCTCGTGAAACCCTGGGACGACAAGGGCTACAAGATGCCCGGCGGCGCCCCCTACCACCCCGCGGGCTTCATGACCTTCGTCGGCGCCTCGGCCATGATCATGGGCAAGACGATGGGCGTCTATCCCGCCGCCCGCGCCCTGCTCTCCGCCGTCTATGAAGGTGCGCTCGTCCCCTTCGACGCGGCGCTCAGGATCGAGGCGCGGTGGTTCACCTCCGTCCTGATGAACCCCTCCTCCTCGGCCATGATCCGGTCGCTCTTCATCAACAAGGAGGCGCTGGAGAAAGGCGCGAACCGGCCCAAGGTCGCGGACCAGACGGTGCGCAAACTGGGCGTCATCGGCGCGGGCATGATGGGCGCGGGCATCGCCTATGTCTCGGCCAATGCCGGTATCGACGTCGTCCTGATCGACTCCACGCAAGAGGCGGCGGACAGGGGCAAGGCCCATTCCGCCGACCTGCTGGACAAGGGCATGAAGCGCGGCAAGGTCACACAGGCGAAGAAAGACGAAACCCTGTCCCGCATCACCGCCACCACCGATTACGCGGCGCTGAACGGCTGTGACCTGATCGTGGAAGCCGTCTTCGAAGACCCGAAGGTCAAGGCCGACGTCACCGCCAAGGTGGACGCCGCCACCGGCGCCGCGACCATCTTCGCCACCAACACCTCCACCCTCCCCATCACCTCGCTGTCAAAGGCCTCCGCGCGGCCCGCCAACTTCATCGGCATCCACTTCTTCTCGCCGGTGGACAAGATGAACTTGGTGGAAATCATCCGGGGCAAGGACACCTCGGACACCGCCGTCGCCAAGGCGCTGGATTACGTCCGCCAGATCCGCAAGACCCCGATCGTCGTCAACGATGCCCGCTTCTTCTACGCCAACCGCTGCATCATCCCCTACATCAACGAAGGCATCCGCATGGTTGCCGAAGGGGTGGAACCCGCGCTGGTGGAAAACGCGGCGAAACTGGTGGGGATGCCGCTCGGCCCGCTGCAACTGGTCGATGAAACCTCCATCGACCTCGGGGTCAAGATCGCCAAGGCCACAAAGGCCGCGATGGGCGACGCCTATCCCGACGGCGCGGTGGATGACGTCCTGTTCTGGATGGCCGATGCAGGCCGCTTGGGCAAGAAGTCCAACGCCGGCTTCTACAGCTACGACGCTACGGGCAAACGCGAAGGTCTCTGGGACGGCCTCGCCGCGAAATACCCCGTCGCGGCGGAACAACCCGACCTGACCACCGTGCAGCACCGCCTCCTGATGGCACAAGTCCTCGAAGCCGTCCGCGCCCTGGAACAGGGCGTCCTCACCGACATCCGCGAAGGCGATGTGGGCGCCATCCTCGGCTGGGGCTTCGCGCCGTGGTCGGGCGGGCCGTTCTCGTGGCTCGACATCATCGGCGCCGCCCGCGCGGTGGAAATCTGCGACCGCCTGACCGCCAGCCACGGGGCGCGTTTCACGACGCCCGACCTGCTGCGCGACCTCGCGGCCAAGGGGGACGGCTTCTACAGCCGGTATGCCCCCGCCAAGGCCGCCTGAGCCGGCGGCAGCATACGCCCCGCCCCGCTTTCGCGGATCAGGCCCGCCACCAGTTGGCGGGCCTCTGTCGCCGTAAGCGTCATCATCCCCTGACCGCGGAACTGGGCAGCCGCCGCGACCCCCGCCCCGCCGCAGCCCAGAAGCAGGCTGCGACCCGCGAAGACAACCTGAGGCGCGTCGAATTGCAGGTGGACGATCTCCTCCGCCTCCGGCGCCCGCCGCTCGATCCCGTTCCACCCGACCAGCGAAGATGCGGGCACCATCACGAAAGGCTCGCCATACAGCTCTTCGGCCAGATCGGATTCCAGCATCACCATCTGCGCAGGCAGCAATTCCGCCGGTTCGTCATTGTCCATCGCGCCGACCGGCAGATAGACCGGCCAGAACGGCTGCGGCACCCGCAGCGCCGGCCGCGACCGGAACACCTTGGCCACCGGCACCTCGCCCTGATCGAAGCTCAGGACCCTGTCGCCGGGCTCCAGATCGCCCGCCATCACCCACCCGTCGCCGGTGGCAAGGAATTGCAAAGCGGACAGGCCGTCCACCAGGATGGCCGGACCTGCCGCCGCACGTGTTTGAACCATAGACTGCACCGGACCTGACCTTATCCAATGGACCATGGTGCAACCCTGACAGGCCGATTTGTCCGCGATTTGGCGAAAGACGGGCACAACGGGGAAAGATTGTGTCACGGACGGGAACAGTCAGCCCGGATCGAACCCGTATCCGAAACGGCCGATATCCCCCGCACAAAGCTCCGCCACCAGCGCGGCATCGGCATCGGAGTAATAGCCGCGCCAGTCGCGCAGACGGTTGCTTTCATTGGCGCGGGGCAGGTCCAGCCGGAAGCCCAGATGCGCCTCGAAAGGCGCAAGATCCTCCTGCACCCGTTCCAGCCGTGCGTAAAGCGCGGGCCGTTCCACCCCCTCCGCATCGCGCAGATAGGCGGGGTAGGGCCAGGCCGCAAAGGCTGCCCGTGTGTCTGGATGGTTCAGGAAGGGGCCGAACGCCATCCCCTTCGCCAGCCCGACCGCCGGATGGTCAAAGGATTGTTGCCGCAGCCAGTGGTAATAGCTGACGATCCGGTCCCACGGGTTCCTGACCAGCGTGACAAGGAACATCCGCGACAGATCATCCCCCGACACGACCCCGTCGATATCGGCCAGCGTGGAATGCTTCCACAACCGCCCCCGCGCCGCCAGCCCCTTCAACCGCCCCCGCCGCGCCCGCGCCTTGGGCGTGTCGCCGATCAGGATGTCATCCGCCTTCGCCCGCGCCTCCAGCGCCAGCGACAGGGCGGTGCCACCCGTCTTGGGGATATGGACGAAGATGTAACCCCGCCCGGACGAGATGATCACGGCTGCACCCGGGACCAAAAATCTTCGAAGATTTTTGCCAAAATCTTTCGAAAAATTTTGGTCCCCCGCCGCACCGTCAGTTCACCCTGTTCGGCAACGCCCGCCCGTCCAGATGGGCGATCAGGTTCTCCACCGCCATCATCCCCATATTCTCGCGCACCTCCAGCGCCGCCGTCCCCAGATGCGGGATCAGCGTGACGTTCTCCATCGCCATCAGCGCGGGCGGCACCTGCGGCTCGAATTCATAGACATCCAGCCCCGCCCCCGCGATCCGCCCCGCCTGCAGCGCGTCGATCAACGCCGCCTCCTCCACCACATCCCCGCGCGAGATGTTGACGAATATCCCCGTCCGCTTCATCGCCGCGAAGGCCGCAGCGTCGATCAGGTGATGCGTGGCCTTCCCCCCCGGCACCGCGACGACCACGAAATCCTGCGCCAGCGCCTCTTCCATCGTGCCCTGCCGCGCCGGAACGCCCGCATCCTCCACGACCGAGCGGTTGAAGAACACCACCCCCATCCCGAAGCCATGATGGCACCGACGCGCAATCGCCTTGCCGATCCGCCCCATGCCGATGATCCCCACCGACTTCCCCGTCACATGGGTGCCCAGCATCTGCGTCGGCCCCCAGCCGATCCACTTGCCCGCCCGCAGGATACGCTCCCCTTCGCCCAGCCGCCGCGCCGTCATCAGGATCAGCGACAGCGCGATATCCGCCGTCGCATCCGTCACCGCGCCGGGGGTGTTGGTGACAGCGACCCCCGCCTTCGCCGCAGCCTCCACGTCGATATGGTTGTACCCCACGCCGAAATTGGCCAGCAGACGGCAGCGGGGATCTGGCACATCCGCGAACACCTCGGCGGAAAAGCGGTCGCCCAGCGTCGGCATCACCGCATCGAACTCCCGCAGCGCCGCCCGCAATTCGTCGGGCGACAGCACCAGCGACTCTTCCTCCCGCGCGACCACGTCGAACCGTGTCCGCGCCGCCGCCATCACCCGCTCCGGCATCCGCCGCGTCACCAGAAGCCGCATCAGAACATCCTCCCGCCAAGGGGCACGTCCTGCCCCGGCCCGATCAGCACCACCTCGCCCTCCGCATCCGGCAGGCCCAGCACCAGCACCTCCGACACGAACTTCCCGATCTGCCGCGGCGGGAAATTCACCACCCCCAGCACCTGCCGCCCCACCAATGCCTCAGGCGTGTAATGCCGCGTGATCTGGGCCGAGGATTTCTTCTCTCCGATCTCCGCCCCGAAATCGACCCACAGCTTGATCGCAGGCTTCCGCGCCTCGGGGTAAGGTTCCGCCCGCACGATCCGGCCCACGCGGATATCCACCTTCTGGAAATCGTCGTAGCTGATCACTTCCCCAACTCCCGCCCGCGATCCGCCGCCGCCTTCACGGCGCGGCCCATCAACCCCGGCAATTCCGGCATCAGCACCGCCAGCGCCGCCGCCGTCGTCCCGCCCGGCGAGGTGACGTTCACCCGCAACTGCGCCGCGCTCTCCCCCGACCGGTGCGCCAGTTCCCCCGCCCCGCTGACCGTCGCCCGTGCCAGCTTCATGGCGACCTCGGGCGCCAACCCCTCGGCCTCGCCCGCCGCAGCCATCGCCTCGATCAGGTGGAACACATAGGCCGGTCCCGACCCCGACACCGCCGTCACCGCGTCGATCTGATGCTCGCCTTCAAGGATCACCGTCTCGCCCACCGCCGCCATCAGGGCCACGGCCAGCTCCATATCCGCATCCGGCACATGCGCATTCCGGCACAGCGCCGTGATCCCCCGGTTCACCATCGCAGGCGTGTTGGGCATCGTCCGCACGATGGGCGTCCGGTCGCCCAAGGCCGCCTCGAAGGCCGCGATCGTCGTCCCCGCCGCGATGGACACGAACAGCGTCCGCCCGTTCCCCAAAGCCTGCAGCGCAGGCAGCGCCGCGCCCATCATCTGCGGCTTCACCGCCAGCAGCGCCACGGCAGGGGCCGGCGGCACCCCCTCATTCAGATGCACCCCCGCGCCCTTCAGCCAGTCCGAAGGGTTCGGCTCGATCACCCAGACCGACGCCGCAGGCACCCCGGCCTGCAGCCATCCGGCCAGCAGCGCCGATCCCATCTTTCCGCATCCCAGAAGAACCAGCCCCTCGCGGGCCACCCGTTCCAACGCCATCCGCGTCCCCCGTTGTCACACGAGGCAGACGTTAGGCGCGGCCGTAAGCCTCGGCAATGGCGACCTGCATCGCATCCGCAGGCGCACGGTCGCCCCATGCCACCAGTTGGAACGCCGGATAGAACCGCTCCGCCGCGCCCACGGCACTGGCGATCAGCCGGTCGATCTGGTCATGCGTGACGCTCTGCCCGCCCGCCAGCAACAGGCCATAGCGCCAGACCATCAGCTTCTGCTCTTCCCACCAGGTGAAGGCACCGGTCCAGACCATGTCGTTGCAGCGGTTCAGCACATCGAACAACTGCGCCTTGCGTGCGTCCGGCGGTTCCATCTCGAAGGTGCAGATCAGCCGCAGCGTTTCATCCTGCGCCGACCAGGCAAGGGTCAGGCTGTAGGTGCGCCACTGCCCTTCCACCGCCATCGCAATCTGGTCATCGGTGACGCGGTCGAATTCCCAGTCATGGTGGGCTGCCAGCGTTTCGACGATGTCGATCGGGTGCAGGTCGTCCGACGTAAGGAAATCTTCTGCAAGCGACATGAGCATCCCGGCCTTATATGAAGCCACCCACGGGATACCACCCACAAGAGGCTGCGCGTCTGGCAAGGCTCTGCGTCCGCCTGACAGACCCCATACTAGATATGGTGTGCTAGAAGCGGAAGTCTGTAAAGCGATTTGTAGCTAATTCTTCTGTGGACAAACGATCCACAGGAAGCGTGGGTTGCAGGTTTTCACGAGGGACGGCCGTCCTTCCAGTTCAGCGGCTCAGCCATCCTAGAAACTGGCGGCCATGCGCCATCGCGGGACGGCCCTCACCCGGGGCTTTGGGCCCCGGGTGAGGGCCGACCGTTGCGCACCTGATCCTCGAAGCCAACAGTGCGACTTAGGCTTAAGTCGAAAACTTCCCAAAAACCAAAAAAGGCGGCCCGCAGGCCGCCCCCCATACCGTTACCTGCAAGGGTAACTCACTCGGCCTTCTTCTTCGCAGCCTTCGGCGCCGCCTCGGCCAGCTTCGCCTCCAGCACCGCCAGCCGCGCCTCCAGCGCCGCATTCTCCTCGCGGGCCTTCACGGCCATCGCGCGGGCGGCGTCGAACTCTTCCCGCGTCACGAAATCGCGGTCGGCCATCCAGCGGTCGATCAGGCCCTTCATCGCCGTCTCGGCCTCGGTCTTGGCGCCCTGCGCCACGCCCATCGCATTGGTCATCAGCTGCGACATGTCGTCAAAGAACTTGCTGCGCGTCTGCATGACAGCCTCCTTTTCGTCTGACCCCCTATATGGCCCCCGGAGCGGCGGCGCACAACCCTGCGGACCTGCTTCATCCTGCCCCACAGGGCATCTTCCGGGCGCCTTCGCAGGCTGCCCGTTCCTTGCGCAATTCCTGACGCACCGCCCGCTGCGTGCTGACAGTTTGCGGTACAGTTTGCGGCACAGGACACGGTACACCCTGTCGCCCCGTTCCGAACCCCGCTACCGTCAACCCGAACCACGAGGCAGGAGCGTGCATGTCGTCGCAGGATTGGTGGAAAGGGGCCGTCACCTATCAGGTCTATCCCCGCAGTTTTCAGGACTCGGACGGCGACGGGGTGGGGGATCTGAAGGGCATAACCGCCCGCCTTCCCCATATCGCGGACCTCGGCATGGATGCCGTCTGGCTGTCGCCCGTCTTCACCTCGCCCATGCGGGACATGGGCTATGACGTGTCCGATTACACCGATATCGACCCCGTCTTCGGCACCCTGTCCGACTTCGACACCCTGATCGCCAAGGCCCATTCGCTCGGTCTTAAAATCATTATCGACCAAGTACTTAGCCACTGCTCCGACCGGCACCCCTTCTTCACCGAAAGCCGCGCCAGCCGCGAGGGTCCCCGCGCCGACTGGTTCGTCTGGGCCGACCCGCGCAAGGACGGCACGCCCCCCACCAACTGGCTCTCCGTCTTCGGCGGCAGCGCCTGGACATGGGACGCACGGCGCAAGCAGTACTATCTTCACAACTTCCTGCCAGAACAGCCGGACTTCAACTTCCACAACCCCGCGGTGCAGGACTGGCACCTTGCCAACATGCGCTTCTGGCTGGATCGCGGCGTGGACGGATTCCGCTTCGACACCGCCAATTATTTCTTCCACGACGCCCAACTGCGCGACAATCCCGCCGATATCCGGAAAAAAACGCAACCCGACGGCAACCCGTATGAAATGCAGTACCATCTCTTCGACAAGAACCGCCCCGAAACCACGGGCTGGTTCGAACGCGTGCGCGCACTGATGGACAGCTATGATGCCCGCGCCACGGTGGGAGAGGTGGGGGACAGCCACCACGCCATCCGCCTGATGGGCGAATACACGGGCGCGACACGCCTGCACCAGTGCTACAGCTTCGAAATGATGGGGAACGACTACACCCCCGCCCTCTTCCGCCAGAAGGTGCAGGATTTCTTTGCCGGTGCGCCCAAGGGCTGGCCGATGTGGGCCTTCTCCAACCACGATGTGCGCCGCCACGTCACCCGCTGGGCCACCCACGGCGCCTCGCAGGATGCGCTGGCCAAACAGGCCGCCGCGCTTATCCTGTCGCTGGAAGGCTCCATCTGCCTCTGGCAGGGCGAGGAGCTGGGGCAGACCGACACCGACCTGACCTTCGACGAACTGACCGATCCGCAGGGCATCGCCTTCTGGCCCGAACCGGTGGGGCGCGACAACACGCGGACACCGATGGTCTGGGATGACACGGCACAAGGCGGCTTCACCACGGGCAAACCGTGGCTGCCCGTGAAACCCCCGCAACTGTCCCGCAATGTCGCGGCGCAGGAGGCCGACCCCGACTCGGTCCTCAACTACTACAAGCTAATGCTCCGTTACCGCAGCGGACGCCCTGACCTGCGGACAGGCCGCACCCGCTTCCTCGACCTGCCCGATCCCGTGCTGGGCTTCCTGCGCGGCGACGGGACGGCCTGTTTCTTCAATCTGTCGCCTTCGGAAAACACCATCTGTGTCAAGGGGTTGTCCGAACTGACCGGCCCCACCCTCTCCGCCTTTCTGGATGGTGAAACCCTCACCCTCGGCCCCAACGGGGTGGCCTTCGCCACCCCCTCCGGCGCGGTGGAACCGGCCTAAAGCCGTTCCCAATGCACCCCTGCGGGCGGGATCGTCACCCCGCCCCAGTCCACAGCCACGGGGTTGTAGTTGAACCAGAACCGGTGCGTGTCGCTGTCGCGTCGGCGCAGCCCTTCGGGCAGAACCTCGGTCGAAATCCCCTGCGCATCGCAGAGCGCCGAAAGCATCCGGTCCAGCGCCACGTCATCCGGCCATCCCGCCAGATACTGCAGCCCCCCTGCCCGCAAAAGCACCGGCCAGCCATCGGCGGCCCGTTCCGCCACCTCGGCCGTGCCTTCCATTTTCTCGCGCCAATGCAGGACGTTACCGCCCCGCTCCAGCGGCACGGGCACATCCGGCGGCAGGCTTTCCACCCGTGCCACCACCGCCTCCAGCCCCGGCAGGTTGGGCGGAAGGGGGACCGGGGTCGCAAACTCCACCGTCTTGGCATTGCTGCGCGGACCGATCAGCGCCGCCCCGCCGAACCGCTTCAGCGCCCCCAGCAACCCGTCCGACAGGGTCGCCACCCCGGGGGCCAGAACCAGCCGGTAATCCGACAGGTCCGCCACATCGGGGGGCAGGATATCCACGTTCAGCCCCAACCGCCGCAGCCCGCGATAGAAGGCAAAGACAAGCCGGAAATAATCGAAATCCCGCCCCTGCGGCTGCGTCTCCCAGGCCCATGCACTCGCATAGTCGAACACCAGCGCCACATCCGCCCGCGCCGTCCCGACGGCCGGCATCTCGGCCAGCTCTGCCGCAACTTGCCCCGCCTCGCCAAAGGCTTGCGCGGGCACGGAGTCAGGCCGCAACAGCCCCGCATGCATCTGCTCCTGCGCGAAAGGCGCCTGCCGCCAGCGGAAATAGCACACCGCCTCGGCCCCGTGGGCAAAGGCCTCCCACGCCCAGAGCCGCGCCATGCCGGGCAGCGGGTCCGCGTTCCACGGCGCCCAGTTCACGGGGCCGGGCTGCTGTTCCATGATCCACCACCGCCCCCGCCCCACGGCGCGGTACAGGTCGTGGTGAAAGGCCTGAAAATCCGGATCACCCTGCCGGACAAAGCGCCGCTTGTGGTCCGGCGTCACCTCCAGCCGGTCGGACAGGAAACCCAGCGGATAGCTGTCCCAAGACGCGATATCAAGGTCCGCCCCCACCGCGAAATGGTCGAAATCCGTGATCCTTCCCATATAGTTATGGGCAATCGGCGCATCCGAAAACCGCCGGATGACCTGCGTCTGGATGCGGTTGAACTCCGCCACCTCGTCGCTGGCAAAACGGCGGAAGGCCATGCGGTGCGACGGGTTCGCCTCGGTCACGGTCAGGTTGGGCAGACCCACTTCGTCGAAGCTGGAATATTCCATCGACCAGAAGACATTGCCCCATGCCCGGTTCAGCGCCTGCGGGCTTTGATAACGCCGCGCCAGCCATTCGCGGAAGGCGTGTTTCGCCGCCTCGGAATAGCTCAGCACCGTGTCATGGCAGGCATATTCATTATCCGTCTGCCAAGCCGCAACATGGGGGTTCCGCCCGTAACGCTGCGCCATCTCCGTGACGATCCGCGCCGATTCCTGCCGGTAGCCACGATGGGAAAAACAGTAATGCCGCCGCGACCCGAACCCCCTCGGCCGCCCCTGCGCGTCCACGGCCAGCATGTCCGGATGCCGGTCCAGCATCCAGCGCGGCGGCGTCGCCGTGGGGGTGCCCAGCACCACCTTCAGCCCCGCCTTGCCCAGCGTGTCGATGGCGCGGTCCAGCCAGTCCCAGTCGAACCGCCCCGGCTCCGGTTCCATCCGGCTCCAGGCGAATTCGCCGATGCGGACCCATGTCAGGCCCAGTTCCGCCATGCGGGCGGCATCTTCGGCCCATTTCGCCTCGGGCCAGTGTTCGGGATAGTAGCAGACGCCAAGCGTTCTTTTCACAGGATCACCTGAGGTTCGGGCAGTCCACGGCCAACGCCTCGAACCGCAAAGGTTTTTCCGGCTTCGGGGTCGGCCGCGCGGGCGGCGGCATCCATGCCCTCATGGGCGGTGGTGCAATACAGCGTGGAAAGCCCATCGCCCCCGAAAGACGGGCAGGATGTCTGCCTTGCCCCCATCGGCACGGCCTTCAGGAACCGCCCGTCCGGCGCATAGCAGGCCACCCGCCCCGCGCCCCATTGCGCGTTCCAGACATTGCCTTCGGCATCCACCACGGCCCCGTCGGGATAGATCCCCTCGGCCGCCAGATCGACGAACACCTCCGCCGCGCCCGCCGGCCAGCCATCGGCATCCAGCGCCACCTTGCAGATCCGCTGCGTGACCGTGTCCGAGAAATAGGCCGTCTTTCCATCCGGCGCGAAGCAGATGGAATTGGGGATCGTCAGGCCGGTGAAGATGCGCCGCATCTCGCCCCGATACCACCGCCAGATGGACCCGCGCCCGGGATCGTCGCCGCCCCGCTTGCCCATCGTCCCGATCCAGAACCCGCCCTGCCGGTCGGCCCGCCCGTCATTCGACCGCGTGCCGGGATCGTCGGCTTCCAGTTCTGCCACCGTCTCGATCTCTTCGGTTTCAAGATCGAACAGGAACAGGTCGCGCTCGCCCGCGATCAGCAGCACATCCCGGCTGACCCACCCCGCAGCCGACACGAGTTCGACGAAGGACCACGTCCGCGCCTCTCCCTCCTCGACCGAGTGCAGCTTTTTCCCGAGGATATCGAACCAGAAGAACTGGCGGCGCAGGGGATGCCACAGGGCGCCTTCGCCCAGTTCGCAGATACGGCTGTCGAAGATCATCCTCGCGCCTCGTCATAGGCCGCCACGATCCGGGCGGCGCGGTCCGCCACCTCGGCCACGGAAAGGCCGGGGGTGTAAAGAGCAGTGCCGATGCCGAAACCATCGGCGCCCGCCTTGATCCACTGGGCGAAATTCTCCGGCCCCGCCCCGCCCACGGCATAAACCCTGCACCCCTTGGGCAACACGGCACGCATCGCCTTGACCCCGTCCGGCCCGATCAGGCTGGCGGGAAAGATCTTCAATCCGTCCGCCCCCGCCGCCAGCGCGGCAAAGCATTCCGTCGGCGTCATCACCCCCGGCCAGCTTTGCAAGCCCTTCGCCTTGGTCGCCCCGATCACGGCGGCATCGCAGTTTGGCGACACGATCAGCCGCCCGCCCGCCTCGGCCACCTCGTCCACGTCGCGGACCGTCAGCACCGTGCCCGCCCCGATCACGGCATGACGCCCCAGCGCCTTCGCCATCGCCGCGATGGAGGTTACGGGATGCGGGCTGTTCAGCGGCACCTCGATCCAGGTGATCCCTGCCTTCACCAGCGCCTCGGCCACCGGCACTGCCTCGGGCGGCGTGATGCCTCGCAGGATCACGATGATGTTCCGTTCCGTCATGCCGTTACCTTCGCCCGCGTCGAGGCCAGCCCTGCAAGGACAGCCTCGCCCCCTTTCACCAGACGCGCCTCGACGCCCAGCCCTTTCAATGCCCGCGCATAGGACGCGGAAATCCCTTCGGACCCCACGATCGCCACCGCCTGACCCAGCCAGTAGGGCCGCGCCCCCGCCAGTTCCATCCCGATCAGCAGACCCGACAGCCGCGCCTTCGCCGCGCCTGCCGAAAGACCGGAGAGCAGCCCCTCGGCCCTGATCCCGAACAACCGCGCGGCAACCCGTTCGGGCCGCGACAGTGCGTCCGACACGCCCTGATCGAAGGCGGCATCGTCCCATCCATCCCCCTGCATCCCGTGGCGCAGGACCGAGGCCTGCGACAGCAGCGCGAACATCTCGCCGGTCAGGAATGTCTGGAAACTGACCACTTCCCCTGCGCTGACATGCGCCCATTTGCAGTGGGTTCCCGGCAGGCAGACCACACCGTCGAAACCGGGCATAAGGGCCAGCGCACCGGCGATCTGCGTCTCTTCCCCCCGCATCACATCGGGCGGCGAGGCCTGTTTCAGCCCCGGCACCAGCCGCACGCGGATGCGCGGGTCGCGGGTCGGAGCAAGCACCAGCGCCGCAGGGTCCAGCGGGGTGCAGGGAACCGCGCGATAGGGCGCCTCGTGCCACCCCTGACGGCTGCCGACCATGCCGCAGGCAACCACCTCGGTCACTTGCCCGTCCCGCAGCCACGGCCCCACCAGTCGCAGCAATGCCGGTTCAAAGCCGTCGCGGTCCAGTCGCCCCATCCCGTCATCCGAAACCGCCTGCGCAAGCACGCCGTCCCGTCCCATGGCATAGGCGCGCAGGTTGGTCGTGCCCCAATCGATCGCTATCCATTGCGCATTCATCGGTCAGCCCTTCCCGCAGCACGCCCGCCCGTCGCCCTAGACACGAATACCCTCCACGACCCAGATCGAGGCAGGCCATGCCACGGGCAACTGCAACCCGCGCTGCATGAGCGCACCGCCGGACAAGGTCAACTCCCCGCTTTTCAACGCATTTGGCCCCCGCGACTGGCGGGGGGCGTCCTCGGCGTTCAGCAGACGAACGCGGTAGGTCGCCCCCGGCTCCAGCCCGGACAGGCGCAGGGGACGCGGCAGTATCTGCGTGCTGGTTTCCGCCTGCCCTGCGAACAGGACGAAGCGCCCCGCATCCTGAGCGACCTGCACCTCGGCAATGACCGCCGGATCGTCACTGTCCAGCCGGTGGATCATCCCCGCCATCATCCATCCGCGATTTGCCTTCCACCAGGACGTGACCGCCTTCAGCGTCGCCGCCTCTTCCACCGTCAATTCGCGCAAGTCCATCTCGAACCCGAAATGCCGCTGCGCCGCGACCCATGCGCGGAACGACATCGGCAGAACGCGCCCCGAAGTATGCGACTTGCGCGGTCCGACATGGCTGCCCGTCACGCAGGCGGGAAGGAACAGTGCGGCGTCATGCTGCATCCGCAGCCGTTCCAGCGCGTCGTTGGAATCCGACAGCCAGACGCGATGCGTATGGGCAAGGATGCCCGCATCGATCCGCCCGCCGCCGCTGGCGCAGCTTTCGATTTCCACCCCCGGATGCGCTTTCCGCAAGGCGCCCAGAAGTTCATAGATACCCCGCCCCTGCGCCGCATCGACGACAGGCAGCAGGCGGTTGTGATCCCATTTGATGTAGTCGATGGGATATTCCGCCAATATCTCGGACACGGCGTTGAACAGGTATTCGCGCACCTCGGCCTTCGACAGGTCCAGTACCATCTGGTGCCGCCCCGACACCTGATCCGCCGGCCCAAGCATCCAGTCGGGATGGGCGCGCATCAGGTCGCTGTCGGGGTTCACCATCTCCGGCTCGAACCATAAGCCGAAGGTCATCCCCAGCTTGTGGACATGGGCGATCAACGGGTGCAGCCCGTCGGGCCATTTGCGCCGGTCCACCACCCAATCGCCAAGCGACGAGGTATCGTCATCCCGCCGCCCGAACCAGCCGTCATCCAGAACGAACCTTTCGGCCCCCATATCCGCCGCACGGTCTGCGATGGCGGCAAGGTCGGCCAGTTTGTGGTCGAAATAGACCGCCTCCCAGCAGTTGTAATGCACGGGCCGCGCCCGCGCCGGAACGGGCCACTGCACCACCCTGTCGCGCAGGTCGCGCTGGAATGCCGCCGCTATCCCGTTCAAGCCCGAGGTTGACGACAGCGCCAGCAACTCGGCCGTTTCGAAATGCGTCCCCGTCAAGGTCTCGGCGCCCCAGGCATGGCCGAACTGGACTTGGCGGCGGCCATCGGGCAATTCCTCGGCCACCATGCGATGCCCGCCGGACCAGGCGTAATGCAGCGCCAATGCAGTGCCCGCCGCGTTGGTCGCACCCCGACCTGCAAAGATCACATAGGGCGGATGTTCGTGGCCCGACCGTCCCGTGCGCGACTCACGCAGACGGATACCCGGGCTCCATGCCGTCCGGTTCAGGTGGAACTCGCGCGTCCACTTGCCGTGCACATCGATGATATCACCATCCTGCGGTGCAGGCAGGACGGGGGCGGCAAGCCAATGGACACGCACCGGCCGCTTGGCATCAAGCAAGGTCCGGAGGCCGATCACACCGGTCGGGTAGGCCCGCAGTTCATGGACCAGCCGCAGCCCTTCGGCCACGCTGACCAGCCGCAGAACGCCCGGCCCCTGCTCTGCCCGTTCAAAGGCGAAGGCGGGCAGAAGCGGTGCGCCCTCGGCCGTCGAGAGCACGAGCCCCGGCTGTCCCTGGAATGCCCGCCCCGGCTCGGGGCAAAGCGACAGGGGGGGCAGCGCATCCAGCATCCCGCCCGTCAGGTCCTGTCGCGCCGACGCGGCCAGTTGGGCCAGATCCTCGTCCGCCGGCAGCGCGGCACCCCACCAGATCACCTCGGGCACACCGCCCGCAGTCGTCAGCGCGATCGTCTGCGCGGATGCCCCCGTTCCGGCATCCAGCCTCCATTCCGTCACTTCACCGCCCCCAAGGTCAGGCCCGCGATGAAATGCTTCTGCATCAGGAAGAACATCAGGACGGGCGGCAGCGCGGCAAGGATCGACCCCGCCGACACCAGATGCCACTGTGCGATCCATTGCCCGTTCAGCGACGACAGACCCGCCGTGATGGGCTGGCTGTCCACCCCCTGGGTCAATACGGTGGCCCAGAAAAAGTCGTTCCAGATGAAGGTGAAGACCAGCACGCTGAGCGCCGCGATGGCAGGGCGCATCAAGGGCAGGACGATAAACCAGAAGATGCGCCATTCCGTGACGCCTTCGACACGCGCGGCTTCGATCAGCTCGTAGGGCAGGGCCTTGATGAAGTTCCGCATGAACAGCGTGCAGAACCCCGTCTGGAACGCGATGTGGAACAGCGCCAGACCATACCAGGTGTCATACATGCCCAGTTGCAGGGTCATGTCCCGCACCGGCACCATCAGGATCTGGAACGGGACGAAGTTCCCCGCCACGAACATGAAGAACACAAGGATGTTGGCGCGGAAGCCATAGACCGCCAGCGCGAAGCCCGTCATCAGCGACAGCCCCACCGCGCCGACCACCGTGGGCAGCGTCACCCACAGCGAGTTGAGCATGTATTGCCCGATCGGTGTCTGGGTGAAGATGTAGATGTAATTCTCCCACGCGATGCCGGAGGGCATACCGAAGTAATTGCCCTGCGCCAGATCGGAAGCAGGTCGCAGTGACGTCAGCGCGACGCCCAACAGCGGGAACAGCCACACAAGCAGCGCGACCGGAAGGGCGATGGTATAAAGCCATTGCACACCCGCACTGGACTGCTGGATGGGACGGGGGAACATCTCAGCGCTCCTTCTCGTCGCGCCACATCTTCCAGATGAAGCCCGAAATGAAGACCATCATGATGGCGAAGAGGACGACGGCGATGGCGGCACCGTACCCCATGCGGAACCCGAACTCGCCCAAGGCCATCTCGAACATGTAGTAGGACAGGACGCGGGACGATCCGAAGGGGCCGCCCGTCGTCATGATCGACACAAGGTCGAAAGACCGCAGCGCACCGATGACCGTGACGATCACCGCGATGAATGTGGCGGGGCGCAACTGCGGCAGCACCACATACCACAACATGCGCCAGCCCTTTGCGCCGTCCAGCCGCGCGGCCTCGATCTGGTCGGGGGCGACGTTGTTCAGGCCGGTCAGATAGAGGATCATCACATAGGCAATCTGCGGCCAGAGACCAGCGACGATGATGCCGTAGGTGACAAGGTCCGGGTCTGCGAGGATGGCGGTACCCTTTCCGGTGATCGCCTCGGTCAGAAGGTAGAACAGCCCGAAATTCGGCGCGTAGAACCACGCGAAGATCAGGCCGACAACGACCTGGCTGATGACGAACGGAAAGAAGAACAAAGACTTGTAAAGCCTGATGCCCGTGACCGTCTGGTTCAGGAAGATCGCGATGAACAAACCGATAGGCAGTGCCAGCAGATACAGGACCAGCCATTTCAGGTTGTTCCAAAGCGACGTGTCGAAGGCCGGATCCCGCATCAGTTCGGCGTAATTGCCAAGGCCGACGAAGGTGCCTGTGAATTCGCCGTCCCGGTTGTAAAGCCCGTTCCAGTCGTAGAAGGACAGCGTGATGCTCTGGACGATGGGCCACAGCACATAGACGGTGAACATGAACAGCCCGGGCGCAAGGAACAGCCACGGCGCCACGGTTCGCTGGTTCCACCTGCGGCCTGACCGGACGTCAGGGGCCGAAGACGCCATCTGCGCTGCCTGTGCCATCCCTTTTCCCTCCCGGAACGGAAAACGGGCGCCCCTTCACAGGGGCGCCCGCGTCGTCAGATCACTGCGGGTACAGCCGCAGACGGGTCTGCTCCAGCCGCTCGAGGATCGCTTCGAGCTGGTCGGGCTGCACGAGGAACTGCTGGAAGCCTTCCATGCCGGCCTTGGCATATTCGGCATCCGCATCGCGGTCCCAGAACTGGGCGATGCCGCCCGTCGCGGTGGACAGCGCCTGGAAGCCCGCCGTCAGGAAGGGATCGGCCGGATCGACCGTCGCGTCCTTGTTGGTGGGCAGCTGGCCGACAGCCGCGTTCCACTTCGACTGCGCCTCGGCGCTGGCCACATAGGCCAGGAATGCCTTGGCATCGTCCGGGTTCTTGGCGCCCGACGTCAGGTGGATCGTGTCGGTCGGGGCCTCTTCGGCGCGGGCGACACCGGCAGTGATTTCCGGGAATACCATGAAGCCGAGGTTGTCATTCGTCATCCCGCCTTCCTTGAAGACGCCGACGGCGAAGTTGCCCATGACGTAATGGGCGGCCTTGTTCTGCACGAAGATCGCGGCGGCATCCTGCCAGTCGATCGCGGCATGGTTCGCCGTGACATAGGGCTGGAGCTTGGCGAATTCGGCAAAAACCGCACGGGTTTCGGGCGAGGTCCACGAAATCTTGCCGGCGGCAAGGTCGCTATGGAACTGGTAGCCGTTGGTCCGCAGGCTCAGGTAATCGAAGATGCCTGCCACGGGCCACAATGCGCTGGAACCGGTGGTCACGCAGTCGATTTCGGCGGCCTTGAACTTCTCGCAGTTCGCAAGGAACTGCTCCCAGGTCACGCCACCTTCGCCCGGCAGGTCCACGCCGGCCGCCTTGTAGGCGTCGCGGTTATAATAGATGCCCCACTGGTAATAGGTGTAGGGGACTGCGTACTGCTTGCCGTCGATGGTGGAAGACAGCACCGACGATGCGAGCGATTCATTCAGCCCGTTATTCGCCCAGACATCCGAGATGTCGGCGAAAAGCCCGGCTTCAACAAACGGACGCATCCGGTTCGCGGCATACCAGTTGGCCAGATCCGGCGGATCGGCCGTCAGGAAGTTGCGGATCGCGTTCTTGTAGGCTTCGTGGTCGAAGTTGGTCAGCTGGACGTCGATCTCGGGGTTTGCGGCCTCGAAGTCGGCGATCAGGGCTTCTGCCGCCGCCAGCGGGATCGGATCGTAATCGGCATTCCAAGTAACGACGCGCTTCTCCTGCGCCACTGCCGCCGTTGACAGCAGCAGCGCCGCCGTCATCGCCGCGGCGCCCTTCGCGTAACGGACCATCGGTTCCCTCCCTTGTGGTTCCATTATGTGAAACTTAGTCTTGAATATTGAAAACTATGCGGCCTATCCTTTAGGCTGTCAACAGGAACGCAAAGGGTGGGCGATGTCGGCAGAGCAGGGCGACGGAACGGTGGGCAAGGCGCTGGACGTGCTCGACATGGTTGCCGGCGCGGGCCGGCCTGTGCGGTTTACCGAACTTCTCGTGTCGTCGGCCTATCCCAAGGCAACGCTCTATCGCCTGATCCAGACACTCACCCATCAGGGGATGCTGTCCTACGATGCCGACCGGCAGACCTATGCCCTTGGCGTGCGGCTTGTCCGGCTGGCACATGCCGCTTGGGCAACGTCATCCCTGGCCCCCATCGCGCGGCCCTATCTTGATGAATTGTCTGCGGAAACCGGCGAAACCATCCACCTTGCGCAGATGGATAACGGGCAGGTCCTCTACGTCGACAAGCGCAACGCCGCCAAACCGGTCGAGATGTTCGCCCAAGCGGGCAAGGTCGGTCCTGCCTATTGCACAGGTGTGGGCAAGGCCATGCTGGCCTTCCTTCCCGACGATGCGCTGGAGAACGCGTTGCAGAGGCAGAGTTTCCACCGCTTTACGGACCGGACGCTCGACTCTCCCGCCCGACTGCGGGCGGAGCTGGAGGCGATTCGCGTCCGTGGTCATGCCTTCGACGAGGAAGAACATGAACCCGGAATCATCTGCTGCGCCGTCCCGATTCTGACGCGGACAGGACGCGTCATCGGTGCGCTTTCAGTAACGTCCACCACCGCCCGCACCTCTCTTGCCGGGCTGGAAGGACGGGCAGACCGAATAAAGGACACTGCGGCACGTATCGCCGCCGAAGCGGAAAGCTGGCGCTTTCCGGAACAAGTCTAGGAAAAAGGGGAGGGACGGGCCATGACAGGTGTCACGCTGCAGAAGGTCGTAAAGCGTTACGGAGAGGCGCAGGTCATCCATGGAGTGGACCTGACGATCGAAGACGGTGAGTTCTGTGTATTCGTAGGGCCATCGGGCTGCGGGAAATCCACCCTGCTCCGCATGGTTGCCGGTCTCGAAGAGACATCCGAAGGCACCATCCGCATCGGTGCGCGGGATGTGACCCAGGCCGATCCGTCCGAACGCGGCGTGGCGATGGTGTTCCAGACCTACGCGCTCTATCCCCATATGACAGTGGCCGAGAACATGGGCTTCGGGTTGAAGATGACCGGCCACCCGAAGGCCGAGATCGACCGCAAGGTGCAGGAAGCAGCCCGCATCCTGAAACTTGACGAGTTGCTGACCCGCAAGCCGAAGGCATTGTCGGGGGGCCAGCGCCAGCGTGTCGCCATCGGGCGGGCCATCGTCAGGGGACCGGAGGTTTTCCTCTTTGACGAACCGCTGTCCAACCTCGACGCCGAATTGCGCGTTGAAATGCGGGTGGAAATCGCTCGCCTGCACCGCGAGATCGGGGCGACCATGATCTATGTGACCCACGACCAGGTGGAAGCGATGACGCTGGCCGACAAGATCGTCGTCCTGCGCAAGGGCCGCGTGGAGCAGGTCGGCAAGCCGCTGGACCTCTATCACGACCCCGACAACCGCTTTGTCGCGGGCTTCATCGGCAGCCCCGCGATGAACTTCGTTGCAGGCAAGGTGGAAGGTGCGGGGTCCGTCGCGGCTGCGGGCCTGGCGGCGCAGGTCTCCGCCGGGGTAGCGCTGCCGGCGGCGGGTGCGGCGGTGGAAGTGGGCCTGCGCCCGCAACATCTCCGCGTCACCGAAGGTACGACACATCGCGTCGAGATGACCGAAGCCCTCGGGGGTGTAAGCTATATCCACGTGACCGCGGCGACGGGCGAGAAGCTGGTGATCGAGGCGAAGGGTGACGTCATCCCGCAGACCGGTGCGCAGGTCGGAATCGGCTTCGACGCCACGGATGCGCTGTTCTTTGATGAAAAGGGGCAGCGGCTGCGCTGAACGCCCTGGTCGGCGCAGGAGGCGGACCCTAGCTGCCGAGGTGCGATTCGCCGCGCGCTTCGGCCAGTTTCATCTGCCGCTGCCGTTCCCGGAAACGGGCGCGGTCGGCTTCGGAGTATTCGTCCTTGCAGGCCGGACAGCAGACGCCTTCCTCATAGGCCGGATCACGCCGTGCTTCCGGTGTCACGGCGCGGCGACAGGCACCGCAAGCCGTCATCTTGCCGGGGATCAGGCCATGCCCGACCGATACGCGCTGGTCGAAGACGAAGCACTCGCCCTGCCACAGCGATTGTTCGGGCGGGATGTCCTCGAGGTATTTCAGGATACCGCCCTTCAGGTGGAAAACCTCGGGCACGCCCTGTTGCAGAAGCCAGTTCGTCGATTTCTCGCACCGGATGCCGCCGGTGCAGAACATGGCGATGCGCTTGTTGTGGAAACGGTCCCTGTTCGCCTGCCACCAAGCGGGAAAGTCACGGAAACTGCGCGTGCCGGGGTCTATCGCACCTGCGAAGGTGCCGATCGCCACCTCGTAATCGTTGCGTGTATCGATGACGGCCACATCCGGTGACGATACGAGGTCGTTCCAGTCCCGGGGACTGACGTAATGGCCGACACGCGCCTTGGGGTCCACATCGGGCTGCCCCATCGTAACGATCTCGCGCTTCAGCTTCACCTTCATCTTGCCGAAGGGCATGGTGACGGCGGCACTTTCCTTCCATTCCAGATCGCCACATCCCGGCAGGGCGCGGATATGGTTCAGAACCCGGTCGATTCGCGCGCGGGTCCCTGCGATCGTGCCATTTATCCCTTCGCCTGCAAGCAGGAGCGACCCCTTCACGCCCTGTGCAACGCACAGATCGAGAAGCGGTCCGCGCAACGAGGCCGGATCGGGAAAGCGCGTGAAATGATAGAGTGCGGCGACGACAAGCATGGGGCGGGGATGCACCTGTTCCCCTTCGGAATCAAGCGGCTCCCATTGACGCAGGGGCGGGGGTTTCCTACGCAGGGGCATTAAACCCCGCGTGAGGAAGCCGATGCGCCCCGTCGATGAAGCCCTGATCGTGATCGACATCCAGAACGACTTCTGTCCCGGCGGCGCGCTCGCCGTGGCAGGGGGGGACACGATCATCCCGCGCGTCAATGACCTGATGGCCGGGTTCGGCACTGTTGTGCTAACGCAGGACTGGCATCCGGCGGACCATTCCTCGTTCGCGTCAAATCACGCGGGTAAAGCACCGTTCGAAAGCGTGGCGATGTCCTACGGGATGCAGACGCTTTGGCCTGACCATTGCGTGCAGGGAACTGGCGGGGCGGATTTCCACCCCGCGCTACTGACAGATCCCGCGCATCTGGTGATCCGCAAGGGGTTCCGGGCAGCGATCGACAGCTATTCGGCGTTTTTCGAGAATGACAGGACCACGCCGACCGGGCTGGACGGCTATTTGCGTTCGCGTGGCGTGGCGGCGGTGACGTTCGTCGGTCTGGCCACCGATTTCTGCGTTGCCTATTCGGCGCTGGACGCGGCGCGGCTTGGCTACAGGGCGAAGGTCCTGCTGGGCGCCTGCCGCGGGATCGACCTTGGCGGGTCGATGGCGGCGATGCAGGCGGAAATGCGCACCGCCGGCGTCGCTCTGGAGGATTGACGTGGTCGATATCGCGACACGGGTCCATAATCACAACTGGAAGATCGACCCGATCGTCCGGTCGCTGATCGATACGGATTTCTACAAGTTGCTGATGTGCCAGTCGATTTTCCGGAACAAGCCGGAAACGACGGTCACTTTCTCGCTGATCAACCGGTCTTCGGCGGTGCGGCTTGCCGACCTGATCGACGAGGGCGAACTGCGCGAGCAACTGGATCATGTGCGGTCCCTGTCGCTGTCCCGCGGCGAAAGCACATGGCTTCGCGGCAACACCTTCTATGGCAAGCGCCAGATGTTCCGGCCGGATTTCATGGAATGGTTCGAAGGTCTGCGCCTGCCGCCCTATCATCTGGAAAGGCGAGACGGGCAGTATGAACTGACCTTCGAAGGCAAGTGGCCCGAGGTCATGCTGTGGGAAATCCCGGCGCTGGCCGTGTTGATGGAATTGCGGTCACGGGCCGTCCTGAAGGGGATGGGGAAGTTCGAGCTGCAGGTCCTCTATGCCCGCGCCATGACGCGGCTCTGGGAAAAGATCGAGCGGCTGAAGTCCTTGGAAACACTGAAGATTGCGGACTTCGGCACGCGGCGGCGGCATTCGTTCCTATGGCAGGACTGGTGCGTGCAGGCGATGCAGGAAGGGCTGGGGGCAAAGTTCATCGGCACGTCCAACTGCCGTATCGCCATGCGGCGCGATATCGAGGCGATCGGGACCAACGCGCATGAGTTGCCGATGGTCTATTCCGCGCTGGCGGATTCCGATGCGGAGCTGGCGCAGGCGCCCTATCAGGTTCTGGCCGACTGGCACGAGGAACATGACGGAAATCTGCGGATCATCCTGCCGGATACCTTTGGAACAGAAGGCTTTTTGCGCAACGCACCGGATTGGCTGACGACATGGACCGGTATCCGCATCGATTCCGGCGATCCGGCGAAAGGGGCGGAGACGGCGATCCGGTGGTGGACGTCGCGGGGGGAGGATCCGACCCAGAAACTGGTGATCTTTTCCGACGGTCTGGATGTCGAGAAGATCGAGGAATTGCACCGGCAGTTCCACGGAAGGGTCAAGGTGTCATTCGGTTGGGGCACGATGTTGACCAATGATTTCAGGGGCTTGGCCGGCGACCGGCTGGCGCCGTTCAGCCTTGTCTGCAAGGCGGTTGCGGCGGATGGGAGGCCGACGGTGAAGCTGTCGGACAACCCCAACAAGGCGATGGGGCCCAAGGACGAGATCGAACGTTACAAGCGGGTGTTCGGGGTGGGCGACCAGGCGGCGATGGCGGTGACGGTCTAGCCCAGCAGGCGGCGGATCACCATGTCGGCGCGGGCAAGGTGGCGCTGGTGGATCGGGTCGTCCGCCGCAAGGCGCGGGATGGTCCAGCCGACCGAGGCAAGGACCCGGGCCAGCGTAAAAAGTTCAACCTTTTCGGTGTCTTGCGTCCCATATCCCGCCATCAGCGCATCGCGCAGATCGTCGCGGGCGGGTTCATACTGGTTCTGCGACAGCACCGTGCCGAGGTCGTAAAGCCGGTAGCCGAAGCCGCTGTCATCGAAGTCGATGAGCGACAGGCCATCGTCGGACAGTAGCACATTCTCGCGCAGGACGTCGGCATGGATCAGCCCGAAATCGCCCCCTTCGGCGGCGTGGCGCGTCATCATCGACCGTACCGCAGCCCGTGCCGCATTCTGTGCTGACAACTGTACATACGCAGCGTACGGATGTTCCCAGAAACGCCCCCAGAGCGGGGCGTCGCCGGTCAGGCCGTCGATGTCCCACCGTGGCCGGGAGAAGCCATCTGGCATCATCAGCCGATCGCTGGACTCATGCAGGGTCCGGAGGAGTCGGCCCAAGCGGAAGTGCAGGTCGATCTGCGCGGCCACCGGCTGCGTCAGGGGCCGGCCCGACTGCCCCAGCGGCTGCCCGTCGATCCAGCGGATGGCCGAGGCGTGGCGTCCGGCGGACAGGATCGCGAGCAAACCCCCTTCGGGCAGGGCCAGCGGTTCTGGGACCGGTAGGCCAAGGCGGGACAGTTCGGCGCACCACCAAAGTTCGGACCGGATCGCGGCGGCATCCTGATAGCCCGTGCGATGCAGGCGCAGGGCGGCGCGTTGGCCATCGGGCAGGGCCATTTCGTAAACCGCGTTTTCCCGTGCCACGATCAGACGGAGGGGCGTGCCCCCCCAGAGGGCGGCGGCTTCGGCGGGTTCGTCAGTCATCGTCGCCCTCCACCTTGCCTCGGAGGGACTTCACCTCGCCCCGCACGGACTTCGCCGCAAGGCGGCGGCGCTGGCTGCCCAAGGTGGGTTTGGTGGCGATGCGGCGCTTGGGCGCGACCAGCGCCTGACGGATCAGGTCGGCCAGCCTGTCGCGGGCGATTTCCCGGTTGCGGGCCTGGCTGCGGGTTTCGTCCACCTGAAGGACCAGCGCCCCTTCGGTCGTCCAGCGCCGCCCCGCCAGCCGTTTCAGCCGCGCCTTGACGGGGGCCGGAAGGTGGGGCGAGCGTTCCGCCTCGAACCGCAATTCGACGGCGGTCGATACCTTGTTGACGTTCTGTCCGCCCGGCCCGGAGGCACGGATGAACTGTTCGGTCAGTTCCCAGTCGGCGATGCTGATGCTGTCGGTGATGCGCAACATGATCGGGCGGTTTCACAAGAGAAAGGGTCGCCTGCGCGGCGACCCTTTCCGAGATCCAAGGAGATGGGCCAGTTAGGTTTCAAGCCCAATCAGATGGTCTGTCAACTGAAGGGCTGCCCTCAGAAAACACGCCCCCTGACTGTCCCGACACCTATCTCCAATGTAGCTCTAGACACTGGATCACCTCCTTTCGATGGGTTACCGATAAGGGGAGCGTGACACAGATTTTGTGTTTGTCAAAAGAAATCACGCAACCTTTGCTGCAAAGCGATGGATCGCCAGCCGGAACGGCAGCAGGGCGACCAGATCGACGGCGATCTTTACAAGCCAGTCCGCGGTGCCGAGCGACACCCAGAACGGGACATCGGGGCCGATGCCGAGCAGGGGCACGGTTTCGGCGGCCCATGACACGTCATTGCCCGGTTCGATGGAGGCAAGCGAGGCCGAGAAGGCGATGGTGAAGAAGATGGCCGTGTCGAATGAGGACCCGACGAAGGTGGACAGGAAGGGCGCCTTCCACCATTCCTGACGGCGCAGGCAGTCGAAGATGGCAACGTCGATGAGCTGGGCCACGAGGAAGGCGATGCCAGAGCCGATGGCGATGCGCATCGTCACGAGCGGGCCGAATTCGCCGATGATCTGGGTGCCGATGGCCGAACAGGCGAGGCCGGTCACGAAACCGGCATAGACCACACGGCGGGCGGCGGCGACGCCTTCCAGACGGTTGACGATATCCGAGACGAGGAAGGCCAGCGGATAGGTGAACGCACCCCATGTCAGCCATGTGCCGACGGGATACTGGACAAGGATGTTGGAGGCCACGACGACGATGGCCATGGCGATGACGCCAAGAAGGAAGATGCGGGACATGTCGGGTTCCGTTTTGACAAGGTCGCGGAGACTTGGCCCCCCGCGCATCGGAGGACGCGGTCCCCTACGCCTGCCGCCCGTGCAAGTCAATCGGGTTGCGGGGTGATGCGGTATTCGACGATGTCGGTGCCGAGGAAGAAGTAGAAATTGTCGTCCGAGATCATGGTCAGGCGGATCGCCCCCGACCGGTCCCGCCAGACGGATATGCCTTCGAGATTGTCGTGCTGTCCCACCGCGCTCTGGAGTTCGGTGCGTTCGTCGGACAGGCCGCTATCGGAGAGGGCAAAGCTGCGGACGCGGCTGGAAAAGCCGGACAGGCCGTGGAATTCGCGTTCCAGAAGGTAGAAGCGGCCGTCCGGTCCGATATCGGCCCCGACGGCGAGGAAGCCGCCGTCGCGGCGGAGACCGAAGGGCTGATCCCAGCGGCCATCGCGGAAGCGGTAAACCGGAAAGGGGCGGTCCAGCCGGCCGGACCTTTCCGGAAGGGTATAGAGCGTGCCGTCCGGCCCGATGGCGAGGGCCTCGAGTGCGGAGTTCTGCTGCATCACGGTGAAGGCCTGCGGGATGGGCAGATTCTCTGCAGGGCCGTCGATGCGGTCGTAGCGGAGCACGCGGGCGATATTTTCGAACGACACGTAAACGGTCCCGTCGGGGGCAACGGCCAGCCCTTCGGAGTCGTTCCGGCGGGCGGCGAGCGGCGCTTCGCCCTTGCCGCGCAGGGCGCGCATCGGGCCGGCCTGCACGGCGGTGATCTGCCCTTCGGCGTTGCGGGTAAAGGTCCCCCGCGTCCAGAAGCCACGGTCGGAGATGGCGAGGAAGGACGCGCCGTCGGGCGTTACCTCGATCGCGGAGAGGCCGCCGAAACGGGGGTCGTCCATCCGCCAGGGAAAAGACGACAGGAAGCCCGCAGGATGGGGTTGGCTGGCGCTGCCCTGAAGGCCGAGAACCAGAAAAACCCCCGCCGTCAGGGCGAGGAGAGGACGTTTCGGCATTGTCTGGGCAGGTCGGCAAGGGTGTAGTCGCGCGGCCCGCGCTGGCGGGGGGCGGGTTTCGCGTTCGGGTCGGGTTTCGGATTCAGGTATTCTTCCGACACCCACCACATCAGCGTTTCGTCGCAACCGTCGCCTCCGTTGGACAGGTCGGCGACAGTCGGCGTCTGGGTTTCGCAATGGCGGGCGCCGGACGGGCATTTCAGGCGGACGTGGAAATGGGTGTCGTGCCCCGCCACAGGGCGGATCTTCTGCAGCCACTTGCGGTCGGCGCGGGTGGCGGTCTTGCACATCTCGATCTTCACCGCCGCTGCGACGAAGATTCGGTCCACGCGGGGGTCGGATGCGGCCGCTTCCAGCAGGGCGTGGTGCTGGGGGGTCCAGTTCGCCGTGACGCTGCGCTGGTCGGCGGAGCGGACGGGGATCGACGAGATTTCCTCGCGTTCGGCCCGTGTCAGGTTCAGGCGGCGCGGGGGGAGCATCCAGATATCGGCGTCCAGCCCGATCTGGTGGGAGGCATGGCCGCTGGTCATGGGGCCACCACGGGGCTGGCTGATGTCGCCGATGTAAAGCCCGGCCCAGCCGATGCGCGTTGCCGTCTGGCTGAGGTCGATCAGGTAGGAGATCATCTCTGGATGGCCGAAGTTGCGGTTCCGCGACAGGCGCATGGCCTGCCATGTCGGGCCGGTTTCGGGCAGTTCCACAAGACCGTCGGCGCAGCCCTTGGCGTAGCTGCCATAGGGCATGGGGCGGTTGGCGGTGGGCAGGTCGGCGGCCCCGAAAAGCTGGTTCGCCTTGGTTTCCGCAAAGGCGGGCAGCGCGACGGATGCCGCGATCACCAGTGCTGCCAGTGCGTTTTTCATGCCTGTTCGCCCTTTGCCCGCACGAAGACTAGCAGAACCAGACCGATCAGGAACATCACGATCAGCGGAGATATCCCGATGCGCTGCGATCCGCTTGCATGGGTGACTGCGGCGATCAGGGCGGGGGAGATGAAGCTGGCGACCTTGCCGGACAGGGCGTAGAGGCCGAATGCCTCGGTCGCGCGGTCGGGGGTGGTGTGGCGGACCATCATCGTCCGCGACGCGGCCTGAAGCGCGCCGCCCGCCGCGCCGATCAGCGCCCCGCAGGCGAAGAAGATGTCATCCGACGCGTTGGAGGCGGGGTCGAGCGGGATGCCCCAGAGGCTTTCGCGGGTCATGCCGACGATGACAAGACAGACGAGGATGAGGACCACGATGCAGAAGGCGATGACGGGTTTGGGGCCGAAGCGGCGGTCGGCCTTGCCGCCGATCCAGCTTGCGACCATGGCCGTCACGGCACCGACGACGCCGAAGACGCCGATCTGCGTGATTTCCCAGCCCAGCACGCCGGAGGCATAGACCCCGCCGAAGCCGTAAAGCGCGTTCAGCGCATCGCGGTAGAAGAGCGACGAGGCGAGGTAGGCCGACAGGCTGCCACGATAGCGCAGGGAGGCGAGGAGTTCGCGCAGGCTGGCAAAGGCGCGGCCCAGGTTGAGGGGGCGGCGTTCGGTATGCGGTTCGCGGACCCAGAGGAAGAAGGGGATCATGAACACGATATACCAGATGGCCGTGAAGGGGCCGACGGCGCGTGTCCCCTCGCGTGCTTCGGGGTCGAGGCCGATGACGGGGTCAAGGCCGATCAGCGTCTTTCCCGTCGCGCTGTTTTCGGCAAAGAGCGCCAGCATGAGGATGAGCGCCAGTAGACCGCCGAGATAGCCGAAGGCGAAGCCCGATCCCGATATGGCGCCCATGTCGTCATGGCCCGACAGGCCGGGCATCAGGGCGTTGGTGAAGATGGTGGCGAATTCCATGCCGATGAAGCCGAGCCCGAACAGCGCCACGGCCCAGAACAGGTTATCCCCGCCGGGGGCGATGTACCAGAGCCCGAAAGACCCGACGACGTAGAAGGCCGAGAAGAACCAGACCCAGACCAGCCTGCGCCCCGTTCCATCGGCAATCGCGCCGAGGATGGGTGCAAGGATTGCGATG
>AYNO01000034.1 GCA_000500915.1 Rhodobacter sp. CACIA14H1
GCTGGACCGGATCTTTGCGCTGGATTTCGAGGACGGGTCGCTGGACCTGCTGGCGACGAGTCCCATGCCGCTGGAGGGGGTGGTGGCGGTGAAGGCGCTGGCGCATTGGCTGGTGACGGGGTTGCCGCTGACGCTGGTCGCGCCGGTGCTGGGGGTGCTGCTGAACCTGCCGGTGGCGGGATATGGCTGGCTGGTGCTGTCGTTGGCTCTGGGGACGCCTGCGCTGTCGGTGATCGGGGCCTTCGGCGCGGCGCTGGTGGTGGGGGTGAAGCGGGGGGGGTTGCTGCTGTCGCTGCTGGTGCTGCCGCTTTACGTGCCGACGCTGATCTTCGGGGCGGAGGTGGTGAAGCGGGGGGCGGCGGGGATGGAGGTGTCCGTGCCGCTGCTGCTGATGGCGGGGGTTACGCTGGGGGCGGCGGCCCTTCTGCCTTTCGCGGCGGCTGCGGCAATCCGCATCAACCTGCGGTGAGCGGGGCGTGGTAGGGAATTGCGGGCGGTCGGGTGAGGACGTAAGGAAGGCGCATGTCGTTCTGGGAATATGCCAATCCGAAGAAATTCATGCAGACCTCGACCGGGCTTCTGCCCTGGGTCTGGGGTCTGACGGGGCTGTGTCTGGCGGTCGGGCTGGTCTGGGGGTTCTTCTTCACGCCGGATGATTTCCGGCAGGGGTCCACGGTCAAGATCATCTACCTGCATGTGCCCGCCGCCATGATGGCGATCAATGCCTGGGTGATGATGCTGGTGACGAGCCTGATCTGGCTGGTGCGGCGGCATCATGTGTCGGCGCTGGCCGCCAAGGCGGCGGCGCCGGTGGGGTTGACCTTTACGCTGGTCGCGCTGGTGACGGGGGCGCTGTGGGGGCAGCCGATGTGGGGGACCTGGTGGGCCTGGGACCCGCGGCTGACGTCCTTTTTGATCCTGACGCTGTTCTATCTGGGCTATATCGCGCTTTGGCAGGCGGTGGAGAATCCCGATACGGCGGCCGATCTGACGGCGGTGCTGTGTCTGGTCGGGTCGGTCTTTGCGTTGCTGTCGCGTTACGCCGTGCAGTTCTGGAACCAGGGGCTGCATCAGGGGGCGTCGCTGTCGCTGGACAAGGAGGAGAACATTTCGGACGTGTTCTGGTTGCCCTTGCTGGTCTGCATCGCGGGCTTCGTGCTGCTGTTCGTGGCGCTGGTGCTGGTGCGGACGCGGACCGAGATACGGGCGCGGCGGCTGTCGGCGCTGCTGGCGCGGGAGAGGCTGGCGTGATGCCGGAACTGGGGAAATATGCGGTGGCGGTGCTGTCGTCCTACGGGGCGTCTCTGGCGCTGCTGGCGGGGATCGTGGCGCTGTCGGTCTGGCAGGGGAAGCGGGTGAAGCGGCAGCTTGCCGAGGTCGAGGCGCGGGCGGCGGAGGAGCGGGCGGATGGCTAGGTGGCTGATGGTGCTGCCGCCGGTTCTGTTCCTGGGGCTGGCGGGGCTGTTCTGGACGGGGATGCAGCGGGAGAATCCCGATGACCTGCCGTCGGTCTTTATCGGCAAGGCGGCACCGGTGGTGCCGGCCGAGGCTTTGCCGGGGATACCCGCGCTGAGGGATGCCGATCTGCGGGCGGGCGAGGTGACGGTGGTGAATTTCTGGGCGAGCTGGTGCCCGCCCTGCCGGGCGGAGCATCCGGTCCTGCTGGAGATGGCGGCGCGGGGCATCCGCGTGGCGGGCGTCAACATGATGGACGATCAGGATGACGCGCTGAAATACCTGTCCGACGAGGGCAACCCGTTCTTTGCCGTGGGCTTCGACCCCAAGGGGCGGGACCGCGTGGAATGGGGCGTGACCGCGCCGCCGGAGACCTTCATCGTGCGGGGGGACGGGACGGTGGCCTTCCGGTTCATCGGGCCGCTGGTGGGCACGGATTACGAGGCGCGTTTCGTGCCGGAGCTGGAAAAGGCGCTGGCGGAAGAGGCCGCGCAGTAGCCGCCGGTCAGCCGCCGATCAGCAGGATCGCGGCGACGGTGAGCAGGATCAGCCCTTCACCCCATGGCAGCGCGACAGAGGTGGTCAGCGCACGGAAGGATGCGGTCCGGGTCGGTTGCGTGTGCTTCATGGTCGGTCTTCCGGATCTGGGGTGAGGCACTCGTACGCAACGGGCCCAGACTAGCCGGAACGGGAACGCGACGCAGGACGGTTTGTGCGAAACAGACCGTTTCCGTGCGGGACATGGCCGGAGGGGGTGCCTCCGGTTGCGCGACGGGGAACGAATCGCAGGGGAATGTGGCGGAAGAAGGGCCGGAAAAGGGACAGCCCGTGGCGCGGGGCCACGGGCTGTGCCGGTCGGTCATGCCGTGATGGTCAGGCGGCGGCGAGGTTGCGCAGCACGTAATGCAGCACGCCGCCGTGTTCGACATATTCGATCTCGATTTCGGTATCGATGCGGCACTTGATCTGGATCGTCTTGGTCGTGCCATCGGGATAGGTGATGTGGCAGGGGACCAGCGAGAGCGGTTTCAGGTCGCCTTCCAGCCCTTCGATGCTGACCACTTCGTCGCCCTTCAGGCCCAGCGACTTGCGCGTGTCGCCGCCGGTGAATTCGAAGGGGATGACGCCCATGCCGACGAGGTTGGAGCGGTGGATACGTTCGAACGACTCGGCGATCACCGCCTTGACGCCCAGAAGGGCCGTGCCCTTGGCCGCCCAGTCGCGCGAGGAGCCTGCGCCGTATTCGATGCCGCCGAAGATGACGAGGGGGGTGCCCTGCGCCTGATAGGCCATCGAGGCGTCGTAGATGGAGGTCTGCGCGCCGTCCGGCCCCTTGGTGTAGCCGCCTTCGACGCCGTCCAGCATCTCGTTCTTGATGCGGATGTTGGCGAAGGTGCCGCGCATCATCACCTCGTGGTTGCCGCGGCGGGCGCCGTAGGAGTTGAACTCGGACACGGGGACCTGACGGTCGGTCAGGTATTTGCCTGCCGGGGTGGTGGCCTTGAAGGAACCGGCCGGGGAGATGTGGTCGGTGGTGATCATGTCACCCAGCAGGGCAAGGACGCGGGCGCCCTTGATGTTGCTGATGGTGCCCGGGGTCTTTGCCATGCCGCGGAAGTAGGGCGGGTTCTGGATATAGGTGGAGGAAGCGGGCCAGTCGTAGGTTTCGGCCTCGGTGATTTCCACCCCTTGCCACTTGGTGTCGCCCTTGAAGACGTCGGCGTATTTCTTGAGGAACGCCTCGCGCGTCACGGTGGCGTGGACGAGGTCGGCGATTTCCTTGTTCGTCGGCCAGATGTCCTTGAGATAGACGGGCTGGCCGTCCTTGCCGGTGCCGAGCGGTTCGGTGGTCAGGTCGATGTTCATGTCGCCTGCCAGCGCATAGGCCACGACCAGCGGCGGCGAGGCGAGGTAGTTGGCGCGGACATCGGGGGAGATGCGGCCTTCGAAGTTGCGGTTGCCCGACAGGACCGCCGTGGCCACCAGATCACCTTCGGCGATGGCGGCGGAGATTTCCGGTTGCAGCGGGCCGGAGTTGCCGATGCAGGTGGTGCAGCCATAGCCCACGAGGTTGAACCCGATGGCGTCGAGGTCTTCCTGAAGCCCTGCGGCGTTGAGGTATTCCGACACGACCTGCGATCCGGGGGCGAGGGAGGTCTTGACCCAGGGCTTGCGGTTCAGGCCGAGGGCGCGGGCTTTCCGTGCGACGAGGCCTGCGCCGATGAGGACGTAGGGGTTGGAGGTGTTGGTGCAGGATGTGATCGAGGCGATCACGACCTTGCCGGAGGAGAGTTTGTAATCCTCGCCCTTCACGGCCACTTCCACGCCCATCGGGCGCTTGAACGAGGCTTCCATTTCCTTGGCGAAGGAGGCTTTCGCATCGGTCAGCGGCAGGTAGTCCTGCGGGCGCTTGGGGCCCGAGATGGCGGGGACGATTTCCGACATGTCGAGGTGGAGCGTCGAGGTATAGACCGGATCGTAATCCGCGCCGCGCCACATGCCGTTGGCCTTGGCATAGGCTTCCACCAGCGCGATGCGCGATTCCTCGCGGCCCGTCTGGCGCAGGTAGCGCAGGGTTTCGTCATCGATCGGGAAGAAGCCGCAGGTGGCGCCGTATTCGGGGGCCATGTTCGCGATGGTCGCGCGGTCGGCGAGCGGCAGGTGGTCCAGCCCTTCGCCGTAGAATTCGACGAACTTGTTCACCACGCCATGCTTGCGCAGCATCTGCACGACCTTGAGGACGAGGTCGGTCGCGGTGGTGCCTTCGCGCATGGTCCCCGTCAGCTTGAAGCCCACGACTTCGGGGATCAGCATGGAGACGGGCTGGCCGAGCATCGCCGCTTCCGCCTCGATCCCGCCGACGCCCCAGCCGAGGACGGCAAGGCCGTTGACCATCGTGGTGTGCGAGTCGGTGCCCACCAGCGTGTCGGGATAGGCGACTTCGGTGCCGTTCTGGTCGGTGTCGGTCCAGACGGTCTGGGCGAGGTATTCGAGGTTGACCTGATGGCAGATGCCGGTGCCCGGGGGGACGACGCGGAAGTTGTTGAAGGCCTTCTGGCCCCATTTCAGGAACACGTAGCGTTCCATGTTCCGTTCGTATTCGCGGTCCACGTTGGCCTGGAAGGCGCGGGGGGTGCCGAATTCGTCGATCATCACAGAGTGGTCGATGACGAGGTCAACGGGAACCAGCGGGTTGATCTTGGCGGCGGAGCCTTTCAGCCCGAGGATGCCGTCGCGCATCGCGGCGAGGTCCACCACGGCGGGGACGCCGGTGAAATCCTGCATCAGGACGCGGGCGGGGCGGTAGGCGATTTCGCGCGGGTTCTTGCCGCCCTGTTTCGCCCAGTCGCCGAAGGCGCGGATGTCGTCGAGCGAGACGGTCTTGCCATCCTCGAAGCGCAGCATGTTTTCCAGAACCACCTTCAGCGCGGCGGGCAGGCGGGCGAAATTGCCGAGGCCTGCGGCCTGCGCGGCCGGGATGGAGTAATAGGCGACGGTCTTGCCGCCTGCGGTGAGGGTCTGGCGGGTCTTTGCGCTGTCATGTCCGACGGTGACGGTCATGGTGGCCTCCTGATCATGGCTGGCGTCGGGCCCGGGTGGCCGGGCCTTCGGGAAATCCTGTTGCCCCTGATGCGACGGAGAATCCCGTCAGGCAAGGGGTTGGCGATGTTGTATGCAATTGTATGCCGAAAATAAAGCCCCCCGTTCCGTCCCGCAAGGCGGGGATGCGTGGCGGTGCTGCAACGCGGATGCGCGAGGATGGTGCAGCAAAGCCTCGCAAAACCTTGATTGGCGGGGGGAACGGGGTTTTTGTAACAGTCGGGGGACGGAGTGTGACCGGGAAGGACCAGATGCGACATATCGTCAGCGCCGCCTGCGGGGCGCTTCTGGCGCTTGCCTCGACAGCCCATGCACAGGCGGTGGAGGGGGAGCTGCCCCCGGCGCAGACCTATCCGGTGGTGGTGGAGCTTTACACCTCGCAAGGGTGTTCGTCCTGCCCGCCGGCGGACGAGTTCCTTGCCGAGTTGGCGGCGCACCGGGACGTGATCGCGCTGGCGCTGCATGTGGATTACTGGGACTATATCGGCTGGGCGGACAGCTTTGCGCAGCCCGCCTTCACCGAGCGGCAGAAGCGCTATGCGCGGGCGGTCAAGAGCCGGATGATCTATACGCCGCAGATGATCATCGGGGGGCTGGACCGCGTGGAGGGCAACACGCCCGACGCGGTGGTCAAGCTGATCGGCAAGCACAAGGGGGCGGTCAGTCCGGTGCGGCTGGCGGTGGAACGGCAGGGCGATACGGTGGTGATCCGGGCGGTGGCGGATCCCGCGCTGGCGGCGGGGGCGGAGGTGCAGATCGTGCGCTTTGCGCCGGAGGCGACGGTGGCGATCGAGCGGGGCGAGAATGCGGGGCGCACCGTGACCTATCGCAACATCGTGCGGGAATGGACCAAGGTCGCGGACTGGCCGGGAACGGCGCCGCTGGAGGTGACGGCGCCTGCGGCGGGCGAGGGGCCGGTGGTGGTGATCGTGCAGGAGCCTGGGCCTGCGGCGGTGTTGGCGGCGGTGCGGGTCGATTAGGACCCGCTGCGGCGGCGCAACTGCGTCTCGCGGTGCCAGATATAGAGGCCGGAGGCCACGATGATCGCCGCCCCGACGAGGGTCAGGCTGTCGGGCCATTCGTCGAAGAGCACGATCCCCCAGAAGGTGGCCAGCAGGATCCCGACATAGCCGAAGGGGGCGAGGACCGAGGCCTCGGCCATGGAGAAGGCGCGGATGAGGCAGATCTGCGCGGCGGTGCCGAGGCAGCCGATGGTGGCGAAGACCCAGAGGTCGCCGGGCGCGACCGGCTGCCAGAGGCCGGGCAGGAGGAAGGTCGTCACCACCATGCCGAAAAGTGCGCCGTAGAGCATGGAGGTCCACGGGCTTTCGGTCATGCCGACCTTGCGCGTGAGCAGAGCCGCCGCCGCATAGCAGAGCGCGCAGCCGAGCGGGAGCAGCGCGGCGGGGGTGAAGACATCGGCGCCGGGGCGGATGATGATCATGGCGCCCGCCATGGCGGCCAGCACCCCCGCGATGCGGCGGGGGCCGAGCCTTTCGCCCAGGAAGACCGCCGCGCCCAAGGTGATGAGGACGGGGTTGATGTCGGCCAGCGCCGTCGCCTCGGCCAGCCCGATATGGGCGAGGGAGAGGAAGAAAAAGGCCGTCGCCCCCATCTGCGCCGCCGAGCGGAGCAGGTGCAGCCAGGGGTGGCGCGTGCGGGCCACGACGGGCAGCCGGCGGTTCACCAGCAGCAGCACGAGCAGGACCTGGCCGGCGAAGCGGGCCCAGATCACCTGCGTGGTCGGATAGGTCTGGATCAGCCCCTTGGCCAGCGCGTCCATGGCGGTGAACAGCAGGAGGGAGGAGAGCAGCAGGAGGATGCCCCTGCTGGTGGCGGCTTCGGTCGGGCTTTGCATGGGCGCGACCCTAGGGGGCGGCGTTCCCGGCTGCAAGGTGGCAAAGCGGAGCGCGGGCAAGCCCGCGCGTGCCTTCCGTCTCGCCTCCGCATCCGCTCCGGCTCGGCGCGGTGGCGCCGCCTGTTCTTGCGGGTCAGAGCGGGGCGAGGAAGGGGAGGATGAGGGAGGCCACGTCGGCGGCGGCCTCTTCATGGACGAGGTGGCCGTGGCCTGCGAGTTCGGCGCAGGTGGCGGCGGGCATGTGGCGGGCCGCATCGCGGGAGATGCGGGACGGGACGGCGAGGTCGCCGCTGGAGGTGATGAGCAGGGTGGGGGTCGTGATCGCGGGCAGGCGTGCCATCAGGTCGTCGAGCCGCCATTGCGCCATCATGCCCAGCGTGCCGTCCACATGGGCCGGGTCGCGGACGAGGGCGAGGTATTGGGCCTGGCCTTCGGCATCGAGGGGGGAGCCGGTGGCGGTCAGCAGTTTCGCCACGGTGGCGGGGGTGCCCCAGAGGCGGGCCACGACATGGGGGATGAAGGGAGTGACGGCGAGGACGCGGGCGAGGAGGGGGAACATCACCCCCGCCGCGCCGTCGAAGGCGCCGAGGGCGGCGTTGATGCCGACGACGCCTTTCGGCTGCAGGGTTTCGGTCAGGCGCAGGGCGAGGGCCGCGCCGGCGGAATGGCCGATGATGGCATGGGGCCGGATGTCCAGCGTCTGGCAGAGGCGGGCGGTGTCTTCGGCCATGGCGTCGATGCCGTAGCGGCTGCGCGCGCCGGAGCGGGTGAAGCCCTGTCCGGGCAGGTCAGGGACGAGGACGCGGTAACGGGGTGTCAGCAGCGGGATCAGGTGGCGGAAGCTGTGCCCCGCGCCGCCCGCGCCGTGCAGCAGGAGCAGCGGCGGGCCTTCGCCTGCATCGATGACGCACCAGTCATGCGGGCGCGAGGCCACGCGGCGGGCCTGTTCGCGGAACGGCCAGTCTGGGGGCATGCGGTCGAAGTCCATTGTCAGCTTTCCAGAGCCTCGCCCAGAGCAGCGGAGAGGCGGCGCGCATCGGCGCGGGGGAGGGCGAGGTAGGGGGCGTCCATGATCTGCGCGAGCGTCTTCAGGGACGGTTGGGGGCGGTTGGCCACGTCGATGACGAGGGCGGGGGTGGCGGAGAGGCGGATCTGGCGGGCCAGAAGGGTGGCTTCTTCTTCGGCTTTCGGTCTGTCGGCGGTGCCGTCGAGGGCGATGTTGCCGCGCCCGTCGGTCAGGAGGGCGATGGTGGGGGTAAGCCCGCGCTGTTTCGCCTGTGCCGCCGTGGCCAATGCCAGTTGCAGGCCGGAGGCGAGGGGAGTGCCACCGCCGCCGGGGACGCCTGCAAGGCGGCGTTTGGTCTGGACGAGCGAGCGGGTGGGGGGCAGCAGCAGTTCCGCCCTGTGGCCCTTGAAGGCGAGGAGCGAGACATGGTCGCGGCGGGCATAGGCCTGCGCGAGGAGGAGTTCGATGGCGCCCTTCGCCTCGGCCAGCCTTGCGAAGGCGGCGGAGCCGGAGGCATCGACGGCGAAGATCAGCACGCGGTCGGAGGTTTCGCGGAAGCGCTTGAGGCGGATGTCGGCGGCGCGGATCAGGAGGGCGGCGTCGCGGTCGGGGGTCTGCCGGCGGCGCAGCGGCTGCCAGGGGGCGGCGGCGCGGAGGGTGGCGACGAGGTCGATCCTTGCGCCCTGCTGCAGGCGGCCCGGGCGGGAGGGGAGGGGTCTTCCGCGTCTGTTCCCGCCCTGTTCGGCGCCTGTTCCGCCTGCGGATGTCGCGGCGCGGGCGGCGCGGCCTGCCGCCAGCGCCTCGAGCAGGTCGCGGGGGAGGGCGGCGAGGGCGGCTTCCACCAGCAGGTCTTCGGGGAGGGATTGCGACCGGTCTTCGGATTGGGCTTCGCCCTGGTCCGGATCGGGGTCGGGCGGCGGGGGGCGGGATCCTGCTGTTCGGCTTGTTCCGGTTGGGGCGCGGCGCGGTGGGCGTAGGTCAGGGCGGCGGCGGCGGCGAGGTCTTCGTCCGTTGCTTCGGCCCGTCCGTGCCATGCGGCATGGGCGCGGGCGGTGGCAGCGGCGAGGAGGGGGGCGCGGAGCGACGGGATGCCGAGTTCGGCAGCAGCGCGGGTGAGGGCGTCGAGTTGCGCCGTGGTCAGGGTGATCTGCGGGAGGCGGGCGCGGGCGGCAGCGAGGCGGTCCGGGTCCAGCGCGATGTCGCGGGAGTCCTGAAGCGCGGTGTCGGTCAGGTCGAGGAAGAGCGACAGGCGGTCGGCAAGGGCGGGGGAAAGGGTTTCGTCGGGGTCTGCGCCTTCGTCCAGCGCGACGAGGCAATGCGCGGGGGTGTCGAGCGCCGTGGCGAGGCGGGCGGCGAGGCCGGGGGTGCAGCGTTCGGCCATCGTCAGGGTCAGGGCGGCGGGCTGTGACAGGAGGCCCGGCTGCAGGACGGGTTGGCCCGTGGCGAGCGTGGCGGCGAGGTCGAGCCCGCCGAAGAGCGTGTCGTCGGTGATGGTGGGGTGGAGGCGTCTGTGCGGCAGGTCGAGGGCCGCCAGGGCCGCCGTCGCGCGGTCGCGCACGGGGCCGGAGCGGGCGCGGAGCCACAGGCCCTTGAGCCCCGCCGGATCGATGGCGAGGCAGGCGAGCGCGGTTTCCACGCGCCCCCAAGGGGTGTCGGGGGTCAGGGCAGCACCTCGGCCACGGCGCGGATGACGCGGGTGGTGGAGCCTGCCTCGTCCAGCGGGTCGCGGCGGAGGCGGTGGGAGAGGCACATGGGCGCCACGGCCTTGAGGTGGATGCGGCCGACCGAGTCGTCGCCTTCGAAGGCTGCAAGTGCCCGGGCGGCGCGGAGGAGGGTCAACTCGCCGCGCAAGCCGTCGGAGCCGATGGCGATGCAGAGGCTGGCGCAGTCGTGCAGGACGGTGCCCGGGGTCTTGATGTCCGGCAGGGCCGCGCGGGCGTGGAGGATGCGGTCGCGCAGCGCGGCATCCTGCGGGCGCCATGTTTCCATGAAGGCGCCGTAGTTCGACTCATAGGCGTCGCGGCGGCGGATGACTTCGACGCGGGTGTCCACGTCGCGGGGCGAGGTGACTTCGACGGAGAAGCCGAAACGGTCGAGGAGCTGGGGGCGGAGTTCGCCTTCCTCGGGGTTGCCGGAGCCGACGAGGACGAAGCGGGCGGGGTGGCGGATGGAGAGGCCTTCGCGTTCCACCACGTTCTCGCCGGACTGGGCGACATCGAGGAGGAGATCGACGATGTGGTCTTCCAGCAGGTTCACCTCGTCTATGTAGAGGTAGCCGCGATTGGCACGGGCGAGGAGGCCGGGTTCGAAGGCCTTTTCACCGCGCGTCAGGGCGCGTTCGATGTCCAGGGCGCCGACGACGCGGTCTTCGGTCACGCCGAGGGGGAGGTCCACGACGGGGGTGGGTTTGCGGATGACGGTTCCGGTCGCGCCCTGCGCCCAGTCGGGGACCTGCGCGGGGGTGGGGGAGTTGACGGGGCAGCCCTCGACCGCGTCGATTTCGGGCAGGAGGGCGGCCAGCGCCCGGACGGCGGTGGATTTGCCGGTGCCACGATCGCCGAAGACGAGGACGCCGCCGATGGCGGGGTCTATGGCCGTCAGGATCATGGCCTGTTTCATGGCCTCTTGTCCGACGATGGCCGAGAAGGGGAAGGGTTGCTTCATCTTTGCACCGTAAGGGCAGGAAATTCCTGCGGGAATTCGTTCGTGATGGTATCGGCGGCGCGATCCTGACCGGCGACGGGATGCCGGTCCGGCGGGTCGGTCCGGCCAAGGCGGGCCAGCGGGTCCGTGCCGCCCCATGTGCCCGCCGTGCCGAGGAGGCGGAAGCGGGCATAGAGTTCCTCGTCGAACCAGTTGCCGTCGCGGACGGCGCGGATGGCGCGGCCATGCGGGCCGTCGCCCCGGGCGAAGGCTGCCATGGAGGCCGTGTCGGGCCAGACCGAGAAGGTGACCTGATGCAGGAGGGGGACTTCGCCGATGCCGATCTTGAAGGCCACGTTGGGGTCGGACCCGATGACGGCCGAGATGGAGGGGACGCGGTCCCAGAATTTCAGGGCGCGGGAGGGGCGGACGGTGGCGCGGGTCAGCGCGGCGAGGGGGCCGTGCACCGGTGCCGCGCCCGCGTCGGGCAGGAAGGGGTTGACGCCTGCCCATGCGCCCCGGGCCGAAAGCGGGTCGAGGAAGAGGGTGAAGCTTTCGCGGGCCTTGCGCCGCCATCTGGCCCAGACGGGGCTGGTGGCGGTGGCGGCGCGGGCCGTCGCCTCGTCCGGCCATGTCGCAAGGATGGCCCAGACGCCCCAGTTGGGGCGCGGGGTGAAGCCTTCGCCGGTGCCGGAGCCGCAGAGTTTCCAGAACCTTGCGCGATGTTCCTGCCGCAGCGCCAGACGTGCCGCGCCCATCTGCCCGATCACCCAGAGGCGCGGCAGGACCCCGTCGAAACGGAAGAGGCTGAGGCTGGCAACGGAAATGGCGCGACCCTCCACGTCGGATGGTGTAAACTTAGTCTGACAGTTTGTGCTGCCAAGGGGAAGCGGAAACGGTAGCCTGCGGCGGAATGTTCTGCGATATTGTAAATCAAACTGGACACTCTATCATCGGATCATGGACCAGACCCCGCGTCATCGCCCCGCCCCCGCCCCCGAGGATAACCGCGCCATCGTGATCGGGGCGGGGTTGGGGGGGCTGGCCTCGGCCATGCGGCTGGGGGCGAAGGGGTGGCGGGTGACGGTGATCGACCGGCTGGACCGTGTCGGCGGGCGCGGGTCTTCGATCACGCAGGGGGGGCACAGGTTCGATCTGGGGCCGACCATCGTGACGGTGCCGCAGGGGTTGCGCGATCTGTGGGCGGCCTGCGGGCGGGATTTCGACCGCGATGTGCGGCTGGTGCCGATGGACCCGTTCTACGAGATCCGCTTCGATGACGGATCGACCTTCACCGCGCGGCAGGACGAGGCCGCGATGAAGGCCGAGGTTGCGCGGATTTCGCCGTCGGATGCAAGGGGTTACGAGAAGTTCCTGAAGGATAGCGAGGCGCGGTACTGGTTCGGGTATGAAGACCTTGGACGGCGGCCGATGCACAGGCTGCCGGACCTTCTGAAGGTGCTGCCGAAGTTTGCCATGATGCGGGCGGACCGGTCGGTCTATGCCCATGCGGCGCGGCGGGTGAAGGACGAGCGGTTGCGCTTCGCCCTGTCCTTCCATCCGCTGTTCATCGGGGGCGATCCGTTCAACGTGACGTCGATGTATATCCTTGTGTCCCATCTCGAAAAGGCGTTCGGCGTGCATTACGCCATGGGCGGGGTGCAGGCGATTGCCGAGGCCATGGCGCGGGTCGTGGCGGCGCAGGGGGGCGAGATCGTCCATAACACGGAAGTGGATGAAATCGTTACGGAAAATGGCCGTGCGTCGGGTGTCCGGCTGGTGACGGGCGAGGTGGTGCGGGCGGGGCTTGTGGTGTCGAACGCGGATGCGGGGCATACCTACAAGCGGCTGCTGCGGAACCTGCCGCGCCGGCGGTGGACGGACCGGAAGCTGGACCGTGCGCGGTGGTCGATGGGGCTTTATGTCTGGTATTTCGGGACCAAGGGCACCAAGGGGATGTGGCGCGATGTGGGCCACCATTCCATCGTGGTGGGGCCGCGGTATCGGGAGCATATCCGCGACATCTTCATCCGCGGGCGCCTTGCGGATGACATGAGCCTTTACGTGCATCGGCCCAGCGTGACCGATCCGAGTTGTGCGCCCGAGGGCGACGATACCTTCTATGCGCTGTCGCCGGTGCCGCATCTGGGGTTCGACAACGGGGTGGACTGGGCAGAGGAAGAGCCGCGCTACCGCGAGAAGATGGCGCGGATGCTGGAGGAGCGGTTGATCCCCGGTTTCCGCGAGCGGATCACGGAACAGGTCGTCTTTACCCCCGAAACCTTTCGGGATCGTTACCTGTCACCGTTCGGTGCGGGGTTTTCGATCGAGCCGCGGATCCTGCAATCGGCGTGGTTCCGGCCGCATAACGTGTCGGAGGAGCTGACGGGGCTGTTCCTTGCCGGGGCGGGGACACATCCCGGCGCCGGTCTGCCCGGTGTGGTGGGGACGGCGGAGGTGTTGGGGATGCTGGTGCCGGATGCGCCCAAGCTGTTGGCGGAAAAGGCGGAAATCAGGATGGCTGCGGAATGATCGATCCGCGCGACATGGCCCATTGCCGCGAGTCGATCCGGACGGGGTCGCTGTCCTTTCATGCCGCGTCGCGGCTGTTGCCGGGGGCGGTGCGCGATCCGGCGCTGGCGCTTTATGCCTTTTGCCGGATGTCGGACGATGCGGTGGACGAGGGCGCGGACAAGGGGGCGGCGGTGCTGGCGTTGCGGGACCGGCTGGACCTTGTCTATCGCGGGACGCCTGCGGATGCGCCTGCGGACCGGGCCTTTGCGGCGGTGGTGGAGGGGTTCGACATGCCCCGCGCCCTGCCCGAGGCATTGCTGGAAGGGTTCGCCTGGGATGCGGTGGGGCGGCGCTATGACGACCTGTCGGGGGTGATGGACTATTCGGCGCGGGTGGCGGCGGCGGTGGGCGCGATGATGTGCGTCCTGATGCGGGTGCGCGATCCGGATGCTTTGGCGCGGGCCTGCGACCTTGGTCTGGCGATGCAGTTGACCAATATCGCGCGGGATGTGGGCGAGGATGCGCGGGCGGGGCGGCTGTATCTGCCGATGGACTGGCTGCGGGCGGAAGGCATTGATCCCGATGCGTTTCTGGCGCGGCCCAAGGCCTATCCGGGGGTGGCGCGGGCGGTGTTGCGGCTGCTGGATGTGGCGGACGGGCTGTACCGGCGGGCCGAGGCGGGGGTGCCGTCGCTGCCTTTGTCCTGCCGCCCGGGCATCTTTGCGGCGCGGCTGATCTATGACGCGATCGGGGGCTGCGTGCGGCGGGCGCGGGGGGATAGCGTGACGGCACGGGCGCGGACGGGGCGGGGGGTGAAGATCGCCTGTCTGGCGGCGGCGACGGGGCGTGCGGCGGTGTCCACCGTCAGGCCAGTGCCGGCGGTGCTGCACGCGGCGGCGGTGCCGGAGGTGGATTTCCTTGTGCGGGCGGCGGCGCAGCGCGAGGCGCGAAAGGGGCGGTCGGACGCGCTGCTGGCGGTGCTGGCGCAGTTGGAGGCGCGGGACCGGGGCGTGGCCTGAGGCTTGATCGCAAAGGTTTTTCTTGGACGGAACCGGTTGGCGGGTTACATCGCTGTGCTTGGCCAAGCGGAGCGATGCGATGGAATTCTTTGCGCTGTTTCTGACCTATCTGGCCGCCTGCGGGGCGGCGGCGGCGACGGGGGCGATGTTCCAGCCGGGAGAGTGGTATCGGGGGCTGTCGAAACCGTCATGGACCCCGCCGGACTGGCTGTTTCCGGTGGCGTGGACGGTGCTGTATCTGGCCATGTCGGCGGCGGCGGCGCGGGTGGCGATGATCGACGGGACGGGGCAGGCGCTGGCGCTGTGGTCGGTGCAGATCGCGCTCAACACCTTGTGGACGCCGGTTTTTTTCGGGTTGCGCCGGATGGGGGCGGGGCTTGTGATCATCTTCCTGCTGTGGCTGGCGGTGGCGGCGACGATGGTCGCCTTCTGGCAGCATGACAGGATCGCCGGGGCGCTGTTCCTGCCCTATCTGGTCTGGGTGACGGTGGCGGGGATGTTGAACCGGTCCGTGTGGTACCGGAACGCAGCGGCGGGGTGAGGGGCGGCGCACCGGCTGTGCCGCGTGCTGTGCCGCATTCTGTACCGCAGAGTGTCAGCACGCGGCGGGCGGTGGGACGGGGTTTCGCGCAACGGCTTTTCGGCGTCGGGCGGTCAAAATTCTTTGAAGAATTTTGCAAATTCCTTCGAAGGAATTTGGGTCAGAAGGTCCAGCCGCTGCGTCTTGGCACGCGGACGGCGAGCATCGGTTTCAGGAGCGGCTGGCGGAAGCGGGTGAGGTCGAGGGCTTCGTGGACGCCCTGGGTCGTTTCGCCCATCAGGCGCGTCTCGACGACGCTGCGGGAATAGAAGGGCGCGTCGAGCATGGGCATGATCTGGCGGGGGCGCGTGCCGGGGTCGGCGCGGGTTTCGCGGCGGACCAGCCAGTTCGTGCGGGCGAATTGGGTGCGGGGCGGGGCTGTCACCTCGCGGGCCTCGCCGGAGGGGGTGACTTCGAGGGCGAAGTCGCGCTGCGTGCCGTCGGCCCATGTCGCGTCATAGAGGCAGAGGGCGCGGTCCTTCATCGGGAAGCGGCCCCATGTCCAGAAGTCGAAATCGCGTTCCAGCGCGGTGGTGCCGAAATTGGCATCGAAATAGCCGTGGCCCTGCCAGCGGTGGCCCTGCGTGAGGTTGACGTCGATGCGGGCGGTGGGGGCGAAGGGGCGCCACTGGTGGCGGGGATGCAGGGCCAGTTCGACGCCCGTGATGGCCGAGGGCGTCAGGGTGATGCGCCCCCTGACGCGGGAGATGAGGGGGGGCGAGGAGATTTCGTCGATGTCGATGACGAGGTCGCGCCCCGTCCAGTGCATCCGGCTGGGGCCTATGGTGAGCGTGTCTTTTTCCTGCCGCAGCGCCGCCGTCCCGCGGTCGGTCATGGTGAAGCGCCCGCCGGGGCCGTAGGTGGCGACGTTCAGGCAGACGTGGTTCTGCGGGTTCCTCCGCCCGCTCCACGCATACCAGGGCGAGAAGACCGAGCCGATGAAGCCTATGACCGAGACCGCGCGTTGTCCGTCATCCGAGACGCCGTCGAGATACCACCACGCATAGCCGTCGGGGCCGACTTCGACGCGGAAGTCCGGTCCTGCATGATCGCCGCGACCGCGTGCTTCGCGGAGAGGGCTGCCATCGGCACCCCCGCCCCCGGATGGGCGCCGCCCCCCGCGAGGTAGAGCCCCGGCAGGGCCGTCCTTGCCGTGGGGCGGCGGAAGGTGGCCATCGTCCCTTCGGGCGAACGTCCGTAGATCGCCCCCTGCGAGGCCGGAAACAGCCGGTCCAGCGTGGCGGGCGTGGTGAGCGCCTCCGGCGGCGGCGGGGTCAGGTGCAGGCCCATGCGGGAGAGGCGGTCGAAGGTGATCTGTCGGCATTTGCGGAAATCCTCGGGTCCCAGGGCGGGGAGGGCGGCGGGGGCGTTCAGGATGATCTCGAAGCGTTCGGTTCCCGTGACGGTGCCTGCCGCGCGGTCTTCGGCGCAGAGGTAGAGCGTGGGGGCTTCGGGCATCTTTCCCGTGCCGATGGGGGCGAATTCGCGGGTCGGGTCTTCGGTGAAGAAGAGGTTGTGGTGGAGGAGGTCGGGGGCTTTGGGTCCCTGCGCCCGGGAGGCGAATGCCCAGACGAGGGCGGAGAGGCTGCGCGGATGGGTGGCGCTGCGGGGCAGGGCGGCGGCGGCGGCGGTGCCGAGGCGGCCTTCGGTCAGGGCGGCGGGGTCGCCGTTGAAGATGACCGTGTCGCATTGGAGGGTGCGGCCATCCGCGATCTGCACGCCCGTGACGCGGCCGTTCTGGCGCTGGATGCGGGTGGCGGGGGTGGAGAAGCGGAAGGTGACGCCCATGCGGGTGGCCAGCGCGGCGAGCTGGGCCGCGAGGGTGTGCAGCCCGCCTTCGACGGCCCAGACGCCCCGCGCCTCGGCCCGCCAGATGAGGGCGAGGACGGCGGGGGCATGGGTGGGCCTTGCGCCGACGTAAGTTGCGTAGCGGGCGAAGAGCTGGATCAGGCGGGGGTCGCGGAAGTGGGTCGCCAGCCAGCCTTGCAGGGTGCGGGCGGGCAGGAGCGCGGGCCAGAGGCGGGGTTGGCGCAGCGCGGCGCGGGCGATGGCGGGCAGGTCGGGTTTCGCGGCCTGCATGACGGGGGCGTCGAAGGACTGGAACAGCGACTCGGCCAGTGCGTCGAATTTCAGGAAGGCGGCTGCTTCCTGCGGTCCGGCGAAGGCGCGGATGGCTTCGGCGTTTTCGTCGCGGTCGGTGGTGAGGTCCAGCGCGGGGCTGTCGGGCCACCAGTGGCGGGCGAGGACGGGTTGCGCGATCAGGGTGGCGTGGTCGTCCAGCCTTTCGCCGTTCAGCGCGAAGAGGGCGTCGAAGACATGGCGCATGGTCAGGACGGTGGGGCCGGTATCCACGGGGCCTGCGGGCGAGGGGATGGCGCGGGCCTTGCCGCCGGGGGTGGGGGCGCTTTCGAGGACCGTCACCTTCAGGCCGGATGCGGCGCAGCGGATGGCGGCGGCAAGGCCGCCCATCCCCGCCCCGATCACGATGACGCGGTCCTGTTCCATGGGGCGAGTGTAGGGGAGCCCTTGAACTTGTCCAACATGAATTACAACAGAGTGTAAGATTTAGTTTACACCTTGGGGCCGCGGTGACAGGATGGCGGCGAAACCGGACAGCAACGGAAGGGGCGGTCATGGGCAAGATCGGCGGCCAGATCGGCGGAATGGACATGCGGATCGAGGCGGCGGTGGCGGCGGCCCTTGCCGTGGGGCAGGGGATGCCCGGCGGGGCCGAGGCGCCGGCCAAGCTGCGGGCGGCGCTGGATCATGCGGTGTTTCCCGGGGGGGCGCGGATCCGGCCCACGATCCTTGTTTCCGTGGCGCGGGCCTGTGGCGATGACCGGCCGCAGATGACGGATGCGGCGGCGGCGGCCCTGGAACTGATCCATTGCGCGAGTTTGGTGCATGACGACCTGCCCTGCTTTGACGATGCGGATATCCGGCGGGGGAAGCCCACGGTGCATCGCGCCTATGGGGAGCCTGTGGCGGTGCTGGCGGGGGATTCGCTGATCGTGCTGGCCTTCGAGGTGCTGGCGCGGGCGGCGGGGGAGTCGCCCTTGCGGGCGGTGCAACTGGTGCGGGTGCTGGCGCAGCGGACGGGGATGCCGGGCGGTATCTGCGCGGGGCAGGGCTGGGAGAGCGAGGCGGAGGTCAACGTCGCCGCCTATCACCGGGCGAAGACCGGGGCGCTGTTCATTGCGGCCACGCAGATGGGGGCCATCGCGGCGGGGCAAGAGCCGGAGCCGTGGGAGGAATTGGGCGCACGGATCGGCGAGGCCTTCCAGGTGGCGGATGATCTGAAGGACGCTTTGTTGACGGCCGAGCAGATGGGCAAGCCTGCGGGGCAGGATCTGGCCCATGCGCGGCCTTCGGCGGTGCAGGAGTTGGGGGTGCAGGGGGCGGTGTCCTATCTGAAGGACATCCTTGGCGGGGCGATTGCCTCCATCCCGTCCTGCCCCGGCGAGGCGATGCTGGCTGCCATGGTGCGGGCCTATGCCGAGCGGATGACGCCGGTGGACCTGCATCCGGTGCGGGGATGAGCGACACGTTGGCGGGGTCGGTGACGCCCGCGCGGCGGGGGCGGCAGCCTTGGGCCGTGCGGTTGGGGCTTTCGCCGCGGTTCCATGCCTTTTGCGCCCGCGTGCCGGGGTTGCGCGGGCTGGCGCGGGCCGAGGGCGCGGCGCTGTTCGACATCGTGCAGGGCTTCGTGCAGAGCCAAGCGTTGCTGGCGCTGGTGGAGTTGCGCGTCCTGCACCGGCTGGCCGAGGGGCCCTTGCCCCTTGCCGCGCTGGCGGGGCCTGCGGGGGTGCCGGTGGAGCGGATGGGCGTCCTGTTGCGGGCGGGGGCGGGGCTGGGGTTGCTGGCCTGCCGTCGCGGGCAATGGCGGCTGACGGTGCGGGGGGCGGCGTTCCTGACCGTGCCGGGGCTGGAGGCGATGGTGCGGCATCATCCGGTGCTGTACCGCGATCTGGCGGACCCCGTGGCGTTCTTCCGTGGCGAGACGGTGCCGGAACTGGCGGGGTTCTGGCCCTATGTCTTTGGTGCCGGGGGGGCGGCGGACCCTGAACTTGCGGCGCGGTATTCGGCGCTTATGGCGGACAGTCAGGGGCTGGTGGCGGCGGATACGCTGTCGCTGGTCGATTTCGGGTCCGTCCGGCATCTGATGGATGTGGGCGGGGGCACGGGGGCGTTTCTGGCGGCGGCGGGGGCGGAGTATCCGGGCCTGCGGATGACGCTGTTCGACCTGCCTGCGGTCGTTCCCGGGGCGGCGGCGCGGTTCGCGGCGGCGGGGATGTCGGGACGCGTGGAGATCGTGCCCGGATCGTTCCGCGACGATGCGTTGCCGCAGGGGGCGGATGCGGTTTCGCTGGTCCGCGTGCTTTATGACCATTCCGACGCGACGGTGGCCGCGCTGCTGCGGGCGGTGCATGACGCGCTGCCGGAGGGGGGCCGAGTCGTGGTGTCGGAGCCGATGGCGGGCGGGGAACGGCCCGATCCGGCCACGGATGTGTACTTTTCCGTTTACACGCTTGCCATGCAGACGGGGCGCACCCGTTCGGCCGCCGAAATCGGGGCGATGCTGGAAGCGGCGGGGTTTGCCGGGGTCCAGATACACAAGGGATTCCGGCCTTTTGTGACATCGGTGGTGACGGCTGTGCGGCCTGTCAACGATGCAGCACAAAAAAGTGTCTAATTAAATTGACACTCGGCCATGTAAGTCTAAACTTACAGAGACCCGCAGACTCCCCTGACATGCAGGGTACGCGGCGCAAGGGGAATGAGACGTGAGAACGAACGCAGTCATCCTGTCCGGCCCGAGGGAGCTTTCGCTTCAGGGGTTGGACCTTGTCGATCCGAAGGCGGGCGACATTGTCGTGGAGATCGCGCATTCCGGCATTTCCACCGGCACGGAAAAACTGTTCTACACCGGCACGATGCCGCCCTTTCCGGGGATGGGCTATCCGCTGGTCCCCGGCTACGAGGCGGCGGGTGTGGTCGTCGAGGCAGGGGCGGAGTCGGGCTACCGTGTGGGCGAGCATGTCTTTGTCCCCGGGGCCAACTGTTTTGCGGGCGATGTGAAGGGGCTGTTCGGGGGCGCGTCGCGCCACCTTGTGACGCCCGCGCATCGGGTCGCGCGGATCGACGGCGGCATGGGGCCGGAAGGGGCGCTGCTGGCGCTGGCCGCGACGGCGCGTCATGCGCTGGCGGGCTTTGCGACGGCGCTGCCGGACCTGATCGTGGGGCATGGCACGCTGGGGCGGCTGCTGGCGCGGCTGACGGTGGCGGCGGGTGCGCCCGCGCCGACGGTGTGGGAAACCAACCCGACGCGGCGCGATGGTGCCGAAGGATATGCCTGCATCGCGCCTGAGGATGACCCGCGCCGGGATTACAGGGCGATCTATGACGCCTCGGGCGCCAAGGGATTGCTGGACCAGCTGGTCATGCGGCTGGCCAAGGGCGGCGAGGTGGTGCTGGCGGGGTTCTATACCGAGCCCGTGTCCTTTGCCTTTCCGCCTGCCTTCATGAAGGAGGCGCGTATCCGCATCGCTTCGGAATGGCAGCCGGATGATCTGGTTGCGACCCGTGCGCTGATCGAGAGCGGGGCTTTGTCCCTTGCCGGTCTGATCACCCATACCCGACCCGCGTCCGACGCGCCCGAGGCCTATGCGACGGCCTTTGGCGATGCGGCCTGTCTGAAAATGATCCTTGATTGGAAGGCCACGGCATGAACGACGTTCCCAACCTGAAGGATTTCAACGCGAGGCTGCGCGACGAGGCGCATGAGGAGCCTTCGCTGGAGGTTCCGATGGACCCTCCGTCCAAGAAGACGCAGATCATCGCGATCTATGGCAAGGGCGGGATCGGCAAGTCCTTCACGCTGGCCAACCTGAGCCACATGATGGCCGAGATGGGCAAGCGCGTGCTACTGATCGGCTGCGATCCGAAATCGGATACGACCAGCCTGCTGTTCGGCGGCAAGGCCTGCCCGACGATCATCGAAACCTCCACCCGCAAGAAGCTGGCGGGGGAGGAGGTGAAGATCGGGGATGTCTGCTTCAAGCGGGGCGGGGTCTTTGCGATGGAGCTGGGGGGGCCTGAGGTCGGGCGCGGCTGCGGCGGGCGCGGGATCATCCACGGCTTCGAATTGCTGGAAAAGCTGGGGTTCCATGACTGGGACTTCGACTATGTGCTGCTGGATTTCCTGGGCGACGTGGTCTGCGGCGGGTTCGGCCTGCCGATCGCGCGGGACATGGCGCAGAAGGTGATCATCGTCGGGTCCAATGACCTGCAATCGCTTTATGTGGCGAACAATGTGTGCTCGGCGGTGGAGTATTTCCGCAAGCTGGGCGGGAATGTGGGCGTGGCCGGCATCGTCATCAACAAGGATGACGGGACGGGCGAGGCGGCGGCCTTTGCCGAGGCGGTGAACATCCCGATCCTCGCGTCCATTCCGGCGGATGACGACCTGCGGCGGAAGTCGGCCAATTACCAGATCGTGGGCACGCACCAGACCCAGTGGGGCGCGCTGTTCGAGGAACTGGCGGGCAATGTGGCGGATGCGCCGCCGCTGCGGCCGAAGCCTTTGACGCAGGACGGGCTGCTGGGCCTGTTCAGCGCCGAGACGACGGGGGCGGGCTTCGTGCTGGAGCCTGCGACGGATGTGGACATGCGCGGCAAGCACGCGGGTCCGGTGAAGTCGCTGGAAGTGGTTTACGACGATGTTTGATCTTTCCGCGCTTGAGAAACTTGAAGAGGCGCTGCGCGCGCTGGCCCGGAAGGGGACGAAGTGATGGCTGGCGAGATCCGCTATGACCAGACTGCCGAGACGCCCGTGACCGAGGGGCTGCGCCCCGATCCGGGTGTGACGCCGGTCGTGGCGGATGGCATGGGGTGCCATGCCGGGGCGGCCGAGATGGAGGCTGCGGCGCGGGCGGCTGGGAATTCCGAGGTGCTGGACCGTTACGCGGCGGACTATCCGCAGGGGCCGCATGACAAGCCGCAGAGCATGTGTCCGGCCTTCGGGTCGTTGCGTGTCGGTTTGCGGATGCGGCGGGTGGCGACGGTGCTGTCGGGGTCGGCCTGCTGTGTCTATGGCCTGACCTTTGTCAGCCATTTCTACGGGGCGCGGCGGTCGGTCGGCTATGTGCCGTTCAATTCCGAGACGCTGGTGACGGGCAAGCTGTTCGAGGACATCCGCGATGCGGTGCATGAGCTGGCGGATCCGGAACGCTATGACGCGGTGGTGGTGACGAACCTTTGCGTGCCGACGGCGTCGGGCGTGCCGCTGAAGCTGTTGCCGAATGAAATCAACGGCGTGCGGATCGTGGGCATCGACGTGCCGGGCTTCGGCGTGCCGACCCATGCCGAGGCGAAGGACGTGCTGGCGGGGGCGATGCTCGCCTATGCGCGGCGCGAGATCGAGGCGGGGCCGGTGGCCGCGCCGGAGCGGGGGCGGTCGGACCGTCCGACGGTCGCGCTGCTGGGCGAGATGTTCCCGGCGGATCCGATGATGATCGGGGCGATGTTGTCTCCGATGGGGCTGGCGGCGGGGCCGGTGGTGCCGTGCCGCGAGTGGCGGGAACTGTATGCGGCGCTGGATAGCGGCGTCGTGGCGGCGATCCATCCCTTCTATACGGCGGCGATCCGCGAGTTTCAGGCGGCGGGGCGCAAGGTCGTGGGGTCTGCGCCGGTGGGCTATGACGGGACGATGGGTTGGCTGGCGGCCATTGGTGATGCCTATGGCGTGAACCCGGCGCAGGTGGCTGCGGCGCAGAATGCCTTTGGCGGCGCTATTCGCGGGGCTTTGGCTGCGAACCCGATCACGGGGCGGATCACGCTGTCGGGCTATGAAGGGTCCGAACTGCTGGTGGCGCGGCTGCTGTGCGAGAGCGGGGCGGATGTGGCCTATGTGGGCACGGCCTGTGCGCGGAACGAATGGTCGGCGGCGGATCGTGACTGGCTGGAGGCGCGGGGCGTGGTGGTGAAATACCGTGCGTCGCTGGAGGATGACTGCGCGGCGATGGAGGCGTTCCGGCCTGATCTGGCGATCGGGACGACCCCGGTGGTGCAGAAGGCCAAGGAACTGGCCATCCCGGCGCTGTACTTCACGAACCTGATTTCGGCGCGGCCCCTGATGGGGCCGGCGGGGGCGGGGTCGCTGGCGCAGGTGGTGAATGCCGCGATGGCCAACAAGGCCCGCATGGACGGGATGAAGGACTTCTTCGAAGGCGTCGGCACCGGCGATACGGCGGGCATCTGGGAAGGCGCGCCGAACCTGCGGCCGGATTTCCGCGCGGCGCATCAGAAGAAGCTGGAAAAGGCCGCCAAGGCCGCAGCGGCGGAGGCGATGATATGATGCGTCGCGGCCGGATGGAGAGACAGATTCCTTCGAAGGAATTTGCAGATCTTTTCGAAAAGATTTGCTGCGTGCGGGGGGAGGGGTTCGGATGCTGATCCAGGACCATGACCGCGCGGGTGGCTATTGGGGGGCGGTCTATGCCTTCTGTGCCGTCAAGGGATTGCAGGTGGTGATCGACGGCCCCGTGGGCTGCGAGAACCTGCCGGTGACGTCCGTGCTGCATTACACCGACGCCTTGCCGCCGCATGAATTGCCCATCGTGGTGACGGGTCTGGGCGAGGAAGAGCTGGGCCGCGACGGGACCGAAGGCGCGATGAAGCGGGCGTGGAAGACGCTGGACCCCGCGCTGCCTGCGGTCGTCGTGACCGGGTCGATTGCCGAGATGATCGGTGGCGGCGTCACGCCCATGGGCACGAACATCCAGCGTTTCCTGCCGCGCACCATCGACGAGGACCAGTGGCAGGCCGCCGACCGCGCGATGACGTGGATCTTCACCGAATTCGGGATGACCAAGGGGCGGATGCCCGTCGAGAAGAAGCGCGAGGATGGCGACAGGCCGCGCGTGAACATCCTTGGGCCGATGTATGGCGTCTTCAACATGGCCTCGGACCTGCACGAGATCCGCCGTCTGGTCGAAGGGATCGGGGCCGAGGTCAACATGGTCATGCCGCTGGGGGCGCATCTGGCCGAGATGCGCAATCTGGTGAATGCGGATGTGAACGTGGTGATGTACCGCGAATTCGGGCGCGGGCTGGCCGAGGTTCTGGGCAAGCCCTATCTGCAGGCGCCCATCGGGCTGGATTCGACGACCAAGTTCCTGCGGAAGCTGGGGGAATTGCTGGGGCTGGACCCCGAACCCTTCATCGCGCAGGAGAAGCATTCGACGCTGAAGCCGGTGTGGGACCTGTGGCGGTCGGTGACGCAGGATTTCTTCGGCACGGCGAATTTCGCCATCGTGGCGAACGAGACCTACGCCCGCGGCATCCGCGCCTACCTGGAGACCGACCTTGGCCTGCCCTGCGCCTTTGCCGTGGCGCGGCAGGCGGGTGCCAAGACCAACAACGAGGCCGTGCGGGCCATGGTGCGCCAGCACCGGCCGCTGGTCCTGATGGGGTCGATCAACGAGAAGATGTATCTGGCCGAGCTGAAGGCGGGCCACGGGCCGCAGCCGCATTTCATCGCGGCGAGCTTTCCGGGCGCCGCGATCCGGCGCCATACGGGCACGCCCTTCATGGGCTATGCCGGCTGCGTCTGGCTGTTGCAGGAAGTCTGCAACGGGCTGTTCGAGGCCCTGTTCCACATCCTGCCGCTGGGGTCCGAGATGGACTCGGCGGCGGCGACCCCCACCACGCTGCGCCGCGATTTCCCCTGGGATACCGACGCGCAGGCCGAGCTGGACCGGATCGTTTCCGAACATCCGGTGCTGACGCGGATTTCCGCTGCGCGGACCCTGCGGGATGCGGCCGAGAAGGCCGCTCTCGACCAGGGGGGCGGAGCGGGTGGTCAAGGAAACGGTGCTGGCCCTGCGGGGTGGGGCACTGACAACAACAGAAGGAGGGACTGCATGAGCGATCATACCGCAGGCGGGAACGGGCATCACGCCCACCGCGCACCGCGCGCCGAGTTCTACGTCTATTTCGCCCTCATCTTCATCGTGGTGATCCCCTTCGCCGCCGTCGCCTGGGTCGTGCAGACGATCCTTGAACGGCGCCTGCCCGTGCATGGCCCGCTGGCCCGTGCGTGGCGGGAGGCGGGGTCGATCACGCCCAACATCTTCCGGCCCTAAGCCGGATGCCCGGCCGTTTCAGGCCGGACCTTCTTCCTGGGTTGCGCCCGACCCGTCACCGCTTCGCCCTCCCGCAGACCATCGCGGGGTGGTGAGAACTCGGAAAGGCATTCCGCCCGACCGTGAACCCCGCCGCAGGGCATGCGGCGTCAGTCTGCCCATCCGGAGGATAGTATGGCTGATAAAACCGACCTGAGCTTCACAGGTCTGACCGACGAGCAGGCGCAGGAACTGCACTCGGTGTATATGAGCGGGCTCTGGCTCTTCGTGGCCATCGCCGTCGTCGCGCATATCGCCACGTACATCTGGCGCCCGTGGTTCTGAGGAGGATCAAAACATGTCCAAATTCTACAAGATCTGGCTCATCTTCGATCCCCGTCGCGTCTTCGTCGCGCAGGGCGTCTTCCTGTTCCTGCTGGCTGCGATGATCCACCTGGTGGTTCTTAGCAACGGCATCAACTGGTTCCAGACCGCTGCGGCGGCTGGTGGCGCCGGCATGTAAGACGCCGAAAGGCACTGGCTGCGGGCGGAGGCGATGCCCTCCGCCCGCGGCGACCCGAACGGGCAAATCCGACGGCCAAGGAACGACCGCCGGTCGCAACACAGCGGAGAGGGAAGCATGGCACTGCTCAGCTTCGAACGAAAATACCGCGTGCCGGGGGGCACGCTGATCGGCGGGAACCTGTTCGACTTCTGGGTCGGACCGTTCTACGTCGGCTTCTTCGGCGTCACGACATTCTTCTTCGCGGCGCTGGGCACGATCCTGATCTTCTACGGCACGGCCATGGAAGGCGTCTGGAACCCCTGGCTTATCTCGATCGATCCGCCGCCCGTGGAAATGGGCCTCGGATTTGCGCCCCTGATGCAGGGGGGCCTGTGGCAGCTGATCACCATCTGCGCCATCGGGGCCTTCATATCCTGGGCGCTGCGCGAGGTGGAAATCTGCCGCAAGCTGGGGATGGGTTTCCATGTCCCCTTCGCCTTCGGCGTGGCCATCTTTGCCTATATCACGCTGGTCGTGTTCCGTCCGCTGATGATGGGGGCATGGGGCTATGCCTTCCCCTATGGCATCTGGACGCATCTCGACTGGGTGTCGAACACGGGCTACACCTACGGCAACTTCCACTACAACCCCGCCCACATGATCGCGGTGTCGTTCTTCTTCACGAACGCACTGGCGCTGGCGCTGCACGGGGCGCTGATCCTGTCCGCCGCCAACCCCGAAAAGGGGCTGGAGATGCGGACGCCGGACCATGAGGACACCTATTTCCGGGACCTGATCGGCTATTCGGTCGGCACGCTGGGTATCCACCGTCTGGGCCTCCTTCTGGCGCTGAACGCGGGCTTCTGGAGTGCGGTCTGCATCATCATCTCGGGCACGATCTGGTTCGACCAGTGGGTCGTGTGGTGGGACTGGTGGCTGCAACTGCCGTGGTGGGCCGATATCGCGGGAGGCGTAAATGGCTGAGTATCAGAACATCTTCACGCAGGTGCAGGTGCAGGCCGCCCCCGAGATGGGGATGGTCGAAGGGGTGGAACTGTCGAACCGGTCCAAGGGGGCGTCCTTCTCGACGCTGGCGGGCTGGTTCGGGAACGCGCAGCTGGGGCCCGTCTATCTGGGCACGATGGGCGTGATCTCGCTGATGTCCGGCGCGGTGTGGTTCATGCTGTGCGGGGCCTGGTTCTGGTATCAGGCCGGGTTCAACCCGGCGGTCTTCATGCGGGACCTGTTCTGGTTCTCGCTGGAACCGCCGTCGTCGGAATACGGTCTGGGCTTCGCGCCTATCGCGGAAGGGGGTCTGTGGATCATCGCGTCCTTCTTCCTGCTGGTGTCGGTCTGTGCCTGGTGGGTCAGGACATGGCTGCGGGCGCAGGCGCTGGGGATGGGCAAGCATGTGAGCTATGCCTTTGCCAGCGCGATCTGGCTGTTCCTGGTGCTTGGCCTGATCCGGCCGGTGCTGATGGGCAGCTGGTCCGAGGCGGTGCCCTACGGCATCTTCAGCCACCTCGACTGGACCAACAACTTCAGCCTGACCTATGGCAACCTGTTCTACAATCCGTTCCACGCGCTGAGCATCGTCTTCCTTTACGGCTCGGCCCTTCTCTTCGCCATGCACGGCGCCACCATCCTTGCGGTGTCGCGTTTCGGCGGGGACCGGGAACTGGAACAGATCGCCGACCGTGGCACGGCCTCGGAACGCGCCGCCCTCTTCTGGCGCTGGACCATGGGCTTCAACGCCACGATGGAAGGCATCCACCGCTGGGCCTGGTGGTTCGCGGTGCTGGTGACGCTTACGGGCGGGATCGGCATCCTGCTGACGGGGACTGTGGTGGACAACTGGTATGTCTGGGCACAGGACCACGGCTACGCGCCGCTGAATTGAGGAGAGATGACCATGTCTGACGACTTTATTCAGCAGAAACCCGGTGCGGCTTTGCGGTCCTGGGCGCTCTACCAGATGATGGCAGGGGCGGGATGGGCGGCACTGTTCGTGCTGTCGGTCGCGGCGATCCTCTTTGCCGTCTGGGGCATCGGCCTGCTTCTTCCCGAGGAGAGCAAGCAGGCGCCCGACCCGAACGCCTTCCTGATCACGGCCCCCGCCGAGGTCATGCCGGCCTGACGAGACAGGCCCGGGCGGGAGGCATCCGCCCGGGCCGCCATCCATTCGGGCCAATTCGCCGGCCCGGATCCGGGGCGCAACCACAGCCCGGTTCCCTTCCTGTTGGCGACAGGGACCTGGTGCCGTGTGGGTAACCCCTACACGGCACTTTTTTGCCCTTGGAGGCCGCTATGACCCAGACCCCGCTTCTTGACCGCGTTGCCGGACCGGCTGACCTGAAGGGGATGGGGGATGGCGATCTGGCGCGTCTGGCCCATGAGCTGCGGCGCGAGACGATCGAGACGGTCAGCCGGACGGGCGGGCATCTGGGGTCGTCGCTGGGCGTGGTGGAGTTGACGGTGGCGATCCATGCCGTCTTCGACACGCCGCGCGACAAGCTGATCTGGGATGTGGGCCACCAGTGCTATCCGCACAAGATCCTGACGGGGCGGCGGGCGGCGATGGCCACGCTGCGGCAGGGGGGCGGGGTGTCCGGCTTCACCAAGCGGTCGGAAAGCGAATACGACCC
>AYNO01000035.1 GCA_000500915.1 Rhodobacter sp. CACIA14H1
CGGGAAATCCACCCTCCTGCGGATGATCGCGGGGTTGGAGGATGTGACCTCCGGCACCGTCACGCTGGACAGCCGCGACATCACCATTGAGGCCCCCGCCAAACGCGAAATCGCCATGGTCTTCCAGACCTACGCCCTCTATCCCCACCTGACGGTCAGGGACAACATGTCCCTCGCCCTGAAACAGGCAGGCGAGTCGAAGGCCAACATCGACAAGGCCACCGCCCGCGCCTCCTCCATGCTCGCGCTCGACCCCTACCTCGACCGCCGCCCCGCCGAACTGTCGGGCGGCCAGCGTCAGCGCGTCGCCATCGGTCGCGCCATCGTCCGGCGGCCAAAGCTCTTTCTCTTCGACGAACCGCTCTCCAACCTCGACGCCGCCCTGCGCGTGGCGACGCGGATCGAAATCGCCCGCCTGCACCGCGAACTGGGCGCCACCATGGTCTATGTCACCCACGACCAGGTCGAAGCCATGACCCTTGCCGACAAGATCGTCGTCCTGCGGGCGGGCGTGGTGGAACAGGTCGGATCGCCGATGGAACTCTACAACAACCCCGCCAACACCTTCGTCGCGGGCTTCATCGGCAGCCCGCAGATGAACTTCCTGAAATCCGCCGCCTTGGGTCAGCGGGGCGAAACCACCGGCATCCGCCCCGAACACCTGACCCTGTCCCGCGACCGCGGCACCATCCCCGGCACCGTGTCGCATGTCGAAAAACTGGGCGGCGAAACGCTGGTCTATGCCCGCACGGACCCGCACGGCCTGCTCACCGTCCACCTCTTCGGCGAACATGACTACGCCGTGGACGAACCGGTCCACCTGACCCCCGACGACAGCCGCGCCTTCCACTTCGACGCCGCCGGAAAACGGCTCCGCTAGACCGCCGCAGGACACAACCTGTAGCGGCTCCGCAACCCTGACGGGCATACCTGTTCGAAAAGTGCTGGATTGAACATCCGAAAAGGGGTATGCATTTTCGCAAGGCCCGCCAAAAAGGGCCATCGAGAGCGGTGCGCCGGCACATTTTTCCGGCGGTAGAGGCGGAGTGATAGTAATGAGTTCGGCGATCGATTTCGCCGTCCGCACATCTGCGGGCGGAACCACTTACGGCACCGTTGCAGGCGACGGCAGCAATTTCATCCAGACAGGCCTTGGCGACAGCATCTCGCTGAACGTCTCCCCGCAAAGCGTCCTGTCCTATACGCGGCACGGCAACGATCTGGTGATCGAACTGGCCGATGGCCAGACCGTCACGCTTGCCGACTGGTTCGACACCCCGCCCGGCGTGCAGAACCACCTTTACCTGTCTTCCGACAACATGATCACCGAAGTCTTCCTGACAGACCTCGGCAACGGTGTCCTCGGCGCGGACCTCTCCCTCGCCGCGGGCGGCGAGAAGTGGAGCCCCCTCGACAGCCTGCGCTTCGGTGACAGCGACCCGGTCGTCGCGGCCGTCGGCACCGGAGAGGATGAACCGGCAGGCATGGGCATCTTTGCGCCCGCCCTGCTCGGCCTCGGCGGCACGGGTCTGGGCGCTGCGGCCCTCGTCGGCGGCGGCCTGATCATCGGCGGAGGCGGCGGCGGGGGTGGCGGCGGCGGCCCGACATTCTCCCGCACAATCGACGGCGGCGGCACCACGACGACGATCACCACCAATACGCCCCAACCCGGCATCGCCGTGTCCGGCACGGGCATCCCCGGCGACACGGTCGCCGTCACCATCGGCAACCAGACCCGCAACGCTACCGTCGCGGCCGATGGCACATGGTCCACCACCTTCTCCGGCAACACCCTTCCGGCAGACGGCACCCACACCGCCACCGCCGTCTTCACCGGCAACGGCACCACGGACACCCTCACCGGCGGCGGCTTCGACATCGACATGACCCCCCGCCCGTCGCCGCGACCGAAGGGTTCCAGTCCAACGGCGCGGTCGAAAATCTGGCCGAATATGCCGATGGCGTCACCCTGCGCGGCACCACCGAACCGGGCGCGACCGTCGATGTCACCCTCGGCACGCCCGGCCAGCAAGGCGCCCTGACCCGCGCCGCGACGGTCAATGCCGACGGCACATGGTCCATCACCTTCACCCCGCAGGAAATCGCGGGCGGCGAACGCAGCCAGACCGTCACGGTCGTCGCCACGGACCGGCTGGGCAACACCCGCACCATGACCGATGCCGTCGTGCTCGACACGATAGCCCCGCCCCTCACCGTCAGCGCCGTCTCCGGCGACGGCTGGGTGAACCGCACCGAAAGCCAGTCCCAGACCATCCTCGGCGGCACCACCGCGGCCAATGCGACCGTGACGCTCCAGATCGACGGCATCGCCGGTCGCATCACCCTCACGGCGGATGGCAACGGCAACTGGTCCCACGCCCTCGCGGCAAACAGCCTGACCGATGGCACCTACAATTTCACCGCCACCGCGACCGACGCGGCGGGAAACCCCACGGAACAGCGCGGCTCCTTCCGTGTGGACACCCAGATGTCGGTCGGCATCGACGCGGGCTTCGCGGGCAACGACATCGTCAACCTGACCGAATCGCAAGGCGCACTCACCCTGCGCGGCACCGTCCCGATGGATGCCACGCGGGTCGAGGTGACATGGCTCGGCCAGCCCGTCCCTGCCACGCTGCACGGCGACGGCACATGGTCTGTCACCTTCCCCGCCGGCACCGCGACGCGCACGCAGGACAGCACCATCACCGTCAGCGCATGGGATGTCGCAGGCAACCGCGCCGACAGCACCCCGCGCCCCGTCCGCATCGACCTTGAAACCGCCATGACCCTGCCCGAACCGGCAGGCACCGACCGCATCCTGTCCGGCACCGAACAACGCGCCGGCATCACCCTGACGGGCGAAGGCGAGGCAGGCGCGCGTGTCTTCCTCGACCTCGGCGGCACCAGCTACGGCCCGGTCACCGTGGGCGCCGATGGCCGCTGGACCCACAGTTTCGCCGCCGCCGACCTGTCTGGCCTGACCCATGGCCAGCAGGTCACGCTGACGGCCTATTCGATCGACGCCGCCGGAAACCGCAGCATCGACCACAGCCGCACCTTCACCGTGGATACACAGGTCGGCAACTTCACCTTCGCCACGCCCGACCTGCAACTCGGCCCCGTCGCCGACAGCCCGCGCGACGCCACCGTCCTGAACGCCACCGAACGCAACGCGGGCCTGCCCGTCACCGGAACGGTGGAACCCGGCGCGACAGTGACCATCCGGGTCGTCGAAACCGGCTGGACCACGACCATCCCCGCCGACCAGACCGGGAACGGCGTCTGGAACCTGCGCCTCCCGCCCGAGGCCCTGCCACAGGGCGCCGCGGCCACCGCCACCATCAGCGCGACGGCAACCGACGCGCAGGGCAACACCACCGCGCAACCGCTGGAACGCAGCATCGCCATCGACACGGTCGTGGCCAACTTCAACGCCGCCGACATCCGTCTGGGCACCGGCAACGACAACATCCTCAACGCCCGCGAACACGCGCAGGGCCTGCCCGTCTCCGGTCTGGCCGAGGCCGGATCGACCGTCACCGTCACCATGAACGGCCATACCCGCCTTGCCACGGCGGCTGCGGACGGCACATGGTCCGTCGCCTTCACCCCCGACCAGATCCCGACGGGCGAACGCAGCGGCGCGACCGCCATCCCCGTCAGCGTCACCGCCACCGACACGGCGGGCAACACCAGCGGCCCGCACGTCGTCGCCTTCGACGTGGACACCGTCGCCCCCTCCACCCCCAACGTGGTGGAAACGCAGGACGTGGCAGGGGCCATGCGCGGCCTGACCACCACCGCCACCAGCGACATCTACACCTTCCACCGCATCGACGCGACCGGCGCACCCGTGCGCCTGACCGCCTCCGAAACCCACGACTCCTTCTTCAACGAAGACCTGTTCCGCTTCCAGAACGGCCAGACCGTCCCCGATGGCAGCTACCTCGTCATCAACACCCGCGACGCGGCCGGGAACGAGGCGAACACCCTCTTCATCAAGAACACCGCCACCGGCGTCTCCGTCGATCTCAACCGCGAAGGCCTCGCCGCCTTCGACCTGTCCACCATCGACCTGACCCGCGCCCCCGATGCCCGCCTCACCATCACCGCGCAACAGCTCGAAGCCATCACCGGCCCTGACGAACGCCTCTTCATCCGGGGCGAGGCGTCGGACAGCGTCACCCTCCACAACGTGACGGCCGTGCGCGAGAACGTAACGGTGAACGGCCAGATCTACGACATCTACACCTTGGGCAACAACGGCGCGCAGGTCCTGCTCGAGGATGACGTGACACGGACGGTGATATAGGTCCCCCCATGACCCGGCATCGTCCCCCCGCCACGGCCCGGGCGATACCGCTCCCCGTCACGGGGATCGCGCCCGTTCTTCTGGCCGCCGCGGTGCTGCTTTCGGGCTGTCAGGGCGGGTTGCAGCCGCCCTCCATGCTGGCCTTCGCACGGGGCGGGGCACCCGCCGACCCCGTCTCCGCGAACCGGCTGGCCCCCGAAGGCAGCACCGCCTCCTCACTCATCGCCGACCTCTCCTCGCGCCCCTCCGTCCTGCCCGCAGGCAGCCCCTATGACCGCGTGGCGCAAGCCGTCCTTTCCGCCGCCCCGGGGGTAGAGGCGGCAGAACTCGGCCTCGCCCGCCTCCGCGCCGAAGCCGCCGCCGGCAACCGCTGGCCTTCCCTGACCCCCTTGGTGACGCTGGACAACCTCGCAGGCCTTGCCGCGCAACTGGTGATCGACCAGCCCCTTCTCGACCATGGCCGCCGCAAGGCCGAACGCGACCGCGCCGCAGCCGAGGTGGACCTTGCCGCCGTCACCCTCTCCACCCGCCAGAACGGCCGCATCTTCGACGGCCTCTCGCTCTATCTGACCGCCGAACAGGCCCGCGCACAGGCGCAGATCGCCGAAGGCGCCACCGCCCGCCTTGCCTCGCTGCAGAACATCGTCTCCGAACGTGTCGCAGGCGGCCTCTCCGACCGGTCCGAGGCACAGGTGATCGCCCAGACCGTCGCCGAAATGCAGGCCACGCTCGCCGCCGACCGCCAGACCCGCGCACGTGCGCTTGCCGACCTTGCCGCGCTTGCCGGAACGCAGCCCCCCGCCGACCTGACGGGAACCGCGCCCCTTGCCCCCCTGCCGCAGGCCGAACCGCTCTCCGTCCTCCGCGCCACCGCCGAAGGTGCCCGCACGCTGGCCGAGGCCCGCATCACCCGCGCCGCCGCCCTTCCCGGCCTCTCCGCAACGGCGGGCGTCACCGAAAACGGCGTCACCCCCGGCCTGCGCCTTGGCGGCATCCAGATCGGCCCCGGCAGCCCCGCCACTGTCGCCGCCGCCGATGCCGCCCCCGACCTCGTCACCCGCCAGACGGCCGAGGCGCGGCACGCCGCCGCCCGCCGCAGCACCGAACTCGCGGGCCGCATCGCCGCCCTGCGCTCCAGCCAGTCGCAGGGGGCCGATGTCCTGCGCCGCACGAAGGAAAATCTGGACCTCTATACCGAACAGTACCGCATGGGCCGCCGCAGCCTGACCGACCTGACGATGCAGACCGCCGCCGCCGCACGGCTGGAACGGGATCAGGCCGCGCTTGCCTATGAAATCGCCCGTCTGGAACTGGAACGCGCCCGCGACGCCGGGGCGCTGGTGGACGGGGGCAACCTGTGACCGACCCGAACGCGGCGCATCCCGCCCCCCGCGTCATCTCCTTCGACATGCGCCGCCCGACCGGGGCGCAACCCGCAGCCTTCGCCCCCGCCACCCCGCAAACCCCCGCCATCCTCCGCGCCCGTGCCGAAATCGCCAGCGCCCTGTCCGCCCGCCTTGGCGGGAAACTGCTGACCTCCGATGTGGTGGACCTGCTCACCGCCATCGGCGCACCCGAACGTCCCTGCCTCGACCACCTCTCCGCCGCCTTCCGCCGCGCCGGCTATTCCGTCGCGCTGGATCATGACGCCATGCTTGGCCCGCTTCCCGCGCTGGCGGAAATGCAGACCGGCCAGATCGTCCTGCTCCTGTCCCGCGATGGCGACAGCCTGACCATCTACGACCCCACCACCCCCGACCGCAGCGCCGAAGTCGCCCTGTCCGACTTCACCCCCCACCACACCGGCTGGGTCCTGCGCGTCCGCCTGCCCTTCGCCGAAATCGAATCCCGCCACGCCGAACCGGAAAAGGCCCCGCACTGGTTCTGGTCCGAATTCCGCCACCACCGCCGCCCGATGACGGAAGTGGCCCTCGCCTCGCTCGTGGCCAACATCCTCGCCACCGCCATCGCGCTCTATGCGCTGCAGATCTACGACCGCGTCATCCCCAACCAGTCCGAACCCACGCTCTGGGTGCTGACCCTCGGTGCATTGCTGGCCATCGCCTTCGACGCCGCGCTGCGCATCGCCCGCGCCGCGCTGATGGACACGACAGGGCGCAAGATCGAACTCTCGGTGCAGGAACGGCTGATGCAGCGCCTTCTCGGGATGAAGGCGCACCCCCACGACCGCCGCCCCTCCCAGATCTTCGCCGCCATGCGCGACTTCGGCTCGGTCCGCGAATTCTTCACCGCCTCCACCATTGGCACGCTGGCCGACCTGCCCTTCCTGATCATCTTCCTCGCCCTCGTGGCCATGATCGGCGGCAACCTCGTCTGGGTTCTCATCCTCGGCGGTGTCCTCATGGTCGCCCCGGGCTTCCTGCTGCAATCAAGGATGGTCGCCCTGACCCATGCGACGCAGGGCGCCAACACCCGTTCCGCCAAGCTGCTTTATGAAGCGGTGTTCGAACACGAAACCCTGACCACCCAGCGCGGACAGGACCGGATAAAGCGGCTTTGGGCCGAATTAGTGACGCTTTCCGCCCTCCGCGCCAGCGACCAGCGCCACCTGACGACCATCCTCACGGCATGGGCGACGGGGGTGCAGCAGGCCACCGTCATCGCCGCCACGCTGATCGGCACCTACCTCGTCTTCGCGGGCAGCTTCACGGTGGGCACGATCATCGCCGTCACCATGCTGGCCACCCGCACCCTCGCGCCGCTGTCGCAGCTTTCGGCCATGCTCGCCCGCTGGTCCAACGTGAAGGCCGCGCTGACGGGGCTGGAAGCCATCGCCAATGCCCGCCAGGCAGAGGACCCCTCGCGCCGCTACCTGCGCCGCGAAACGGTGAAGGGCACCTTCGACCTGCGCGAACTGACCTTCCGCTACGCCCCCGACGCCGCCCCCACGCTTGACGTGGCGGCGCTGGCCATCCCCGCAGGCCAGCACGCGGCCATCCTCGGCGCCAACGGGTCGGGCAAATCCACCTTCCTCAAGCTCCTCGCCGGCCTTTACGAACCCGCCGCAGGCCGCATCCTGCTGGACGGGATCGACCTCGGCCAGATCCACCCCCGCGACCTGCGCCGCCATATCGGCTATCTGGGGCAGGAGGTGCGGCTGATCGAAGGCACGCTGCGCGACAACCTGACGATGACCGACCTCGAACGCGACGACGACCGCCTTCTGGCGGCGCTGGATTTCGCGGGCCTCGGCCCCTTCGTCCGCAACCACCCCCGCGGGCTGGACCTCGAAATCCGCGAGGCGGGCGAAGGCCTGTCCGTCGGCCAGCGCCAATCCGTCGGCTGGGCGCGGCTCTGGCTGCAAGACCCCCGGGTCGTGCTGCTGGACGAACCCACCGCCGCGCTGGACCAGACGCTGGAAGCCACCCTCGTCTCGCGCCTGTCGCACTGGCTGCAGGGCCGCACCGCCATCATCGCCACGCACCGCATCCCCATCCTGCACCTGACCACCCGCACCCTGATCCTGCAGAATGGCCGCCTTGCCGTGGACGGCCCGCGCGACGCGGTCCTTGCGCATCTGGCAAAGGCCGCACAATGACGACCTTCGACCCGCCCCGCGAACTTCACGCCACCCGCCCCTCCACCACCGTCCTGCTCATCGCGGCCACGGTGGGCGCCTTCCTCCTCTGGTCCGCCTTCGCCTGGGTCGAGGAGATCGTCCGCGCCCCCGGCCAGATCGTCCCCTCCTCCCGCCCGCAGATCATCCAGAACCTCGAAGGCGGCATCCTCGCCGAACTCTCCGTCACCGAAGGCGAAACGGTGGAAGCCGGGCAGGTCCTCGCCCGCCTCCATGCCACCCAGTATCAGGCCGCCGTCGATGACCTGACCGACCAGATCGCCGCCCTCGACACCCGCCGCCTGCGGCTCGAGGCGGAACTGGCCGGACAGGACAGCTTTGCCGCGCCCGCCGACCTGACCGCCCGCGTTCCCGACCTCATCGCCTCGGAACAGGCACTGCTGACGGCCCGCCGCACCGACCTCGCCTCGCGGCTGGACGGGGCGCAGGCGGTCCTCGATCAGGCCGCGCAGGAAGAGGACATGGTCCGCCGCATGTCCGACCGCGGCCTTGCCCCCGAAATCGAACTGACCCGTGCGCAGAAGGCGCTGGCCGATGCCCGCGCAAGACGCGAAGAAGTCTCTACACAGGCCGAACTCGACCGCGCGGACGAATATGCCCGCACGCAGGCAGAACTCGCCTCGCTTCGCCAGCGGCTGAAACTGTCGCAGGACCAGCTCGCCCGAACCACCCTGACCGCCCCCCTGCGCGGCATCGTCAACCGCATCGCCGTCACCACCATCGGCGGCGTCGTGAGGCCGGGCGAAGAAATCCTCCAGCTCATCCCCCTCGACACCGGCCTTTTCGTCGAAGCCAAGGTCAAACCCGCCGACATCGCCGCCCTGCGCGAAGGCCAGACCGCCACGGTCAAACTCTCGGCCTATGACTACACGATCTGGGGCACCCTTCCGGCCACCGTCACCTTCATCTCGGCCGATACCTTCCGCGACGAACGGGCCCGCGACGACACGCCCCATTACCGCGTCACCCTCCGCGTCGATCAGGACCGCCTGACCGACCGCCAGAAGACCATCGCGATCCGCCCCGGGATGCAGGCCGAGGTGGAATTCCAGACCGGCGGCAAGACCATCCTCTCCTACCTGACCAAACCCCTCTGGCGCGGGTCCGAGGCGCTGCGCGAAAGGTAGCGTCGCAGGGGGCATTCTGCCCCCTCTGGCCTGCGGCCATTCACCCCCTGAGGGTATTTGGGCCGAGATGAAGCGGCAGTCCCCGTCACGCCCGCATCGTGAAGCCGCGCGCGATGTGGTTGCGGACGAACCAGATCATCCCCACCCCGGGGACCAGCGACACCACCGTCATCGCCATGACCAGCCCGATATCCGTCTGGAAGGTGAACAGCGCATTGATCGCCATCGTGATGGGCTTGCCCCCCGTCACCGTCAGGATGCGGGCAAAGACGACCTCCACCCAGCTGAAGATGAAACAGAAGAAGGCCGCCACCCCGATGCCGGGCGCGATTTCGGGGATCAGGCGCGTGACGATGAAGGCCGGCAGTGACTGCCCGTCGATGAAGGCGGTCTCGTCGAATTCCTTGGGGATCGCGCTGATGAAGCTTTCCAGGATCCAGATCGCGATGGGCAGGTTGAACAGGCAATGCACCAGCGCGATGCCGACCGGCGTATTCACCAGCCCCACTTCCGCGAACAGGATGAAGATGGGCAAGGACAGCACCACCGGCGGCGTCACGCGGAAGGCCAGCATCAGGAACAGGAAATGCCGGTCCCCCACGAAGGAATACCGCGACAGCGCATAGGCCGCAGGCAGCCCGGCCGCCAGACACAGCCCCACATTCAGCAGCACATAGACCAGCGAGTTGACGATCGACTCCCGCAGCGCAGGCTCCGCCCAGATATTCGCGTAGTTGCGCAGCGTGAACGCTCCTTCCGCCATCCCGTCGCGCGGCAGGGTGTTGATGAAGGACAGAAGGAACGTCTGCGCCAGGGGCAGCAGGATGAACACCGCCAGCGCCACGAACACCGCCAGCCGGACCACCGCGCCCCTCATGCCTCCCTCCGCTGCGAAAGGCGGACAAAGGCCCAGACGACCGTGATGACGATCAGGAAATAGACCATCGACCGTGCGGCGGCCGACCCGTAGCTGAAGCCCTTGATCTCTTCGCCCAGATCGATGGCAAGGAAATGCGTCGCCATGTCCGGCCCGCCCGCATTGATCGAAAACGCCTCGGTATAGATCATGAAACTGTCCACGAACCGCAGCAGCAGGACGATGCCCATCGGCCCCGCGATCCTTGGCACTTCGATGAAGCGGAACACCGCCACCCGCGACGCCCCGTCGATCGCCGCCGCGCGGTAATAGTCGCCCGAAATCCCCGACAGCCCCGCATAGGCCAGGATCACCACCAGCCCCAGCCAGTGCCATGTATCCATCACCACCAGCAGAACCCAGGTGTGCCAGGCCGTGAACTTCCAGTCGAAGCCCACCCCCGCCGCCTCCAGCGCCATGCCGACAAAGCCGGTGTCGCGGTTCACCAGCCCCAGCCACATCATCCCGATCATGTTCCACGGCACGACCAGCGGCAGCGCGACCAGCATCAGCACCAGCACCGCCCACCGCCCCGCCCGCCGCAGCAGCAGCGCGATCCCCACCCCCAGCGGCACCTGCACCGACAGAACCACGGCGGAAAACAGCAGGCTCCGCAACAGGCTTTCATGGAAACGGGAGGAGGTGACGATCTCCTCGTACCACTCCGCCCCCACCCAATGCACATCGGCCAGCGAGAATATGTCGTGCAGCGAATAGTTGAACACCGCCACCAGCGGCAGCACCCCCACAAAGGCCATGACCGCCGCCGCAGGCAGCATCAACAGCCACGCCCCGTTGTTCCACGCTTTCACGCCCGCTCTCCCATGCGGCCATCCCTGCATGGAAATCCTGCCCGTGCAATGGCTTGCGGCACCATCCGCGCCCGCCTTATCGTTCCACCCATGAAACGCGCCATCATCACCGGCGGCTCCGGCCTTATCGGGCGGGGCATCTGCGCCCGCCTTCTGGCCGAAGGCTGGGACGTCGCCTCCTTCGACCTGCGCGACGATGGCCCCGCCCGCCACATCCGTTGCGATGTCACATCCGAAGACAGCGTGGACGAAGCCTTCGACGCGCTGGGCTGGGACGCGCTGGACCTTCTGGTCAACAACGCCGGCATCGCGGGCCCCGACAGCGGCCACATCGCCACCCTGTCCCTGCAGGACTGGCGCCGGATGATCGACACCCACCTGACCGGCGCCTTCCTGATGACCCGCGCCGCCGTCCCGCTGCTGGGCAACGGCGGGGCCATCGTCAACATGGCCTCCACCCGCGCCTTCATGTCGGAACCCGATACCGAAGCCTATGCCGCCGCCAAGGGCGGGCTGGTCGCGCTGACCCATGCGCTGGCGGTCAGCCTCGGCCCGCGCATCCGCGTCAACGCCATCGCGCCGGGGTGGATCACGGACGAATCACTCCGCCCGGAGGACCACGGACAACACCCCGCAGGCCGCGCCGGACGCCCCGAAGACATCGCCGAAGCCGTCCTCTACCTCGCCACCGCCGGCTTCATGACCGGCCAGACGCTGGTCATCGACGGCGGCATGACCCGCAAGATGATTTACGAACCCTGACCCCGCAGCCCGCTGCGTGCTGACAGTTTGCGGTACACTCTGCGGCACAGCCGTCGGTACGGCGGGTGCAGCCCCGTCACACCACGCGCCGCTTCACGCTCGCGGTGACGTAATTGCACGACAGATCCCGCGCCGACAGCGACCAGCTCCAGCTTATCGGGTTGAAAACCATGCCCTTTTTGTCCACCGGCTCCAGCCCCGCCCCGCGGATCAGGGCATAGAGCTCGTCCGGCGTGATGAACTTCGCCCAGTCATGCGTCCCCTTGGGCAACCAGCGCATGACATACTCCGCCCCGACAATCGCCATGACAAAGCTCTTGGGGTTCCGGTTCAGCGTCGAACAGATCATCAACCCGTTGTCCTTCAACAGAATTTGGCACGCCGTCAGATAGGCCTGCGGGTCTGACACATGCTCTACGACTTCCATGTTGAGAACGACATCGAATCGCTCCCCCGCCTCGGCCAAAGCCTCGGCCGTCGTGTGGCGGTAGTCGATCTCCAACCCCGACTGCGCCGCATGGACCTGCGCCACCGGAATGTTCCGCGCCGCCGCATCCGCGCCCACCACCGTCGCGCCCAGCCGCGCCATCGGTTCCGACAAAAGCCCGCCGCCGCAGCCGATATCCAGTATTCTCAATCCCTTGAAGGGCAGGGGAGACCGCAGGTCACGGTCGAACTCCGCCGCAATCTGGCCGGTGATATAGTCCAGACGGCACGGGTTCAGCATGTGCAGCGGCTTGAATTTCCCGTTCGGGTCCCACCATTCCGCGGCCATCGCCTCGAATTTTGCGACCTCTGCAGGGTCCACCGTGGATGCTGACGTCATGGCGTCCTCTCGTTTAACTTTGGATCAACGCTTCGTGGCGTTATATAGGGCAGCGATGGACCACAGATCAGGCCAAAAGCGCGCAGTCGAATTTCTGTACCCGCCGATCGACCCGTTCGATCAGCGGGTCATCGACATGGGCGATGGCCACCGCATCTATGTGGAACAATGCGGCAATCCCGACGGCATCCCCGTCGTCGTCCTTCACGGCGGCCCGGGCGGCGGGTGCAGCCCCGCGATGCGCCGGTACTTCGACCCGACCGCCTTCCGCGTGATCCTGTTCGACCAGCGCGGATGCGGCCGTTCGCGCCCCCATGCCAGCGTGATCCAGAACACGACATGGCATCTGGTCAACGATATCGAGGTGATCCGCAAGGAACTGGGCATTTCCCGCTGGATCTGCTTCGGCGGGAGCTGGGGCGCGACGCTGGCGCTGATCTACGCCATCACCCATCCCGAACGGGTGGCGCATATGGTCCTCCGCGGCGTATTTCTCATGACAAGACAAGAGCTTGACTGGTTCTACGGCGGCGGGGCAGGGGCCTTCTTCCCGGAACTCTGGGCGAAGTTCGTCAACGTCATCCCCGCCGACGAACGCGGCGACCTGATCGCCGCCTACCACCGCCGCCTCTTCTCCGGCAACGTCATGGAAGAAACGCGTTATGGCCGCATCTGGGCCAACTGGGAAAACGCGCTCGCCTCCATCCACCATGACGGCCCGCTTGGCGAAAGCCCCGCCGAATACGCCCGCGCCTTCGCCCGCCTCGAAAACCACTACTTCCACAACGGCGGCTTCCTTGAGGAAGACGGATGGATTCTGCGTGAGAAATCAAGGATCAAGCACATCCCCGCCACCATCATCCAGGGCCGCTACGACATGATCTGCCCGCCCGTCTCCGCCTGGAAACTGGCGCAGGGCTGGGACCATTGCGAAATCCGCCTGATCCCCTTCGCCGGACACGCCCTGTCCGAACCCGGCATCAGCGAAGGTCTGGTCCGCGCGATGGACGGGCTGCGGCGGTTCTGACCAAACCCCTTGCAGACTCGGGGGTCGGCGCGTATATGCCCTTTCAACAGCGGTGTCGGGGTCCAAACCCGGCCCCACCGAACCTGACACGCGGGCCGCTGAGCCCGCTTTTTTGTTTTCATTCCGGACCCAAATGACCGACCTCATCGCCAAGACCGCCATCGACCGCCGCCTCGCGGCCATCGTCGGCCCCGTCATCGAAGGGCTGGGGTTCGAACTCGTCCGCATCCGCCTGATGGGCGGCAAGACCCGCATCCTGCAGATCATGGCCGACCGCCCCGAAGGCGGGATCGAGGTGGACGATTGCGCCGCCATCTCCACCGCCGTCTCTGCCGTGCTGGATGTCGAAGACCCGATCGAGGACAACTACACCCTCGAAGTCTCTTCCCCCGGCATCGACAGGCCCCTGACACGGTTGAAAGATTTCGACATGTGGGTGGATTACGAAGCCCGCATCGAAACCACCGAACTCATCGACGGCCGCCGCCGCTTCAAGGGCATCCTGCAAGGGACCGAAGGCGACGAGGTGCTGATCGAGATCGAAGAGGGCGGCGAAACCGTCACTATCGGCCTGAAATTCGACTGGCTCTCCGACGCCAAGCTGATCCTGACCGACGACCTGATCGCCGAGATGCTGCGCCAGCGCAAGGCATCGGGCGTGATCGACGAAACCAAGTTCACCGACATCGAAGAATTCGAAGGCGACGACGAGGGCGAAGCAGCCCCCGACGCGCCCGAAACCAAACACTGAAGCCGGGAGGCCATCATGGCAATCACCTCTGCGAACCAGCTTGAACTCCTGCAGACGGCCGAAGCCGTCGCACGGGAAAAGATGATCGACCCGGATCTGGTGATCCAGGCGATGGAGGAATCGCTCGCCCGCGCCGCCAAGTCGCGCTACGGCAGCGAACTCGACATCCGGGTGAAGATCGACCGCAAGACCGGCCGCGCCACCTTTGCCCGCATCCGCACCGTGGTCGAAGATGACGCCGTGGAAAACCACCACGCGCAACTCACCGTGAAACAGGCGAAATCCTACCTCGCCGATCCCAAGGTGGGCGACGAGGTGATCGACGAAGTCCCCCCCGTCGATCTTGGCCGCATCGCCGCGCAATCGGCCAAGCAGGTGATCCTGCAAAAGGTCCGCGAAGCCGAACGCGACCGCCAGTACGAAGAATTCAAGGACCGCAAGGGCACCATCATCAACGGTGTCGTCAAGCGCGAGGAATACGGCAACATCATCGTCGATATCGGCCGTGGCGAAGGCATCCTGCGCCGCAACGAAAAGATCGGCCGCGAAGCCTATCGCCCGAACGACCGCATCCGCTGCTACATCAAGGACGTGCGCCGCGAAGCCCGCGGTCCGCAGGTCTTCCTGTCGCGCACCGACCCGCAATTCATGGCCGAACTCTTCAAGATGGAAGTGCCCGAAATCTATGACGGCATCATCGAGATCAAGGCCGTCGCCCGCGACCCCGGTTCGCGCGCCAAGATCGCCGTCATTTCCTACGACAACTCCATCGACCCCGTCGGTGCCTGCGTCGGTATGCGCGGCAGCCGCGTGCAGGCCGTGGTGAACGAACTGCAGGGCGAAAAGATCGACATCATCCCGTGGAACGCCGATCAGGCGACCTTCCTCGTGAACGCGCTGCAACCGGCCGAAGTGTCGAAGGTCGTGATCGACGAAGAGGCCGGCAAGATCGAAGTCGTGGTGCCCGACGAACAGCTTTCGCTGGCCATCGGCCGCCGTGGCCAGAACGTCCGCCTCGCCTCGCAACTCACCGCCCTCGACATCGACATCATGACCGAGGCCGAGGAATCGCAGCGCCGTCAGGCCGAATTCGCCGAACGCACCAAGCTGTTCATGGACACGCTCGACGTGGACGAGATGATGGCCCAACTGCTGGTCGCCGAAGGCTTCACCAACCTCGAAGAAGTCGCCTACGTGGATGTCGATGAACTCCTGTCCATCGACGGCTTCGACGAGGATACGGCAGCCGAACTGCAGGCCCGCGCCCGCGACTTCCTCGAAGAACAGAACCGCAAGGCGCTGGAAAACGCCCGCGCGATGGGCGTCGAGGACAGCCTCATTGACTTCGAAGGCCTGACCCCCCAGATGGTGGAAGCACTGGCGAAGGACGGCATCAAGACGCTGGAAGACTTCGCCACCTGCGCCGACTGGGAACTTGCGGGCGGCTGGACGACCGAAAACGGCCAGCGCAAGAAGGACGAAGGCGTTCTCGAAAAGTTCGACATGTCGCTGGAGGAAGCCCAGCACCTCATCATGACCGCACGCGTCATGCTGGGCTGGGTCGATCCGACCGAACTGGAAACGGCTTCCGAAGAAGCCGAAGAAGACGAGGAGGCCGAGGCCTGATCTCAGGCCTCGGGAAACGCGCCCATGACGCGGGGTGGCCGTGAAAAGGATCAGGACGGACCGGAACGCAAGTGCATCGTTTCCGGCGAAAGCCAGCCGAAGGGTGGCCTGATCCGTTTCGTCACCGGCCCTGATGGCATGGTCGTGCCGGACGTGCTGAACCGCCTGCCGGGGCGCGGCTTCTACGTCGCCGCCGACCGCGCGGCGATCGACAAGGCGACGGCAAAGGGCCTGTTCTCCCGCGCCGCCCGCCAGCCGGTGAAGGCGCCCGAAGGTCTGTCCGACCTGATCGAGGCGCAGCTCCTGCGCCGGGTGATCGACTTCCTGTCGATGGCCCGCAAGGCAGGCGAGGCCGTCACCGGCTACGAGAAGGTGAAGGAATGGCTGGTCAAGGGTCAGGCGCGTGTCCTGATTCAGGCCAGCGACGGGTCGGAACGCGGCAAGACCAAGCTGCACCCGCCCGAAGGCGAAGACGGTTTCATCGGCTGTCTTTCTTCGGGGGAATTGGGTTTGGCATTCGGTCGCGAACGTGCCATACACGCCGCGCTTGCGGCTGGTGGACTCGAGAGACGTGTTGTAGAGGAAGCGGCAAGGCTTGCGGGATTCCGCAAGCACATCGGCGGGATCTCCGCCGGAGAGGATACGAAGACGGCATGAGCGATACTGACGGCAAGAAACCCCTCGGCTTGGGTGGCGGGGCACGTGGCCCCGGACAGGTGAAGCAAAGCTTCAGCCATGGCCGCACCAAGAGCGTGGCGGTCGAGGTCAAGCGCAAGCGCGTGGTGGTCCCGGCGAAACCGGGCGCTGCGGGCGGCGCTTCGTCCAATGCCAGCCCGCATCTGGGCGATCCCTCCAAGCGTCCCGCAGGCATCTCGGACGCCGAGATGGAACGGCGCCTCGCGGCGCTCAAGGCCGCAAAGGCCCGCGAACAGGAAGACGCCGCCCGCCGCGCCGAGGAAGAGCGTGCGCGCGAGGAAGAACGCCAGCGCCGCCGCGAAGAGATCGAGGCCAAGGAACGCGAGGATCGCGAACGCGAAGCCGCGCTCAAGGCCAAGGCCGAGGAAGAGGAACGCGCCGCACGCGCCGCCGAAGAGGCAAAGCTTGCCGCCGCAGCGGCCCGCAAGGCCGAAATCCTTGGCACGCGCCCGAAGTCGGCAACTCCGGCCCCGGCCCCCGCTTCGGCAAAGCCTGCCGCACCTGCGGCCCCGGGCGAGGAAGATGCCGCCCGCACCGGCGGCGGCGCCCGTCCGTCCGCCGTGCCGCGCAAGGCCGAACGTGAACGCGACGAACGCGCCACCGACCGCGACCGTGGCAAGACCAAGGGCGACGAAGGCCGCCGCGCCGGCAAGCTGACGCTGTCGGACGCCATCTCGGACGAAGGCGGCCGCCAGCGGTCGCTCGCCGCGATGAAGCGGAAACAGGAAAAGGCCCGCCAGAAGGCGATGGGCTTCGGCCAGAAGGCCGAAAAGCAGGTGCGCGACGTGCAGCTGCCCGAAACCATCGTGGTGTCCGAACTTGCCAACCGCATGGCCGAACGCGCCGCGGATGTGGTCAAGGCCCTGATGAAGATGGGCATGATGGTCACCATGAACCAGACCATCGACGCTGACACCGCCGAACTGGTGATCGAGGAATTCGGCCACAAGGCCGTCCGCGTCTCCGACTCCGACGTGGAACAGGCCATCGAAACCGTCGCCGACCGAGACGAGGATCTGCGCCCGCGTCCCCCGATCGTCACGATCATGGGCCACGTTGACCACGGCAAGACCTCGCTGCTCGACGCGATCCGCAAGGCGAACGTGGTGGCAGGCGAAGCGGGTGGCATCACCCAGCACATCGGCGCCTATCAGGTGGCAACGCCCAACGGCTCGCTCGTGTCCTTCCTCGACACGCCCGGCCACGCCGCCTTCACCTCCATGCGGGCCCGTGGCGCGCAGGTGACGGATATCGTCATCCTCGTGGTGGCGGCCGACGACGCCGTGATGCCCCAGACGGTCGAGGCGATCAACCACGCCAAGGCCGCCAAGGTCCCGATGATCGTCGCCATCAACAAGTGCGACAAGCCGGACGCCAACCCGCAGAAGGTGCGGACCGACCTGCTCCAGCACGAAGTCGTGGTCGAACAGATGTCCGGCGAAGTGCAGGATGTCGAAGTCTCGGCCAAGACCGGCAAGGGTCTGGACAACCTTCTGGAAGCCATCGCGCTGCAGGCGGAAATCCTCGAACTCAAGGCCAACCCCAACCGCGCCGCCTCCGGTGCCGTCATCGAAGCCAAGCTCGATGTGGGCCGCGGCCCGGTTGCGACGGTGCTTGTCCAGAACGGCACGCTCAAGCGTGGCGACATCTTCGTCGTCGGCGAAAAGTGGGGCAAGGTCCGCGCCCTCATCAACGACAAGGGCGAAACCGTCAACGAAGCCGGTCCCTCGGTCCCCGTCGAAGTGCTGGGCCTGAACGGCACGCCCGAAGCGGGTGACGTCCTGAACGTGGTGGAAACCGAAGCGCAGGCCCGCGAAATCGCGGATTACCGCGAAAAGGCCGCCAAGGACAAACGCGCCGCCGCCGGTGCCGCCACGACGCTGGAACAGCTCATGGCCAAGGCCAAGGCGGATGCCGACGTGGCCGAACTGCCCGTGCTGGTCAAGGCCGACGTGCAGGGCTCTGCCGAGGCGATCGTGCAGGCCCTCGAAAAGGTCGGCAACGACGAGGTGCGCGTCCGCGTCCTGCATTACGGCGTCGGTGCCATCACCGACTCCGATGTCGGTCTGGCCGAGGCGTCGAAAGCCCCGATCATCGGCTTCAACGTCCGCGCCAACGCGACCGCCCGCAACGCGGCGCAGCAGAAGGGCGTGGAAATCCGCTACTATTCGATCATCTACGACCTGATCGACGACATCAAGCAAGCCGCCTCCGGCCTGCTCAAGGCCGAAGTGCGGGAAAACTTCATCGGTTACGCCCGTATCCAGGAAGTCTTCCGCATCACCGGCGTCGGCAACGTCGCAGGCTGCCTTGTCACCGAAGGCGTGGCCCGCCGCTCTGCCGGTGTCCGCCTGCTGCGCGACAACGTGGTCATCCACGAAGGCACGCTCAAGACGCTCAAGCGCTTCAAGGACGAGGTCAAGGAAGTCCAGTCCGGTCAGGAATGCGGCATGGCCTTCGAACGCTACGAAGACATCCGCGCCGGCGATGTCATCGAAATCTTCGAACGCGAGGAAGTCCAGCGCACGCTGGCCTGATCGCGGGCTTCGGAAAAGTCAAAGGGCCGGGCAGCGATGCCCGGCCCTTTTGCGCGGTGAACGCCGGTTCAGGACGGACGCGCCTGCGCCACCGGGAACCCGACAAAGGTCTTCTCATCGACCTTCACCATGATTTTCCCGTCGGCAAGCTGGCCCACCACGACGCCCTGCACCGACACGCAGCTTCCCAACGTGATGGTCCTCAGCATACGAACTCCTCCCCAGAAGTTGTGTTCAGTAAATAAGATTAACGCCACTGGCGTATTTGGCCAGTGGAATCATTCAGCATTCTTGCCGAGGATGGTTAAAAAACAGTCAGCGCAGACGGTTATAGCCAATCCCGAAGTATGGGAATCAGCGGTATATCCGCCGGTGGCATCGGGTAGTCCTTCAGGTCTTTCGCGCGGACCCAGGCCAGTTTCTGCCCCTCGCGCCCCTGCACGATCCCGTCCCATTTCCGGCAGGCGAACAGCGGCATCAGCAGGTGGAAATTCTCGTAGGCATGGCTGGCAAAGGTCAGCGGGGCAAGGCAGCTCGCCCAGGTGTCGATGCCCAGCTCTTCCCTAAGTTCGCGGATCAGCGCCGCCTCCGGCGATTCCCCCGGCTCCACCTTGCCGCCGGGAAATTCCCACAGTCCGGCCAGTGACTTGCCCTCGGGCCGCTGCGCCAGCAGCACGCGGCCCTCCACATCGACAAGGGCAACCGCCGATACCAGAACGATCTTCGTCACGACCGGTAATCTGCGTTGATCTCGACATAGCGGTTGGTCAGGTCGCAGGTCCACACGCTCCGCTTGCCGCGCCCCAGCCCCAGATCCACCCCGATCACCAGATCCTCGCCGCGCATATAGGCCGCGCCGTCCTCCTCGCGGTATTTCGGATTGCGCCAACCCTTTTCGGCCACAAGGATGTTGCCGAAGCGGATGGTCAGCCGGTCGCGGTCCGCCTCGGCCCCCGACTTGCCCACCGCCGCCACGATGCGCCCCCAGTTGGGGTCCTGCCCGGCGATGGCCGTCTTGACCAGCGGCGAATTCGCCACCGCAAAGGCCACCCGCGACGCATCCGCATCGTCCTTCGCGCCCGTCACCCGCACCTCGACGAACTTGGTCGCGCCCTCGCCGTCACGGATCACCTGATGGGCAAGGTTCATCATCAGGCCCCGAAGCGCCGTCTCGAAGGCCTTGGCGACCGCCCCCTTCACCTCGGCCGCAGGCGAAGCCCCGGTCGCCGCCACCAGCAGCGTGTCCGACGTAGAAGTATCGCTGTCCACCGTGATGGAATTGAACGTCGCATCCACATTGCGCGACAGCATCTTCTGCAACGCCCCCGCCGAAATCTTGGCGTCGGTAAAGATATAGACCAGCATCGTCGCCATATCCGGCGCGATCATCCCCGATCCCTTGGCGATGCCCGCGATGTTGATCACCCCGCCCTCGCCCTGCACCGTCGCCGCAGCACCCTTGGGGAAGGTGTCGGTCGTCATCATCGCATGGGCTGCCATCTCGATGGCATCCTCGCGAAGCGACTCTACCAGATCCGGCACCTTCGACGTGATCTTCTCATAGGGCAACGGCTCGCCGATCACCCCGGTGGACGACGAAAACACCCGGCTCGCCGGAATATCCAGCGCAGCGGCCACGGCACCCGTCACAGCCGCCACGGCCTCGTCCCCGACCTTGCCGGTAAAGGCGTTGGAATTGCCGGAATTGACGACGATCGCCGCGCCTGCCCCCGCAGGCACCTTCATCGCCAGTTTCGCCTGACAGTCACGCACACAGCCCGACCGCGTGGAGGACCGCGTGAACACCCCCGCCATCGCCGTTCCGGCCGCCAGCCGCACCAGCATCACGTCCTTGCGGTTCTGATAGCGCACCCCGGCCTCGACCGCCGCGAATTCCACCCCGCCGATCACCGGCAATTGCGGAAACCCGTCCTTCGGCGCCAGGGGCGACACGGCCTTCGCCTTCTTCGCAGGGGCGGCAGCCGCGACAGCTGCCCCGACCTCTTCGCCCATCACGCGGGCCTTCAGCTTCTTGACCTTCTTCTTCAAAGCCTTCGCTTCGGCTTTCCAATCGGTCTTTGGCATCGGCCCGTCCCCCGTGAATCCGCGCTTACTTGTCCAGCAGAGTTGCATCCCGCAGCAGCGCGGGGTCAAGCCCCTCGCCCTGCCGCGTGATCTCGGCCTTGCCGGTCAGCTCGGTGATATGCGCCTCGACCGCCTTCTGCTCCAGCTCCGCCGCCAGCTCCTCGCGCACCTCGTCGATGGAGGGCTTCGCGGCGTCGCGGGCCTCGTTCACCTTGATCAGATGCCAGCCGAAATCGGTCTGCACCGGCCCGACAACCGTTCCGGGCGTGGCGGCAACCACCGCCTCTTCGAAGGGCTTGACCATCATCCCCAGCCCGAACCAGCCCAGATCGCCCCCGTTCACCGCCGAACCGGTATCCGACGAATTGGCCTTCGCCAGTTCCGCGAAATCCGCCCCGCCATCGATCTGCGCCTTCAGTTCCTTCGCCTTCTCCTCGCTGTCCACAAGGATGTGCTGCGCCGAATACTCCTTCGCCGCCGGAGCATTGGCATATTTCTCGTCATAGGCCGCCTGCAGCGCCGCATCCGTCACCGCCGCCTGCACCACGGCCTGCAACGCCTTGCCCGCCAGATAGGACCGCTGGTCCGTGCGCATCCACAATTCGTCGCGCTTCGTCTTGCCGTCCGCCACCGACTGCTCCAGCGCCGTCTGCTGGATGGCCTGATCGATCAGCCCGTTGAACAGCATGTCATCGGGCAGGGCCTGATACTGCGCGGGCAGCTTTTCCCGCAGGATGATCAACTCGCCCAGCGTGATGTCCGTCCCGTTGACCGTCGCCACCACCGTATCCGCCGTCACCGTCCCGTCCTGCGCGACGGCGGGGAAGGCCAGCCCGCAAGCCAGCACAAGACCCGTCCAGAATCCGCTTTGTTTCGCCATTTCACCTTCTCCTGATCGGGCCGCTTCCCTAAGCGACGTTGACTATGGGCAGCCTCTCCCTTATCTCGCGGGGGTCGCGTGCGACAGGGCCGGCCGGTCCACTTGGCTCTTCTATGGAAGGCGTTGGGGGCGGGCAAGGCCACAGCCTCACACGATGATGTCAGGTAGGCGGAGAAAACATGCTGGGTCTGGGAACGCTTGCGCGAAAGGTCTTCGGAACGCCGAACGACCGCAAGGTGAAGTCGGTTCGTCCCATCGTGGCGAAGATCAACGCGCTGGAGCCGGAATTCGCCGCGCTCTCGGATGACGGGATCAAGGCCAAGACCGCCGAATTCCAGAAGCGCGTGCAGGAAGGCGGCGAAAGCCTCGACGACATCCTTCCCGAAGCCTTCGCCAATTGCCGCGAAGCCGCAAAGCGGGCGTTGGGCCTGCGTGCCTTCGACGTGCAGCTCAAGGGCGGCATCTTCCTGCATCAGGGCAACATTTCCGAAATGAAGACGGGCGAGGGCAAGACCCTCATGGCCACCTTCCCCGCCTATCTGAACGCGCTGGCGGGCAAGGGCGTCCATGTCGTCACCGTCAACGACTATCTGGCCAAGCGCGACTCGGAATGGATGGGCAAGGTCTATAACGCCCTCGGCCTGACCTGCGGCGTGGTCTATCCCTACCAGCCCGATGCCGAGAAACGCGCCGCCTACCGCGCCGACATCACCTATGCCACCAACAACGAACTGGGCTTCGACTACCTGCGCGACAACATGAAGATGTCGGTCGAAGACATGGCCCAGCGCGGCCATTTCTTCGCCATCGTGGACGAGGTGGACAGCATCCTGATCGACGAGGCGCGCACGCCCCTCATCATCTCCGGCCCGTCGCAGGACCGCAGCGAACTCTACCAGAAGGTCGATGCCCTGATCCCCTTCCTGCAGGAAGAGGATTACAAGATCGACGAAAAGGCCCGCAGCGTCACCTATACCGAAGACGGCAACGAACGGATCGAAAAGCTGCTGCAGGACCACGGCCTCCTGCCCGCCGACCAGTCGCTCTACGACCCCGAAAGCACCACCCTCGTCCACCACGTCACGCAGGCGCTCAAGGCGCACAAGCTGTTCCACAAGGACCAGCAATACATCGTCCGCGACGGCGAGGTGATGCTGATCGACGAATTCACCGGCCGCATGATGCGCGGCCGCCGCCTCTCCGAAGGCCTGCATCAGGCGATCGAGGCGAAGGAACGCGTCGCCATCCAGCCGGAAAACGTGACGCTCGCCTCCGTCACCTTCCAGAACTACTTCCGCCTCTACGGAAAACTGGCGGGCATGACCGGCACCGCCCAGACCGAGGCCGAGGAATTCATGGAAATCTACCGCCTCGGCGTGGTGGAGGTTCCGACCAACCGCCCCGTGGCCCGCGCCGACGAACACGATCAGGTCTATCGCACCGCGAAAGAGAAATACGAAGGCATCGTCAAGACGATCAAGGAAGCCAACGCCAAGGGCCAGCCCATCCTCGTCGGCACCACCTCGATCGAAAAGTCCGAACTCCTTTCCAACCTGCTCAAGCGTGACGGTATCCCGCACAGCGTGCTGAACGCCCGCCACCACGAACAGGAAGCCAAGATCGTGGCCGATGCGGGCCGTCTGGGCGCCGTCACCATCGCCACCAACATGGCCGGTCGCGGCACCGACATCCAGCTTGGCGGCAACGTCGAAATGAAGGTGCTGGAGGCGATCACCGCCGACCCCCACCTGCACCCCGACGAAGTCCGCGCCCGTATCGAAGCCGAACATGCCGAAGAAAAGGCCAAGGTCATCGCCGCCGGCGGCCTGTTCGTCCTCGGCACGGAACGCCACGAATCCCGCCGCATCGACAACCAGCTCCGCGGCCGTTCGGGCCGTCAGGGCGACCCGGGCCGGTCCGTCTTCTTCCTCTCGCTCGAAGACGACCTGATGCGCATCTTTGGGTCCGAACGGCTCGACTCCGTCCTGTCCAAACTGGGCATGAAGGAAGGCGAGGCGATCGTCCACCCCTGGGTCAACAAGTCGCTGGAACGCGCACAGGCCAAGGTCGAAGGGCGCAACTTCGACATCCGCAAGCAGTTGCTGAAATTCGACGATGTGATGAACGACCAGCGCAAGGTCATCTTCGGCCAGCGCCTCGAAATCATGGAGGCCGAGGATATCGAGGAAATCGCCGCCGACATGCGCACGCAGGTCATCGGCGATCTGGTCGATTTCCACATGCCGCCCAAGACCTATTCCGACCAGTGGGAAATCCCCGAACTGGCGGCAGCGGTGAAGGACAAGCTGAACCTCGACCTGCCCGTCGCCGACTGGGCCGCCGAGGAAGGTGTCGATCAGGACGTCATGCGCGAACGCATCGCGGAAAAGTCCGACGCGATGATGGCTGAAAAGACCGCAGCCTTCGGCGCCGAAACCATGCGCAACATCGAAAAGCAGGTCCTTCTGCAGGCCATCGACACCAAATGGCGCGAACACCTGCTGAAGCTGGAACACCTGCGCTCGGTCGTGGGCTTCCGTGGCTATGCCCAGCGTGACCCGCTTTCGGAATACAAGACCGAAGCCTTCACCCTGTTCGAACATATGCTCAACTCCCTGCGCCAGGACGTGACGCAGAAACTGTCGCTGATCCGCCCGATCACGAAGGAAGAGCAGGAAGCGATGATGCAGCAGCTTCTGGCCCAGCAGCGCGCCGCCCAGTCCGCCGCCGAAGGTGCCAAGGCCGCTGCCGCTGCCGTCCCCGTCGCCGCCGCTGCGGGCGAGGTCGGCGCAGCCCTCCCGGGCTTTGACGAGAATGACCGCAGCACATGGGGCAACCCGTCGCGCAACGATCCCTGCCCCTGCGGATCCGGCCTGCGCTACAAGCACTGCCACGGCGTGAACGACTGATCCGCCCTTTCGGCAAAAGCCACAATCCTGCCCTTTGCAGGCCGAACTCCCCTGACACACCGTCACCAGTAATGGTGTGTCAGGGGAAACCTGCATGGAACGGAAACGCAGTCTCGCGATCGTCGGCTCATCGCTCTTCGTGGTTCTCGCGGCAGGGCAATACCTCCAGACCAGCAGTGCGGAATCGGCCGTGGTGGCGACCCCCATCCCGGTTGCCGGACCGCCGCCGTCCCTGCGCATCGCCGCCGGAACCCCGCTCGCCGGTCATGAACCCGACCTGCTCCCCGTCGCGCTGACCGATACGGCCCCCCCGGCACCCGCCGCTCCGGAACCCGAACCGGCGGTCGTGGCGGAAACCTGCCCCGTCACCCTCGACCTCTTCGCCAATGCGGACGCGACGCTGTCGCTCAGCCTGACCGCGCCCTGCCGTCCGGACGAAGGCGTGGTGGTCAGCCACGCCTCCCTCAGCGTGACCTACCGCACCACGGCGACGGGTGCGCTGTTCCTCGACATTCCCGCGCTGGATGCGAAGGGCGACATTAAGGTCCGCTTCCCCGACGGCACCGAACTCCGGGCCGAGTCGCCGGTGCCCGACATCGGCCAATTCCGGCGCTTTGCCCTGCAATGGATCGAAGGCGACAGCTTCACCCTCGTGACCGATGCCCCTGTCCAGTCTCTGGGCGAACAGGCGACAGTCCTGCCCATGTATGCGCAGGTCGTCACCCTGCCTGCCGCCGATGCCCCGCTGGCCATCGAAACCGCCGTCACCGACACCAATTGCGGCCGCGAGGCGCTGGGTGCGGCCTTCTACAGCGAAGGCGGCAAGGTCCGCATCGCCGACCTTTCCCTCGCCCTGCCGGACTGTGATGCCGAGGGTGGTTTTGTGGTCTTGAATAATCCCGTCACGGATATGAAACTCGCCGCCGCACAGTAGGGCGGGCAGGGTTTTCATGCGTCGGTTGTCGTGGTGCGCGGCGATTTATGCCGCGCTCGTCTTTCCCGGGGGTGCCGTGGCGCAGGATGTCACGCTGACCGCACGGGATGGCGGCCTCGCCCTGACCGGCACGCTTCAGGGCTGGGACGGCGAATTCTACCGCATCGACACCGCCTATGGCCTGCTGACCGTGGACGGGCAGGGCGTCGTCTGTGACGGCCCCGGCTGCCCCGACCTGACAGCCCCCCGCATCCCCGTGCGCATCGTGGGCGAAGGCGATCCGGGCCGAAGCCTGATCCCCCCGCTGGTCGCCGCCTTCGCCAAGTCGCGGGGGCTGCGGCATGAAACGGTGGATGGGATCATCCGGCTGACCGAACCCGCCACGTCGCAGGTCCTTGCCGAATTCAGCTTCCAGCCCCTGCCGCTCGATCAGGCACGCGACGCGCTGACAGGCGGCCGCGCCGAACTCATCATCGCCGCCGGAACCGAGCCGGACCTCGGGTCCCGCCCGCTGGCGCTGGATGCGCTGGTGCCGGTCGTCGCGGCCGACAACCCCGTTGCGCAGATTTCCTCGGCCGATCTGGCCCGCGCCTTGTCGGGCGAGGTGACGAACTGGGCCGAAATCGGCGGCCCCGACATGCCGCTGGTCCTGCACGGCCTGCCTGCCGAAACGGGCTGCAACGCGCCCTGTCCGAAAGGCTTGGCCGCGAGGTGGCCGCGACCGAGATCCACCCCGACCTGGGGACCCTCGCCGCCGCCGTCGCCCGCGACCCCTGGGCGCTGGCCGTCACCGGTCGCGCCGTGGCGGGCAAGGCCCGCGTCGTGACCCTGACCGACAGTTGCGGCTTCCTCCTCCTGCCCACCGCACTGGCCGTCAAGGCCGAGGATTACCCCCTCGCCCTTCCCATCCACATTCTGACACCGCGCCGCCGCCTGCCCCTCATGGCCCGCGAATTCCTCGAATTCCTGTCCCTGCCGCAGGCGCAGGCTGCCGTCGCCGCGGCGGGCTATGTGGACCGCGACCCCGAACGCCAGCCGATGACGGCGGACGGACTCCGCCTGATCAACGCCATCCAGGGCGCGGGCGAGGAAACCACCCTCTCCGATCTGAAACGTCTGGTCGATGTGATGGATGGCGCGGACCGCCTGTCGCTGACCTTCCGCTTCGAGGACGGGTCCAGCACATTGGACGCCCATTCGCAGGGCAATCTTGCCGATCTGGCGCGCCTGCTGGAATCGGGTGCCTTTGCCGCAGATTCCCTGATCCTCGCCGGTTTCTCGGACGGGTCCGGCGCGGCCGAGGCGAACCTGTCCCTGTCTGGGGACCGTGCGGAAACCGTCAGGGCGGCCCTCGCCGCCGCCGCCCCCGACCTGCCCCCCGACCGCCTGCCGCAGGTCATGGCCTTTGGCGAGGCGCTGCCCATGGCCTGCGACGAAACCGGCGCCGGCCGCCGGCTGAACCGCCGCGTGGAACTGTGGCTGCGGCCCGCCTTCCTCAGAACAGACGCTCCGCCCGCAGACTGACCTCGCGGTTCTTGCCGATGATCAGATGGTCATGCAGCGTGATGCCCAGCACCCCGCAGGCCTGCACGATCTGTCGCGTCATGTCGATATCCGCCGCCGACGGCGTCGGGTCGCCCGAGGGATGGTTATGCACA
>AYNO01000036.1 GCA_000500915.1 Rhodobacter sp. CACIA14H1
CGTGGATGGAGTTGATGTTCAGCGTGGATTGCCGCGCCTGTGGCGGGACGACGGGCATGGCGGTCTGGCGGGTGGCGAGCAGGGGGTAGAGGTGATGTTCGATCTCCTCCAGCACCGCGCCCATGTGGCGGATGGCGCTGTCGCCGAGGAAGGGCATGGAGCCGTGGGCGATGCGGCCATGGGTTTCCACCTCGGCCCACCAGACGCCGCGATGGCCGAGGCAGATACGGTCCTTGTGCAGCGGTTCGGGGATGATGACGTGCTGCACGCGGTCGGGCGAGAAGTAGCCGCGTTCGGCAAGGTAGGCGACCCCGCCGTAACCCCCTGATTCTTCATCCGCAGTGGCGCTGATCTCGATCGCGCCGCGCCAGTCGGGGGTGGTGGCGAGGAAGGCTTCGGCGGCGATGATGGAGGCGGCGAGGCCCCCTTTCATGTCGCAGGCGCCACGGCCATAGATGCGGTCGCCGTCCAGTTCGGCGCCAAAGGGGTCGCGGGTCCAGCCGTGGCCGACCTCCACCACGTCGTGGTGGCTGTTGAAATGCACGCAGTCGCCGGGGCGGCCGGAGTCGATGCGGGCCACGATGTTCCAGCGGGGGAAGGCGTCGCTGTCGCCCGGTGCGCCGGTGGCGCGGACCAGTTCCACCGTCCAGCCCTGCGCGATGAAGCGGGCGGCGAGGTAGTCGCAGATGTCGCGGTAGCATCGCCCCGGCGGGTTGAGCGTGGGGATGCGGATCAGGTCCTGCGCCAGCCCGATCAGGGCGGCGCGGCGGGTGTCGATGGCCTGGGTCAGCGCGTCGGTCATGCGGGCAATGGTGGCGGTGGCGGGCGCTTCTGCCAAGGGTTGACTTGCGGTCGCGGGGCGGGCGGGCCACATTGGGGGGAAGGCGGGGGTGCGCGATGATCGCTTTCTTCAAGCTGGCGCTGTTCGGCTATATCGGGCTGACGGTCATCTACTGGCTGCTGTCCATCTATTTCCGGTCGCTGGAACGGGAACGGCTGGAAAAGACCTATGACCACGAAGGCGGCACCGGATCGCGGGAGGTTTTCATCGCCGAGGGGATGAAGGCCTATGAGGGAAGCCTGCGGCGGCGGCTGGTCTGGCTGGTGTTCATCATACCTACCGCGGTCGTGGTCGCGCTGGTCTGGATCCTGAATTTTTCCTGAGGGTGCAATGCGTTATCTGAAATGGACTGTCCTTGGAACGCTGGCCCTGCTGGTCTTTGCCTTCCTGCATTACACCCTGCCGCAGACGGATATCGTGCGGATCGTGGGGACCGATACCAAACGGATGGACCTTGGCGAGAACAGCTGGTTCTGGGCGTCCCCGGACGTGGGGACGGCGCCGGGAACCAGCCGCGACGTGTATTTCATCAATGCGATCTATCCCGATGGCAGCACGATGGAATATCGCAACGAAGATACGGGCTGGGGCTGGCCGCCCTATTTCAAGATGGACAGTTCCTCGACCAATACCGAGGCGAAGGAGCTGACCTCGACCGCGGCAGCGCCGAAATGGGTGGCGGTCCGGCATTACGGCTGGCGGAACGAGCTTTTCACGATCTTCCCCAACGCGATTTCCCTTTGGCCGGTCGAAAGCCCCGATGTGCGGATCATCCCGTGGGTGAATATCGTGATCCTGTCCTTCCTTGCCTTTGTCCTGTTCATGGCGTGGCGGATGTGGGCGCAGTTCAAGGAGCGGATGATCGAACCCGCCGTGATCGAGGCGCAGGAGACGTTCGATGACATAGACCGCCGTGCGGATCGAGCACGGGCGGGGGTCAGCGGGTGGTTCCGGCGCGTCTTCGGGCGCAAGTGATCAGGCGTTGCGGATCAGGTCGGCGGCTTTTTCCGCGATCATGATGGTCGGTGCGTTGGTGTTTCCTCCGATCAGGCGGGGCATCACGCTGGCGTCTATCACGCGCAACCCTTCCAATCCGTGAACGCGCAGTGCGGGGTCGGTGACGGCCAAGTCGTCGCGCCCCATGCGGCAGGTGCCCACGGGGTGATAGATCGTGTCGGCGCGGGCGCGGATGTCGGCTTCGATGGATTTGTCCGTCCCGTCATGGGGATAGAGGCGTCTGCCGCGCCATGGTGCCATGGCTCCGGAGGCCATCGCCTGTTCCATGATGCGGGTGCCTGCCTTCAGCAGCTCCATGTCGCGGGGGTCGGACAGGAAGTTCGGGTCGATGCGCGGCGGGCTGGCGGGGTCGGTGTCGGTCAGCCCGACGGTGCCGCGCGAATGGGGGCGCAGGACGCAGACATGGGCGGTGAAGCCGTCTGCGGTGTGGATGCGGCGGAAGTGGTCGTCCACGATGGCGACGCAGAAATGCGCTTGCAGGTCAGGGACTTGGACAGAGGGGTGGGAGGAGAAGAACGCCCCCGCCTCGGCCCCGACAGAGGTGAGGGTGCCTTTGCCTTCGGTGCGGAAGGGCCGGATGGCACGCAGCAGGCGCAGGATGCCGGCGGGGTTGAAGCCCACCACATCGGGGCGGATCGAGTGCCAGTGCAGCGTGTGGTCGAGGTGGTCCTGCAGGTTCTGGCCGACACCCGGCAGGGCATGGCGGACGGGGATGCCGTGGGCGCGGAGTTCGTCTTCCGGCCCGATGCCGGACAGGAGGAGGAGTTGGGGGGAGCCGAAAGCGCCCGCGGACAGGATCACCTCGCGCCGCGCGGTGAGGGTGAGGGTGCGGTTTTTGTGCTTTGCGATCAGGCCCTTGGCACGGGTGCCGTCCAGCGTGATGCGCTGGGCGGTGGCGCCGGTCAGGACCGTCAGGTTGGGGCGGGACAGGACGGGGTGGAGGTAGGCGGCGGCGGCAGAGCAGCGGCGGCCCTTGCGGGGGCCGTGGTGGAACTGTGTGACCTGATAGAGGCCCGCGCCGTGCTGGTTTGCGCCGTTGAAGTCTTTGGTTGCAGGGACTTGCACGGATTCCATGGCGCGGATGAAGGCCGTGGAAATGGCGTGGGGGCTTTGCTGGTCCGTGACCTGAAGGGGGCCCTTGTCATTGTGCAGGGCCGATGTCCCGCGCGAATTTCCCTGTGATTTCAGGAAGTAAGGCAGGACGGACTGCCAGTCCCAGCCATCGGCGCCAAGGTCGGCCCATGCGTCGTAATCCGACGGGTGGCCACGGGTGTAGAGCATGGCGTTGATTGCCGACGACCCGCCCAGCGCCTTGCCACGCGGCTGATAGCAGCGGCGGTTGTCCAGATGCGGTTGCGGGACGGTGCGGAAGGCCCAGTTGTGCAGTCTGGGGCGGCCGGAGACCATGGCGGCGACCATGGCGGGGGTGTTGATAAGAAAGGATTTTCCGTCGCCCCCCGCCTCCAGCAGGCAGACGGTCACGGCGGGGTCTTCCGACAGGCGGGCAGCGAGGACGGAGCCTGCGGAGCCACCCCCGGCGATGATGTAATCGTACTGCATGGGCACCTCCACGACGGGAGGTTAGGGGATCGGCGGGGGGCGTGGGAAGGGTGACGTGGCGGTCTGCGGCGACTGTGCCGGATGTTGTGCCGCATTCTGTACCGCAAACTGTCAGCACGCAGCGGGCGGTGGGGGAACGATCCGGTAAGGGTCGGGGGGCGGCCAAGTCCAGAAAACGCCGCGGATGAGTCCAGACCGTTGCGCACCGCCGCTGCCGGATGGCGAGGGTCGGGCAGAGGTCCCGGGTCACGCCCGGGACGGGTGTCCGTGGGTGGGGCGGGGGGAGCCCCGCCCCACCGCTTCATCCCCGCAGGGTGCCGCCGGTGGCCTTCGTCACCTTCTCGATGATCTTGGCGGAGACGGCTTCGATCTCGGCCTCGGTCAGGGTCTTGCCGGTGGGTTGCAGGCGGACGGTCAGGGCGATGGACTTCTTGCCCGCGCCCATCTGCGATTCCGCCTTTTCGCCGGTGAACTGGTCGAAGAGGCGGACGCTTTCGATCAGCGCCTTGTCCGCGCCCTGCGCGGCGTTGAGGGCTGTCAGCGCCTCCACGCCCTTGTCCACGACGAAGGCGAAGTCCCGTTCCACCGCCTGCAGGTCGCTGATGGCGAGTGCGGGGCGGGTGGGGGTCTTTACCTTGGGCTGGGGGACGTTGGCGACGAGGATGGTGAAGGCCACCGCAGGCCCCTTGACGCCGAGGGCAGACAGGATGCGGGGATGCACTTCGCCGAAGGTCGCCAGCGTATTGGGGCCAAGGCCGATCACGCCCGAGCGGCCGGGGTGCCACCATGCGGCCACCTTGCGCGTGATCTGCACGCGGGCGGGGGCGTTCAGGGCGGCAAGGATGGCTTCGGCATCGGCCTTGGCGTCGAAGACATCGACGGGGCGACGGCTGCCATAGGGATCGCGCGGGGCGGTGTGGCCGACCAGCAGGCCGGTGGCCTGAAGGTGCTGTTCGCCCGGTTCGCCGCCGTGGAAGGCGGGGCCGATTTCACAAAGCGCGAGATCGGCAAAACCGCGGGCCTGATTGCGGGCGGCGGCGCGGAGGAGGCCGGGCAGCAGGTCGGGGCGCAGGTGGGTCATTTCGGAGGAGATGGGGTTATCCACCCGCACCGCATCGGACCCGCCACCGAACAGCGTTGCGGCTTCCTGATCGATGAAGCTGTAGGTGACGCATTCGTTGTAGCCGAGCGCCGCGAGGGTGCGGCGGGCGGCCTTTTCCCGCTGTTGCAGGGGGGTCAGGATCGGCAGGGGCACACCCGCCTGCGTGCGGCGCAGGGGTTTGCCTTCCAGCTTTGTCAGCGAGGCGATGCGGGCGACTTCCTCCACAAGGTCGGCTTCGCCGAGGATGTCGGGGCGCCATGTGGGGGGCGTGGCCATGTCGCCCGACAGGGTGAAGCCGAGGGCTTCGAGCGTGCGCCGCTGTTCGGTTTCGGGGATGTCCATGCCCACGAGCGAGATGACTCGGGCGGGGTTGAGCCTGTAGGCGCGGGAGACGTCCGGCACCGCGCCGTCCATCGTCACGTCCGAGGCTTCGCCGCCGCAGAGGTCGAGGATCATCTGCGTGGCAAGGTCCAGGCCCGGCAGGGTGAAGGCCGGGTCCACGCCGCGTTCGAAGCGGTAGCGGGCGTCGGAATTGATCTTCAGCGCGCGGCCGGTGGTGGCGATGGTGATCGGATCCCAATAGGCGGATTCGAGGAAGACGTCGGTCGTCGCCTCGGTGCAGCCCGACACTTCGCCGCCCATGATGCCGGCGAGGGACTCCGGGCCGTTGTCATCGGAGATGACCATCATGCCTTCGCGCAGGGTGTAGGTCTTGCCGTCCAGCGCCAGCAGCTCCTCGCCCCCCTTGGCGGGGTGGATGCGCAGGGGGCCGTGGACCTTGGCCGCGTCGAAGACGTGCAGGGGGCGGTTCAGGGCGAAGGTGAAGAAGTTGGTGATATCCACCAGCGCCGAGATGGGGCGCAGGCCGATCGCCGTCAGCCGCTGTTGCAGCCAGTCGGGCGAGGGGCCGTTCTTGACGCCACGGATCAGGCGGCCCGCAAACAGGGGGCAGCCCTTGGCCTTCAGCGCGGGGTCGATTTCCACGCGGATGGGCGACGGGAAGCCGCCCTTGATCGCGGGAATGTCCAGCGGTTTCAGCCTGCCCAGACCCCGCGCCGCAAGGTCGCGGGCGATGCCGCGCACGCCAAGGGCGTCGGGGCGGTTGGGGGTGATCTTGATGTGGATCATCGGGTCGGCAATGTCGGGCCGGTTCTTCGCCAGCCAGTCCGAGAAGCGTTCGCCCACCTCGCCCGAGGGCAGTTCGATGATGCCGTTATGTTCGTCGGACAGTTCCAGTTCGCGTTCCGACGCCATCATGCCGTGGGATTCCACGCCGCGGATCTTGCCCACGGAAATGGTGGTGTCGATGCCGGGGACATAGGTGCCCGGCTTGCACAGGACCACGGTGATCCCGGCGCGGGCATTGGGGGCGCCGCAGACGATCTGCTTTTCGCCCTCGTCCGTCAGGACGCGGCAGACGCGCAGCTTGTCGGCATCGGGATGCTGTTCGGCGTGCAGGACCTTGGCGATGGTGAAGGGGGCCAGCTTGGCGGCACGGTCGGTGACATCCTCCACCTCCAGCCCCAGATCGGTCAGGGCGTAGAGGATGTCGTCAAGCGATGCCTGCGTGTCGAGATGGTCCTTCAGCCAGGAGAGGGTGAACTTCATCTTTGCCGGTCCCTTCGGAAATACGGGGCAGGGGATAGCGCAAAGGGCGGGGAAGGGGAAGCGGAGAGGCGGCGGTTTCCCGATGCGAAACGGAGTGTTCAGGGCCTGTCCCGTGGGCGGCGCAGGGGTGCCACAATTCCGGCGCGGGGTGGCGGCAGGGTTTGCGCCATGGACCCGATGTTTGAAATCCCCGAACGCACGCGCCGCGTCCCAGTCTGGCGGTTGGCCCTGATCATCGGGCTGTCGCTGCTGGGTCTGGTGCTGCTGGCCTTCTGAACGGCCCCCAGCGCAAGAAAAGCCCCGCTCCGGCGGGGCTTTTGTCTGTCAGCGGCTGAGTCCGCCCGGCAAATCCGGCATGTCCAGCGCGGCGAAACCGTAATGGCGCAGCCAGCGCAGGTCGGATTCGAAGAAGGCACGCAGGTCGGGGATGCCGTATTTCAGCATGGCCAGACGGTCGATGCCCATGCCGAAGGCGAAGCCCTGCCATTCGTCGGGATTCACACCCGCCGCCGCCAGCACCTTGGGATGCACCATGCCGGAGCCGAGGATTTCCATCCACTTGTCGCCTTCGCCGATCTTCAGCTGGCCGCCTTCCCAGGAACAGCGGATGTCCACCTCGGCCGAGGGTTCGGTGAAGGGGAAATGCGACGCGCGGAAGCGGAGTTCGACGGAGGGCACCTCGAAGAAGGCGCGGCAGAATTCCTCCAGCACCCATTTCAGGTTGGCCATGGAGATGTCGCGGTCGATGGCGATGCCTTCGACCTGATGGAACATCGGGGTGTGGGTCTGGTCCATGTCCATCCGGTACACGCGGCCGGGGGCGATGACGCGCAGGGGCGTGCCGCGTTCCATCATGGCGCGGATCTGGACGGGGCTGGTATGGGTGCGCAGGACATGCGGCGGGCGGTCGTCGCCTTCGGCGCGGTGCATGAAGAAGGTGTCATGTTCCTGCCGCGCGGGGTGTTCGGGCGGGATGTTCAGGGCGTCGAAATTGTACCAGTCGCTTTCCACCTGCGGGCCTTCGGCGACGGCAAAGCCCATGTCGCCGAAGATGGCCGTCAGTTCCTCCATCACCTGGCTGACGGGGTGGATGGTGCCCATGCGGCGCGGGCGGCCCGGAAGGGTGACGTCCAGCCATTCGGTGCGCAGCCGTTCGTCCAGCGCGGCATCGGCCAGCCCCTGCTTGCGGGCACGCAGGGCGGCGTCGATCTCGTCCTTCAGGGCGTTCAGCGAGGCGCCGGCGGCCTTGCGGGCGTCGGGGTCCGATCTTGCCGAGGGTGGCCATCATGGCGCTGATCTCGCCCTTCTTGCCAAGGGCGGCGAGGCGCACTTCTTCCAGCGCGGCCTCGTCGGCGGCGCCGGAGACGGCGGAAAGATACTTGGCCTTGAGCGTGTCGAGCCCGTCCATCGGTGCCTCCTGAGGGAACGCAGGGGTGGTAGCGGGAAGGGGCTTTCTATGCAAGGGGCGGCACCCTCCAGCGCCCCGGGGGCAATCTGCCCCCGGACCCCCGCCCGGACCCCCGACTGAAACGGGTCTTTCATCTCGGCCCAAATACCCGCAGGGGGTGAATTGGCCGCAGGCCAAGAGGGGGCGCGCGCGCCCCCTTCCTGCGGGCGGTGCAGGGCGGATGGCCGCGCCGCTGCGCGAGGGGGTNCGGGGGAGGTTTCCTCCCGCGCCCGTCTCAGCCGCCGTTCGCGCGGATCGCCGCGGCGATTCGGGCGGCGATGGCGGCGCTGCCCTTGGGCGAGGGGTGCATCAGGTCCTGCTGGTGCAGGGTCGGGTCGCCGGCCGGCACGAGGTCGGACATGGGCACGAAGACCATCCCCGGATCGCGGGCATCCAGCCGGGCCAGCCTGCGGTCCAACTCGTCGCCGAAGACCTTGCAGGGGCGCACGGGGGTGAAGAGGCCGGGATTGCGCAGGTATCCGGCCCAGACCACCTTTGCCCCGCCCTTGCGCAGGCGGCTGACGAGTTGCGGGATCGCCCCCGCCGTCGCATCCTTGGAAATCAGGTGGTCCACCATGCCGCTGCAATAGCCGCAGGCGCAGCCGAACATCAGGTCGTTGCCGCCGCCGTTCAGCACCACCCAGTCCCAGTCGCCCTTCTGGTATTGCGCGGGAATGGAAAGGCCCGCCGCGCCGGTCAGGGGCAGGGCATAGATGATGCGGGCGGCATAGACCGAGCGGTCGATCACATCCTCGCCCAGCTGGCGTTCCAGCGCGATGCCCACGCTGCGGCCGGAGGTGCGGTTCGCGGCCATCATCGAGTCGCCCATCATCAGGATGCGCGCGTCCTTGGTGCTTTCCGTGACCATCTCGCCGCAGGAGCCGAGGAGGAGGAGGGTCAGGAGCATCAGGAGCGGGCGGAGCATGGGACGGGCCTTGGCTGCAATCTTCGCCGAAGGGTTGTGCGGCAAAGCGGGCGGCGTCAAGGCTGCGGTGGGGCAGCGGTGGGGCGGCGGTGGGGCGGGCCGCCGTCACGGCCCGCCGCGCGGGGTCATTGCGATTTCAGCACGTCGAGGACAGCCGGCTTGCCGCCCGCCATGCCCGGTTTCTGGCCGACCCGTTTCGGCGGGGCGCAGGCGACGCAGATGCAGGGATCATTGCCGACGTTGGGGCACTGGATGAGGTTGTCGCCGACCTTTATGTCGGTCCAGATATCGCCGGTCTTGAAATCGCAGTTCTTGTTCTTCTCGCACAGGCGGATCGCTTCGCGCGTGGTCGTGGCCGCGGCAGGCGTGGCGAGAAGCGCGGTGATGGCTAACAGGAAAAATCCGTTCGCAAGGGTCATGGGACTCTCCGGCAAGAATGGGTCGGGTCGGTCTGCGGCGAAAAGGGCCGCAGGAGGACAGTATCACGAATCAAGATTCGTTAATCCGTGACTTGCGGAGTGCGGGATGCCGGATGGCAAAAGGGCCGCCCTTGCGGGCGGCCCCTGTCTGCAGGTCGCAGGCCTTCGGATCAGGCCAGCGCGGCCTTGGCCTGTGCGGCGATGGCGTTGAACGCCTCGGGCTCGTGCACGGCGAGATCGGCGAGGACTTTGCGGTCCACTTCGATGCCGGCCTTGGCCAGACCGTTGATGAACTTGGAATAGGTCATTTCAAGGTCGAACAGGCGCACGGCCGCGTTGATGCGCTGGATCCACAGGGCGCGGAAGTTGCGCTTGCGGGTCTTGCGGTCGCGGGTGGCGTACTGGTTCGCCTTGTCCACGGCCTGCGTGGCCGTGCGGAAGTTGCGCGAGCGGGCGCTGTAATAGCCGGCCGCCTGCTTGATGACCTTGCGGTGACGGGCGTGCGTGACGACGCCGGATTTGACGCGGGACATGTGTCTGGCTCCTCAGCGGTCGTAGGGCATGTATTTCTTGACGATCTTCGCATCGCTGTCGCACAGCAGCATCGTGCCGGACGCGTCGCGGATGAATTTCGTCGTACGCTTGATCATGCCGTGGCGCTTGCCGGCGACGCCGGCCTTCACCCGACCGGAGGCCGTGAAGCTGAACCGCTTCTTGGCCGCCGACTTGGTCTTCATCTTGGGCATTTCCATCTCCGTGGTTGCAGGCGCGACTCGGCATGCCACGTTGGCCGGTCGCGCAGGTATCGCAAGGTGGGCCGTATAGGCGGGGCCGGACGCGGGTGCAAGCGGAAAAGCGGGGTGTCAGGGCAGGTAGCGGCCAAGCACCGTGAAGAAGAGATCCGGCAGGTCGGCGGGGTTGAGGCTGTGCTGCGTCCCGACCGCGCCCCAGGCCGCAAGACCCGTGCCCAGCGCGAGGGTCAGGCCCGCCACCACCGGCCTGCGGTCATCGACCATCGCCGAGAGCAGGGAAATGGCGGAAAGGCCCAGCAGCGCGAGGCCGGTGACGATCAGGAGGTCGTGATCCACCATGTTCCGCTTCCCCCGACACCCGCACGCACCGCCGCGGCGCATAGTAAGGCAGCAAGCCTGCCGCCGATCAAGGATCAGTTCAGCAGGGCGTTGAACACCCTGCGGAAGGCGGGCAGCACGTCATCGAGGCCGTAGCCGCCGGGATGGCGGCTCATGGCGAGGCCGATCAGCACCAGCCCCGTCAGCCCGATCATCGCGCCGAAGCGCGGGGCCCGTTCCTCGGTCCATGCGTTGAGGAGGGAGGGAATGGACATGACGGCCAGCAGGATGCCGATGACGAAGGCAAGATCGTTCGAATTGCCCATGCAGTCCCCCCGCAAAGGAAACGGCCCGCACCGTGGGGTGCGGGCCGTGCGATCCTATTCGGGATCGACCTTGTAGATCAATCTTTCGTCACAGGGCGCGACGCGCAGGATGTTCGTCGTGCCCTGCACGTTGAAGGGAACGCCTGCGGTCAGCACGATCTGGTCGGTTTCCGTGGCGAAGCCGTAGGTGCGTGCGGCGCGGACGGCGGAAATCACGGCGCCCTTGAAGCGGTCCTGTTCTTCCGTGATGACGCAATGTGCGCCCCAAGTCAGGCACATGCGGCGGGCGGTTTCCATCAGCGGGGTCAGCGCGATGATGGGAACGCGGGGCCGTTCGCGGGCCACGAGCGACACGGTGGTGCCGGATTGCGAGAAGCAGCAGATGGCCTTGATGTCGGCGCTTTCCGCGATTTCCCGCGCCGCCGCCACGATCCCGTCCGCGACCGAGGTGCGGGCGACGCTGCGGCTGGCTTCGATCACCTGGCGGTAGGTGCTGTCGCTTTCGACGGAGATGGCGACGTTGTTCATCGTCTGCACGGCTTCGACCGGGTATTTCCCCGCCGCCGATTCCGCCGACAGCATGACCGCATCCGCGCCTTCGTAGATGGCGGTGGCGACGTCCGACACCTCGGCCCGCGTCGGCATGGGGGATTCGATCATCGATTCCAGCATCTGGGTGGCGACGATCACCGGTTTCGCCGCCGCGCGGGCGCCACGGACCAGACGTTTCTGGATCGGCGGGACGGAATGGACGGGCAGTTCCACGCCAAGGTCGCCCCGCGCGACCATGATGCCGTCCGACACGTCGAGGATGGCGTCATAGGCTTTCACCGCTGCGGGCTTTTCGATCTTGGACAGGACGGCGGCGCGGCCCTTGGCCAGATCCTTCGCCTCGATCACGTCTTCGGGGCGCTGGACGAAGGAGAGGGCCAGCCAGTCCACGCCGAGCTGGCAGGCGAATTCGAGGTCCTTGCGGTCCTTGTCGGACAGCGCGGCCACGGGAAGCACCACGTCGGGCACGTTGACGCCCTTGCGGTTCGAGATGGTGCCGCCGACCGTCACGGTGCAGTTGGCGAAATCCTTGCCGCAGGTTTCGACGCGCAGGCGGATTTTGCCGTCATTGACCAGCAGGGATGCGCCGGGTTCCAGCGCGGCGAAGATTTCCGGATGCGGAAGCTGCACCCGTGTCGCATCGCCCGGCGCGGGGTCGAGGTCCATGCGGAAGGCGGCGCCTTCGGCCAGTTCCTCGCCACCCGCATTGGCGAAGGTGCCGACGCGGAGCTTCGGGCCCTGCAGGTCGGCGAGGATGGCGATGGGGCGGCCGGTATCGGCCTCCACCTGACGGATGATCACGTGGCGGGCGCGGATGTCGTCATGCGTGCCGTGCGACATGTTCAGGCGGAACACGTCTGCGCCGGCTTCGAACAGGGCGCGGATGGTTGCGTAATCGCTGGAGGCCGGTCCGAGCGTGGCCACGATCTTTACGTTCCGAAGGCGTCTCATATGCCTCGTTCCTTGTGCAGTTATTCGTTTTGTCGTGGGCCGAGGCGGGTTATGGCGCAATCGGCGGTGTTGGGCAACTGGCGGATTTCCTTTCGTCAGAATAAATGACGAATTCATGAAGACGGCAGGGGACGCGCGGGTGTGAGTGCATTCCGGATCATCGGGGAGGATCGGCCAGGGCGCTGGCTGGTGACATGCGACCATGCATCGAACCGCGTGCCGGACTGGGTGGCGGGGGGCGATCTGGGCATCGGGCCTTCGGACATGGCGCGTCACATCGCCTGGGATGTGGGCGCGGCGGGGGTGGCCGTGGCGCTGGGCGCGGCGCTGGACAGTCCGGTGGTGCTGTCGGAGTTCAGCCGTCTGGTGATCGACCCGAACCGGGGCGAGGATGACCCGACGCTGGTGATGAAGCTCTATGACGGCACGATCATCCCCGCGAACCGCCATATCGGGGCGGACGGGGTGGAGGAGCGGCTGGCGCGGCTGTACCGGCCCTATCACGACGCGCTGGCGCGGCTGGCGGGGCGGCGGCCGGATGTGGCGATCGTGGCGGTGCATTCCTTTACCCCCTGCCTGAAGGGGCGCACGCCGCGCCCGTGGCATGTGGGCGTGCTGCATTCGCATCTGGACGGGCGGCTGAGCCATGCGCTGATCGACCTGCTGCGGGCCGAGCCGGACCTGTGCGTGGGGGATAACGAGCCTTACAACGGCCATCTGCCCGGCGATGCGATCGACCGCCACGCGCTGCGGCACGGGCGGCAGAATACGCTGGTCGAGGTTCGGAACGACCTGATCGCCACGCCTGCGGCGCAGGCGGCCTGGGGGGCGCGGCTGGCGCCCCTGCTGCGGGCGGCGCTGGAACGGGCGGGGTAGGGTGCGCCATGGCGCACCCTACGCCGGGGGCGCGGCTGTTGCGGAAGATCACGCGATTTCCCCAAAGTTTCGCCGCATTGTTCGCAGAATCGTCCGGCTACACGCAGAAAGCTTGACCAACGGGCCGGTCTGTTGGTGAACCTGCCGGCAATAACGAGTGAAAGGGTGCGCCTGATGAGCCTTCTGTTGATCCTCCTGCCTGCCGCGTTACTGGCAAGTCTGGCTTTCGGCGCAGGTGGCGACTCCGGCGGCGGGGGCGGCAGCGCCGTGGACGAGGACGCGGACGAGCTGATCAAGGGTGCGTCGGGGGATGACAGCCGGTCGGGCGGCGGGGGCGACGACCTTCTGGCCGGGTTTGCGGGCGCCGACACGCTGGATGGCGGGGCGGGCGCGGATCTGCTGGCCGGGGATGCCGGGGACGATCTGCTGCGCGGTGGCGCGGGTGATGACCTGCTGCTGGGCGGGGCGGGCAATGACAGCCTGGCCGGTGGCGCGGAGGACGACATCCTGATCGGCGGGTCCGGCAATGACACCCTTGCGGGCGAGGGCGGGGATGACCTGCTGCTCGACACCTCCGGCGACAACACGCTGCGGGGCGGGGCGGGCAATGACCTGCTGCTGGGGCTGGACGGGGCGCGGGGGACGGCGGTCGATCCCTTCGTGCTGGCCGATCTGGAACCGGATGCCGTGGTGCCGACGGTCGCGGCGAATTACGGGCCGCAGACCGACAGCTTCAACCGGATGCTGGATCGCAACGTCAAGGGCCCCGCCACCGGGCAGAGCCGGACCCTGATGGAAGGGGGCGACGGGGACGATACGCTGTCGGGCGACCGGGACGACACGATGGTCGGCGGGGCGGGGGCGGACCTCTTTTCCGTGGTCGCCGGCGAGGAGGTGCCGCCCGACACCGGCGTCGTGCGGGTCGAGGATTTCCGTCCCGGCGAGGACAGTGTGGAACTGTTCTGGAATGGCACGGGGGATGTCACGGTCAGCCTGCGCGAACTGGATGGCGGCGTGATGGTGTCCGCCAACGGGACGGACCGGATCTTCCTTGCCGGACTGCGGGCGGCGCAGTTGCCCATCGAGGATGTGGGTTTCCGGCGCATCTGACGCCCGGGTAGGGTGCGCCAGGGCGCACCCTACGTTGGTCAGGGTGGTGATTGCCGCTGCCGCGCCCTATCTATGGGCCGAGGAACGGAGGCCCGCCATGACCCAGACCATGCCCGAGATCGACGATGCCACGATGCAGGCCCTCGAGGCGGCGGCCTACCGGCGGCTGCGCGACCACCTGCGCAACCGGACCGATGTGCAGAACATCGACCTGATGAACCTTGCCGGGTTCTGCCGCAACTGCCTGAGCCGCTGGATGGCCGAGGCGGCCGAGGCGCAGGGCGTGCCGCTGGGCAAGGAGGCGGCGAAGACGCTGGTTTACGGGATGCCCTATGACGCGTGGAAGGCGCTTCACCAGACCGAGGCGGACGATGCCAAGAAGGCCGCCTTTACCGAGGCGTTCAAGACCCACGGCTGAGGCCCGGCTGCCACCGGCCGACCTTCCGTCGCGCGGCCCGCACCAATCGGGCCGCGTGGCGCAGACTGTTTCCGCGCAGTCCACAAAGCGCGGGGGTCCCGCAAAAGAGGTGGAAGAGTCGTGCCGTCGCTGTCTATTCTTGCGGGTAGATGCGGTTTTTTTTTGTGGTGAAGAGTGATGAGTGGCCTCCTTCTTCTGCTTGCCCTGCCGGTCCTTGCGATTGCCGGTCTCCTTTCGGACGGATCGTCCGGCGACTCCGCTGCCAGCGATGACACCCCCGATCCCCGCACCGATGATGACGGGTCCGGGACGGATGACCGTCTGCGCGGCACGGCGGCGGGCGACGAGCTTGTCGGTTTTGCGGGCGATGACACGCTGATGGGCGAGGGTGGCAATGACGTCCTGGAAGGGCGTCAGGGCGATGACCGGCTGTTTGGCGGCCTTGGTCTGGACAGCCTTTCCGGCGGGCCCGACGATGACCTGCTGATGGGCGCGGAAGGGGCGGATTCCCTGCGCGGCAACGGCGGTGAGGATACGCTGTATGGCGAGGACGGGAACGATTACCTGAACGGAGACGAGGGCGATGACTCCGTCTTCGGCGGCAGCGGCGAGGACACGCTGCTGGGCGGGACCGGCAATGACACCATGACCGGCGGCATCGGGCGCGACACGCTGTTCGGCGGCGACGGGGCGGACAGCGTCAGGGCCTTCGCAGACAGCGATCAGGACAGCATCTTCCTTGGCGCCGGCAATGACACGCTGGCGGGTGGCGCGGCGGTGGCGGCCCTGCTGGCGCGGGGCGGCGAGGGGCGCGATTCCATCGTATCGGGCGCGGGGGATGACACGCTGTTCGGGGATACGGAGGATGATTTCCTTGGCGCGGGGCTGGGCAATGACTCGGTTTCGGGCGGGTTCGGCAACGATACGCTGGACGGCGGCGGCGGGAATGACAGCCTGGATGGCGGCGAGGGCGACGACACGCTGGCCGGAGGTGCGGGCAACGACACGCTGACGGGGGGCGACGGGGCGGATTCGCTGACCGGCAATCCCGGGGATGACAGTCTGGACGGCGGCGCGGGGCGTGACGTGCTGGATGCGCGGGATGGCGGGTCGGGCCGGGATACCGTTCTGGGCGGCGCGGGCAACGATACGGTCTATGGCGACGGTGCCGATGACGTGACGCTGGGCACGGGGGATGACCTGCTGGTCGTGAATGCCCCGGCGGGGCTGGTGGTGCGCGACTACACGCCGGGGCAGGACCGGATCGAGGTGGTCTATTCCGGCTCGACCGCACCGGCCGTCACGCTGGAACAGCAGGGCGGCGCGGTGGTCGTGCGTCTGGACGGCACCATTGCGCTGCGGCTGGAAGGGCAGGTGCTGGCAAATGTGCAGGCGGCCGACATCGTGCTGACGCGTCAGGCAGCCTGACGCGCCGGCACGGGAAGGCAGGGCGGCGTCAGATCGCCGCCTTGCGCATCTCGTCCAGATAGAGCTCGCGCAGGCGGGTGGCGACGGGGCCGGGCTTGCCGCTGCCGACCGGCTGGCCGTCGATCTCCACGACCGGCATGACGAAGATCGAGGCGGCGGTGGAGAACGCCTCGTCCGCCGCCTGCGCCTCGGCCACGGTGAAGGGGCGTTCCTCCACCTCGAACTGCGCCTCGGCGGCGAAGCGCAGGACGGCGGCGCGGGTGATGCCGTGCAGGATGTCGCTGGTCAGTTGCCGCGTGATGATGCGGTTGCCCTTCACGATATAGGCGTTGTTCGAGGTGCCTTCGGTGACATGGCCGTCCTCGGTGAACCACGAGTCATCGACGCCTGCCTTCTTGGCCATCATCTTGCCCATGGACGGGTAGAGGAGTTGCACCGTCTTGATGTCGCGGCGGCCCCAGCGGATGTCGGGGATCGAGATGACCTTGAAGCCGGTCTTGGCGGCGGGCGCGTCGGCGAGGTTGGGGATGTTCTGGGTGAAGGCGACGATGGTGGGTTTGACGCTTGCGTCGGGGAAGAGGAAGGACCGGTCGCCGGGGTTGCCGCGCGTGACCTGCAGGTAGATCATGCCCTGGTCGATGCCGTTCAGGCGGACGAGTTCGCGGTGCATCTCCAGCAGTTCGGCGTCGGAGCAGGGGGCCTGCATGTCCAGTTCGTCAAGGCTGCGGTGCAGGCGGACGATATGGCCGTCGAAGTCGATCAGCTTGCCGTCGAGGACGGAGGTCACCTCGTACACGCCATCGGCCATGAGGAAGCCCCGGTCGAAGATGGAGACGGTGGCCTGATCCTCGGGCAGCCAGGTGCCGTTGACATAGACGGTGCGGGTCATGGTTTCCTCCCTGCGCTGCGGTCCAGCGCGGTTTGGCGGCAAGGCGGGCACGGGGTCAAGGGGGAATTGTGGCCGCGACCCTGCGCGCCCCGGGCCCTCTTGCGGTGTCACGAGGTCCCGGGTCAAGCCCGGGACGGGGTTTGCCTATCCCCAGAGCGCGGCCTCTGGCGGGTGGACGCCGGTTTCGTCGTAATGCAGGGGGTGGTCGCGGTCGCGGGCCAGCAGGAGCGGACCGTCGAGATCGGTGAAGGCGGCCAGTTGCGCGGGCAGGATGGCAGGTGCCATCGCCAGCGACGTGCCGACCATGCAGCCGACCATGAGGGAAAATCCCGCGGCGCGGGCGTCCTGTGCCATGACCAGCGCCTCGGTCAGGCCGCCGGTTTTGTCGAGCTTGAGGTTGACCATGTCATACCGGCCGCGCAGGGCGGCAAGGCTGGCGCGGTCATGGGCGCTTTCGTCGGCGCAGACGGGGACGGGGCGGGGGATTTCGGCCAGCATTCCGTCCTCCCCCGCCGGAAGCGGCTGTTCCACCAGCGCCACGCCGAGGCGGAGGAGGTGGGGGGCGAGGTCGGTGTAAACCTCGGCTGTCCAGCCTTCGTTCGCATCGATGATGAGGGTGGATTTCGGCGCACCCTGACGCACCGCTTCCAGTCGCGGCATGTCGTCGTGGGTGCCGAGCTTGATCTTCAGGAGCGGGCGGTGGGCATTCGCGGCCGCCTGTTCCCGCATGGCTTCGGGCCTGTCCAGCGACAGGGTGAAGGCCGTGAGGCGGGGTTTCGGGTCCGGCAGTCCGGCGAGGTGCCAGACGCGGCGCCCGCTGGCCTTTGCCGCGTGGTCCCAGAGGGCGCAATCCACGGCATTGCGGGCCGCGCCGGGGGGGAGCGCCTCTTGCAGGGCGGCGCGGGTGATGCCTTCGGGCAGGGTGGCGATCTGGGCCAGCACGCTTTCGGGGGTTTCGCCGTAGCGGGCATAGGGCACGCATTCGCCGCGCCCCGTCACCCCGCCCCGCGTCACGGTGGCCGTGACCACCCGCGCCTCGGTCTTGGACCCGCGCGAGATGGTGAAGGCGCGGGCGAGGGGGAAGCTGTCCAGCGTGGCGGTGATCATGGGCGTCTCCTGTCAGCCGGAGGGGGCTGGAGCGGTGACGCCGTGTCAAGTCATGCTGCGGGTGCGAAATGGCGCTTGTGCGGTGCGGCGCAAGATTATATCGCTGGTGCAGCATGAACTGAAATATCCTTGCGAGACCGCGCCATGAGCTTCCGCCTGCAACCCCCCGCCCCCGCCCGCCCGAACCGCTGCCAGCTGTTCGGCCCGGGATCGCGCCCCGCGCTGTTCGAGAAGATGGCGGCGAGCGCGGCGGATGTGATCAACCTCGATCTGGAGGATTCGGTCGCGCCGTCGGACAAGGACGTGGCGCGGGCCAATATCATCGAGGCGATTTCCGCCGTGGACTGGGGGCGCAAGACGCTGTCGGTGCGGATCAACGGGCTGGATACGCCGTGGTGGTATCGGGACGTGGTGGACCTGCTGGAAAAGGGCGGGGACCGGCTGGACCAGATCATGATCCCCAAGGTGGGCTGCGCCGAGGATGTCTATGCGGTCGATGCGCTGGTGACGGCGGTGGAACGGGCGATGGGGCGAGTGAGGCCCATTTCCTTCGAGGTCATCATCGAATCGGCGGCTGGGATCAGCCATGTGGAGGCGATTGCGGCTTCGTCGCCGCGGTTGCAGGCCATGAGCCTTGGCGCGGCGGATTTCGCGGCGTCGATGGGGATGCAGACGACGGGGATCGGCGGCACGCAGGAGAATTACTACATGCTGCGCGAGGGCGCACGGCACTGGTCCGACCCGTGGCACTGGGCGCAGGCGGCCATCGTGGCGGCCTGCCGGACGCATGGCATCCTGCCGGTGGACGGGCCCTTCGGCGATTTCAGCGACGACGAAGGCTTCCGCGCACAGGCGCGGCGGTCGGCGACGCTGGGGATGGTGGGGAAATGGGCGATCCACCCCAAGCAGGTGGCGCTGGCGAACGAGGTCTTCACCCCGTCCGAACAGGCCGTGGCCGAGGCGCGGGAAATCCTTGCCGCGATGGAAGCCGCCAAGGCGCGGGGCGAGGGGGCGACGGTCTATAAGGGCCGTCTGGTGGATATCGCCTCCATCAAGCAGGCCGAGGTGATCGTGCGGCAGGCAGAGCTGATCGGCGGTTGACGCTGCGTCACGCAGGAATCGTTGACAGGTCGCCTTGCAGACGGGCAAGGTCTGCGGACCGGAGCGCAAGAAACAGGCGCTTTGCAAAGATTACCCGCGCTGCGACCCACGGGGAGAGGAGGCCCCGCGCAGCAAAAGGGGAGGACGCACGCCCCGTGGCCCGGCCACGGGGCGCTGCTGTTTGTGGCGGGTGCGATTGGGGCTTGTGTCGGACCGGGGGTTTCACACCGCGTCAGCCATCGGTCTTGAACCGATGGCGACTCAATGGCTGACCCCCGTGGGATATCTGGGAACGGATGAAGGGGCGGTTGGGCGTGATTCCACCTAACGCTCTGATTTATTTACTTTAAAATCGAGATACTTCGGCGAAAGCCGCGGATTTGCTAGCGCATGGGGAAGGCAAATCCGGGGGTGGCTCATGCGGGTTCTGGTCTGGTCCGTCGCGGCCGTGGTGCTGCTGGCGGGGGTGGTTTTCCTTGTGGGCTGGCTGTTGCCCGCCGCGCGTGAGGGGCGGGCGGAGGTGGTGATCGCGGCGCCTGCCGCGCGGGTCGTGGAGGAGATTGCGGATGTGGAGGCCCAGGTCGCGTGGCGCGAGGGGGTCGCGGCGGTCGAGCGGACGGCGGAGGGCTGGGTCGAGGTGACGGCGCGGGGGGAGCGGATTTCCTTCGTGGCGGAGGAGATGGGCGCGGCGCGGGTGCGGCTGCGGTTTGCCTCGGATGCGGGCTATGCGGGGACCTGGGAGGCGGTGCTGACACCCGAGGGAGGGGGAACGCGGATCGCGGTGGTGGAACGGGCGGTGGTGCCTTCGCCGTTGGGGCGCATCCTTGCGCGGCTGTTCTTTGATCCGGGGCAGTTCGCCACCATCTATCTGGCGGCGTTGAAGGCGCGGGTGGAGGGTTCGTGATGGGCGCAAAGGCGAAGAAACCGACTGATTGGCGCAAGCGGTTCGGGGCGGCGAAGGCGCCGCATGTGGTGATGCTGCACGCGGATTTCGCGGGGGTGAAGGCGGGGAACACGATGCTCATCTCCTCCCCCGGCGAGATTGCCAATTATGTGGCCCGCATCCCGCAGGGCGAGACGCGGACGATGGACCGGCTGCGCAACGAGTTGGCGCGGAAGGCGGGGGCGCAAGCGATGTGTCCGGTGACAGCGGCGATCTATCTGCGGGTGGTGGCCGAGGTGGCGCTGGCCGATCTGGCCGAGGGGAAGGCGCTGGATCAGGTGGTGCCGTTCTGGCGGGTGGTGCTGCCGGGCAGCAAGGTGGCGCAGAAGCTGTCCTGCGGGCCGGACCATGTGGCGCATCTGATCGCGCTGGACGGCGGGGCGGAAGCGGTTTGACCCGGGGCCCGTTCCGCGCGAGTTGCATCTTGCCCCCTGCTTGGCCATATAGGGGCGATCCTTCAGGGAGAGCCCGATGAACTATCTGGAATTCGAAAAGCCGCTGGCCGAGATCGAAGGCAAGGCGGAGGAGCTGCGTGCGATGGCGCGGGCCAATTCCGGGATGGATGTGAGCAAGGAGGCCGAGGCGCTGGACCGCAAGGCCGAGACGCTGCTGAAGGACCTCTACAAGGACCTGACCCCCTGGCGGAAATGCCAGGTGGCGCGGCATCCGGACCGGCCGCATTGCAAGGATTACATCGACGCGCTGTTCACGGAATATACCTCGCTTGCCGGGGACCGGAACTTTGCGGATGACCATGCGGTGATGGGCGGGATTGCGCGGTTCAACGACCAGCCGGTCGTGGTGATCGGGCACGAGAAGGGCAACGACACCAAGAGCCGGATCGAACGCAATTTCGGCATGGCGCGGCCGGAAGGATACCGCAAGGCGATCCGGCTGATGGAGATGGCGGACCGGTTCCGCCTGCCGGTGGTGACGCTGGTCGATACGCCCGGCGCCTATCCGGGCAAGGGCGCCGAGGAGCGCGGTCAGGCCGAGGCGATTGCGCGGTCCACCGCGAAATGCCTGGAGATCGGGGTGCCGCTGGTGTCGGTGGTGATCGGCGAGGGCGGGTCGGGCGGGGCGGTGGCCTTTGCCACGGCGAACCGCGTGGCGATGCTGGAACATTCGGTCTATTCGGTCATTTCGCCCGAGGGCTGCGCGTCGATCCTGTGGAAGGATGCCGAGAAGATGCGCGAGGCGGCCGAGGCGCTGCGCCTGACGGCGCAGGACCTGCAGAAGCTGGGCGTGATCGACCGGATCATCAAGGAGCCGCTGGGCGGGGCGCAGCGGGGCCGGAAGGAGACGATCGAGGCCGTGGGCAAGGGCATCGAGGCGATGCTGAAGGAACTGTCGGGCAAGAAGCCGGATGTCCTGGTCAAGGAGCGGCGGGCGAAATTCGTCGAGATGGGGTCGAAGGGGCTGGCCGCTTGAACCCCTGGCTGATCGTCCTGATCGCGGGCCTGATGGAAACCGGCTGGGCGCTGGGGCTGAAATATTCCGAAGGCTTCACCAAGCCCGTGCCGTCGGTCCTGACGGTGGCGGGGGCGCTGGCATCGTTCTGGCTGCTGTCGATCGCGATGAAGGACCTGCCGGTGGGGACCGCCTATGCGGTCTGGGTGGGGATCGGCGCGGTGGGGACGGCGGTGATGGCGGTCTTCCTGTTCGGCGATCCGGTGAACCTGATGCGGGTGCTGGGGGTGGCGCTGATCCTTGCGGGCATCGTCGCGCTGAAATTCGCCTGAGGCAGCGGAGCCTGCGCAGGCGCAGGCACGCCGGGAGCTTGCACCGCGGGGCGCGGTGCAAGCGCGTCAGGGGACGCACGCGTCCCCTCTTGGCCGCAAGCGGCCAATTCACCCCTTGTGGATATTTGGGAACGGATGAAGGGGCTTTGGTCAGTCTTCGTGGTGGCGGAGGCAGACGGGGCCGTGGCCGGGGTTGGGGGGCCAGAGGGGGGGCCCTTCGCCCTTGTCCGCCGTGGCGCCGATGGCGATGTGGAGCCAGAGGGTGCCCCTTGCGGTGGGGGTGGAGAGCAGGATGCCTGCGTCCGGGTGGGCGGTGACGGGGCCTGCGAGCGGGGTTTCCGCGGCGATGCGGCGGCGGAAGGAGAGGAGGCTGCGCGTCAGGTCAAGCTTTGCCGCCGAAAGGGTGCTTTTGGGCTGGGGGCGGGTGAGGGCTTCGAAATCCACGGGAAGCCGGTTGTCGGGGTCGGTGAGGTGGAAGGAGGCGGTTTCGCAGCCCTGGTAGATGTCGGGGATGCCGGGGAGGAAGAGCTTGAGCGCGAGTTGGGCGAGCGAGATCTCCTCGCCCAGACGGATCAGGTGGCGGGCGGCTTCGGGCGGGATGCGCCATGTGTCGGCGAGGTGGCGGGCGGCGGCGAGGGCGGGGGCTTCGGCGGCGGGGTCGGGATGGGTGGGCCATGTGACCTGTTTCGCCTCGCGGAGGGCCTTTTCGATGTGGCGGGCGAGGCGTTCGGGCAGGGAGGGATGGTCGGGCCGTTCCGGCGCGGCGGCGATGGCGAGCCAGCTTTGCGCGATGTACCAGCGGCTTGCGGGGGGGAGGGCAGCGAAGGTGTCGGGGAGGTCCGCCATCAGGGACAGCATGTCCCCGGGCCGGTGGCTGGCGGCGATCAGGCGGGCGCGGGCGTCTTCGGCGCGTTTGGTGTCGTGGCTGGAGGTGAGGGTGAGCGAGAGGGGCCATCGGGCGGCGCGGTCGCTGGCCCATGCGGCGAAGGCCGCGGCATCGAGCGGCGGTTCGTCGGGGTCGATGCCCACCTCGCAGAGGGCGAGGTTCGGGCTGTAGCGGAACATCAGCGTGTCTTCGAGCGATTTGGCGGCCAGTGCGCCCGTCACCTGCTGGAAGCGGGTGCGGAAACGGGTTTCCGCCGGGGTGGCGGGCAGGGTGAGCGCCTGTGTCAGGCGGCGCAGGGTGCGGTCGTCGCGGAGCGTCCTTGCGGCGCTGTCGGCGGTGGTCTGGATCAGGCGCAGGTCCCCGGCGGAGGGGGGGCCGTCGTCGAGATAGCTCCGGTAGCGGGGGAAGTGGAGGAGGAGGGCACGGATCGCCTCGCGCAGGGATTCGTCGCCGGTTTCGAGTTGCGGGTCGCCATCGCGGATGGGGCGGGCGAGGTCGATCAGGGCGAGCAGTTCGGCGGCGAGTTCGTAGCGCAGGATGTCGAGGCGGGCATCGGAGAGGAGGTCTGGGAAGGGCGCGGTGGTGCCCGTGTCGTCGCGCCAGCGGCCGGTGAGGCGGGTCAGGCCATCGGAGGACAGGAGCAGGCGGGTGATCTGGCGTGTCGCCTCGTATCCCGTGGTGCCGTCCACGGGCCAGTCGGGCAGGGCTTCGTCGCGGGTGAGGATCTTTTCCACCCAGAGCGGCAGGGTGCCGATGCGGGCGCGGAGGCGGGCGAGATAGGCGGCGGGGTCGGCGAGGCCGTCGATATGGTCGATGCGGAGGCCGTGGATCAGGCCCTTGTCGGCGAGGTCGAGGATCAGGGCATGGGTGTCGTCGAAGACGGCGGGGTCTTCGACGCGCATCCCGATCAGACCTGTGATGTTGAAGAAGCGGCGATGCGTGACGCCGTCGCGTTCCAGCACCCAGTGGGTCAGCCGCCAGTGCTGCGCCTCGTGCAGGGCGGCGAGTTCCTGTGCGGTGCCGGTGCCCGCGTCGCTGTCGGGCGCGAGCGGGATGGTCAGGTCGCGGGCGCGGAGGGCGGGGCCGTGGGGGGTGGTGATGGTGGTGATATCGCCGCGGTCGAGCATGGTTTCGAAGGGTTCGGGGAGGAAGGGCAGGATCAGCCGGCCTGCGGACCAGTCGATGTCGAAATGCGTTGCGTAGCGGCTGGCGGGGCCGTGGCGCAGCACGTCCTGCAGCCAGGGGTTCGACAGGTGGAAGGCGGTGTGGTTGGGCACGATGTCGAGGATGAGGCCCATACCTTCGGCCTGGGCTGCCTGCGACAGGCGTCCGAGGGCGGGGCGGCCGCCGAGGACGGGGTCGATCTCTGACGGGTCGGTGATGTCGTAGCCGTGGGCGGAGCCGGGTGTCGCGGTCTGGACCGGCGAGAGGTAGAGGTGCGAGATGCCGAGCGCGGAGAGGCGCGGGATTTCGCGGGCGACGGCGTCGAAATCGACCCCGTTGCGTAGCTGGATGCGGTAGGTGGCGGTGGGGAGCATGGGGCCTTTGCTGCGCTTCGGGCTGGCGGAGGACGGGGGCATCCTGCCCCCGGACCCCCGGGGGGTATCCGGGCCGGGAGGACGGGCGGGTCAGTCTTCGATCCAGAGGGCGAAGGCGGGGTCTGTTGCGGGGTCGCCGATGGCGAAGAGGGGCGGGTCCTTCGGCGGGGTGGCCTGCGGGTCTGTGGCGAAACGCGCCGTCATGCGCAGGGTTCCGCCGGGGAAGCGCCAAAGCGCATCGATCGTGGCGGGAGGGGCGGCGGTGACGGTCGCGTCGGGCTTGCCGGATTTCAGGAGCGGCACGATGCGCGTGGCGCGGAGGTCCAGCAGGGCGGCGGTGAGCGCCTCCCATTCCGCTGCGTCGGGGGCGCGGTCGGGGCGGGAGGCGTGGAAGACGGCCGGGTCGTTGGGATCGGGCAGGTCGTCGCCATGCAGGCCGGGGAATTCCCTTGCGCGGCCTTCGCGGATGGAGGCGGCAAGGTCGCCCTTGTGGTCGGAGAAGAAGCGGAAGGGGGTGCGGGTGCCTGCCTCTTCGCCCATGAAGGTCAGCGGGATCATGGGGGCGGTCAGGAGGAGGGCGTGGGCGATGCGGGCCTGTGCCGGGTCTGTCAGCGTGACCAGACGGTCGCCGAGGGGGCGGTTGCCGATCTGGTCATGGTTCTGGTTGAAGATGACGAAGGCGGTGGGGGGCAGGTGGCCCGAGGGTTCGCCCCGCGGTTCCGTCAGCGGCGGGCGGGGCTGGCCCTGTTCCACGAAGCCTTCGGCCAGCGACAGACGGATGTCGTCCAGCGGGTCGCGGGCGAAGCTGGCGTAGTAATCGTGGGATTCGCCGGTCAGCAGGGCGTGGATGGCGTGGTGCCAGTCGTCGTTCCATTCGGCGATGCGCAGGCCGTTGGCGGGGTCGTTGTAGCGGGTGATGTTGCGGTTGTCCTCGGTCATCAGGTGGATGGGACGGTCGAAGCCGTAGTTGCGGATGGTCAGCGCCAGTTCGGTGACGAGGTCGGGGTCGGACGGGTCGTCGATCCCGTCGATGGCATCGAGGCGCAGGCCGTCGAGGCGGTATTCGGCCAGCCAGTACAGGGCGTTCTCGATGGCGAAGCGGCGCATGGGGGGCTGGGTGTAGTCGATCACCTGTCCCCAAGGGGTCGCCTTTTCGGGATGGAAGACCGGCGCGACGGCGGCGAGGTGGAAGCCGTCGGGGCCGAAATGGTTGTACACGACGTCGAGGATGACCATCAGCCCCAGCGCCTGCGCCGCTTCGACAAACCGTTTCAGGTCGTCCGGCGTGCCATAGGCAGGGTGGACGGCATAGGGCAGGACGCCGTCATAGCCCCAGCCGTGCCGCCCCGCGAATTGGGCGACGGGCATCAGTTCGACGGCGGTGAAACCCAGTTCCGCAAGGCGCGGCAGGGCGCGGGCGGCGGAGGCGAATGTGCCTTCGGGGGTGAAGGTGCCGATGTGGATTTCCTGGATCACGGCTTCGGGCCAGGGGCGGCCCTTCCAGCGGGTCGTCCAGCAATGGGCGGTCGGATCGACCAGACGTGACGGCGCATGGACATCCCCCGACTGGGCGCGGGCGGCGGGGTCGGGGATCGTGCGGCCGTCGATGTGGAAGAGGTAGGTCTCACCCGGCTCTGCTGGCGCCTCGGTGCGCCATGTCCCTTCGGCATAGCGGCGCAGGGGGGTGCGGCGGCCTTCGACGGTGACGGCCACGCTGTCGGCCTGCGGGGCCCAGATGGAGAAGCGCCAGACGCCCTTGCCGACCGGATCGGCCCCCCAGTCGCGCAGGAAGGGCAGGGTCTGGCGGGAGGGGAGGTGCATGGCGTCGTCCGTGAGGGTGATGGGGGGTAAACCCGTCACGGGGCGGGGCGTTCCGATGCTGTGCTGCGGATGCGGGTTCGTCAGGGGAACTTCGCGCCCCGGGCGTGACCCGGGGCCTCCGGCCCGCGCTTTTGCCCGGTGGGAGGGGAGGTCCCGGGTCAAGCCCGGGACGGGGTTGCCTGATGGTCGGCAGCGGCGCGAAAAAAAGGGCGGCCACGAGGGCCGCCCGTTCAGGACAGGGTGAGGGAAAGGGATCAGGCCGCCGCGCGGCGGGAGGCGAGGACGGAAGCCATCGTTTCGCCCATGGCCGAGGGGTTCGGGGCGATGGTGATGCCGGCGGCGGAGAGGATCTCCACCTTTTCCTGCGCGCTTTCCCCGAAGGCAGAGATGATCGCGCCGGCATGGCCCATCTTGCGGCCCTTGGGGGCGGAGAGGCCCGCGATATAGGCGACGACCGGCTTCTTCATGAAGTTGCGGGCGTAGAGCGCGGCTTCGGCCTCCTGCGGGCCGCCGATTTCGCCGATCATCATGACGGCATCGGTTTCGGGGTCCGCCTCGAAGAGTTCGAGGATGTCGCGGAAGGAAGACCCGTTGATCGGATCGCCGCCGATGCCGACCGAGGTGGAGACGCCGATGCCCAGCGCCTTCATCTGCGATGCCGCCTCATAGCCCAGCGTGCCGGAACGCCCGACGATGCCAACGCGGCCCGGCATGTAGATGTGCGGCGGCATGATGCCCATGAACCCCTTGCCGGGCGAGATGATGCCTGCGCAGTTCGGCCCGATCAGGCGCATCTTCCGTTCCGCCGGATACCGCTTCAGGAAGCGCTTGACCTTCATCATGTCCTGCGCGGGGATGCCGTCGGTCACGCAGACGGCGGTCTTTATCCCTGCATCGGCGGCTTCCATGATCGCATCCGCCGCGAAGGGCGGGGGCACGAAGACGAGCGAGGCTTCGGCGCCCGTCGCCTCCACCGCCTCGCGGACGGTGTTGAACAGGGGGCGGCCCAGCAGCGACTCGCCGCCCTTGCCGGGGGTGACGCCGCCCACGACATTGGTGCCGTGCTTGATCATGTCCTGCGCGTGGAACTGGCCGATGCGGCCGGACATGCCCTGCACGATGACGCGGGTCTTCTCGGTGATGAGGATTGCCATTGGTCCCTCCCTTACGCGGCGAGTTTCTGGCGCGTGGCGACGGCGGCCTTGGCCGCGTCCTCCAGCGTGTCGGCGGTGATCAGCGGAAGGCCCGAGTCATCGATGATCCGGCGGCCTTCCTCGACATTCGTGCCCGCAAGGCGGACGACGACGGGCAGGGTCAGCCCCAGTTCGCGATAGGCCTGCACCACGCCTTGGGCGACCCAGTCGCAGCGGTTTATGCCCGCAAAGATGTTCACGAGGATGACGCTGACGTTACGGTCGGCCAGCACGGTGCGGAAAGCCCGCACTACCCGCTCCGGGCTGGCCCCCCC
>AYNO01000037.1 GCA_000500915.1 Rhodobacter sp. CACIA14H1
GATAGCTTTTCTCACGGCCAAGCCATTCTGCGCTGAATTGATCGCGACTGCGCACAATTCCTATATCGCGCAGCTCTCCAAATATTTTTTCTATCATTTTGACCTCGAAATTTGGCGTGTAATTAAACATGCAGTATAAATAAACATGCACAGAGTTTGTGCAGCATGTATTTATCACAAGGTCACTTATGACAAGTTCTTTTATCGTGCGAAGGTCACGAAGTAATGCAGTGGCGCGAGCGTCGACTTCGAATAATAGGAAAAGAACGCAAGCAGAAATACTGTTTGGTGGTTCAGTTCGGCAGCAGAGGCAGGAACGCTATAAGGCTGCAATCAAACACTGGCTGGATGATACTGGGGTAAAGTGGGACATCTGCGCCACACTACACACACCCAAGTCTATGCGGGAAAAGAAATGTGGCTACACTTCAGACGGACTTGCAAAAGAACTTCGCGAATACTTTAATGCGCTAGACCGCGCTATCCATAAAGCTGCACATCGCAATCGTGGCATGCGAGTTCTGCGTTATGTTGTTCTTGAATACGAGGAAAATGTTGGCTGGCATGCGCATATTGCGATCAAAACGCCTGACGGTCATTCATCGGCTGAGTTGATCCAATTAGCAGATAAGCTATGGCGCAAAAAATGTGCGCAATATAAGAACGAAGAATTCGACGAGCGACTGACCAAAATTGAAGAAATACATGGTCGCTTCATAGATTACATGAACAAATTTGTCACTGGCGAAGAGGACAGCAAAGGTTTCTTCTGTGACAAGAACACTCATCTGCCTATCAACTGAGAGCGAAGTGGGGTAAAACCACTATAAAAGCACAGCGTCGACCAGTCTGGCAGACTACATAAAGGAAACAACGGCATCAGAAAACGATGCTGTAGCTGGAGATTTGTCTCCAGCTTATCCCCAAAATCGTTCGAACTAAAATCACAGAACAAGATATAGAAAACACTCACTTTACAGGATACAGATCACGATCACACAACGCTCAATCAACACAGTCACAGAACAAGATCACAGATTGAGCAACATGGCACAATCAATAACAGATCACATCACTCTCCAAAGATCACGCCAAGCTGTGCATGCTTCCAACTGTGCGCTTACAGTCTCTCAGCACTGCAAAGCTTGGATACATCATTTTGATGTGTGTCATTGCTGCTTGGCTTTCTGTGACTTGCTTCTCTTGCTTTTTTCTTCCCCTCGCTTCTTCTTTTGAAACTCGTCATCTTTGGGGAAGTGGCCAATCAATGCGTTGCGCATTAGCTCGTCTGCCTGTTTGTATGCTTGCTCTGTCTGCGACTTGAGCTTTAACTTTATTGGATGTCCGCTGTCTTTGCGCTTCAATTCCTCAAGCAGTTCTTCGCTTTTGGTTGCTATGCAATGGATTTGCCAGAAAGGCAGTTCTGGGTTTTCTGTTCTCGCAGTCCACACATCCAGCAGATAATGAAAATCAGCAGTCTTATCTTTCTTTGACGGATGGATTTTGCGCTTTGCTGTGCTGGCAGCATGACGCATGTAATTCTCTGGGAAGTAACTGTCGATGATCAGTTTAAACTGATCGACCAGTAATTTCTTGCTGATACTCAACGGCACAAGCAGCGCGACATATGGCGTTGTAAATCCGTCATTGGTTTCCGCGGTAATCCCCATAGGAATTATGTGCGGCACAGTATCTTCTTTGAACAGATCACGGCCCTTTCTACGCCACCACACTTTGAATGCGTCGCTGTTTGGTTCAAAATCGGCAATTACTTCTTGAAGGGCCTGAGCTTTCTCTGTGTCCGCGACAAGTTCTTTAATCACTGAACTCTGCTTTACGCCCGCACTTACAAACTTCCACCACCAATAATAGGCGGTCTGTTCAAGATGATCCTCGCTCTGCTTATAAAGGTCTTTGACTATGTCATTCTTGTGCAGCTGGTTCAGCTCTGCCTTGACCTCCGCGACCTTGCTGGCATCCACCTCCGTGATCGTCACAGTCTTGGTGTCCTTTGCGGTGTCGTCGTGCATGCTGATCCTGCTTTCGAAAAAGTCGCACATTGGCCAAGCGGTGTGCGGGTGACCGACAACATCCTATCCAGCGCACATGTGCCGTCCATCGCAACCTGTGAGGACGCACTATGGACGACCAAACCTTCGAAACCCTTCTGAACACCCTGCGCACGGAAGCTACCGCCACCTACAACTTGGCGGATAACGCACGGCTCGCGCAGTATCGCCACCTCGCTAACACGCTTATGGTTTACAGGCAGCTGTCGCAGGCACCGCAGCTGCTTGACGCTGCCTATCGTGCTGCTGGCATCGACTACAGCAAAGTGCCGCAAAACAGCGTGAACTATCGCCCCTTCCTGCGTCTTATCTATGCAATGATGAACGTCACGCCCTACTTGTCCAACAAGCTTGGACGCTGGAGTGCGGTGCTTGGGCAGCTGGACGAAACCTATCTGCAAAACCAGCCTTACTTTGATGCTGACCCCATCCCCCGTCTCGCCGCCTACATCGAAAAGCAGGGCGGCATCACGGCCATGCATGAAGCAGCCAAGGCTGCTGGTGATCTGTCGCAATCTGCTGCTGATCCCGTCCAGCCGTCGCCCGCTGTGACCAAGCGCAAGCGCGATGCTGTTCTTGCCCAGCAGCAGGCTAATGGGGAACTTGCCAAGCAGCGGCTGCACACTCTCGCGCACACCCAGCTGCCGCCCATCGCGGAATTCAAGGCGCAGCAGCCGCTGAAAGCCGATGATCAGCGGCTGGTCGCTCTCATTGCTCGCGTTGAGGCTGATGGCACCATCAAGGTGTTGGCCTCGTCCTGTGCCGCTGATGCAGTGAACGCTGTCGCCGCGAACATCAAGGCCAAGGAATTTGGCGGGGTGTCGCCCGCCCTGGCTGTGCTGGCTGAGACTGTGAGCCTGCAAGCCTTCCCTGCCCATGCCAAGCCCAAGGGTGCTGAGGGTCACGCTGCTTGGCGGGATCGCGTGTTCTATGACAAGGCCACGAGCGCCAAGGCGGCAGACAAGGTGAACAGCAGCGGAGAACCGCAGACCACGCCCCGCCGCCTCATGCTCTGCGGCAAGACCAACAGCGTCGTGATGTCGAATATGCGGCGCTCGCGCGGCGTCACTATCGTCGCCAAGCCCGCCGCCATGCAGCTGCCCGCTGAGGACACCTATCTCAAAACCCGTGACCGCTGGCGCTTGGAGGATATGGTCGCAGGCGGAGAACTTGAACTCATGCGGGCCAAGTCTGACAACCGTCTGCTGCCCGTTGACGGCCAGCTCCACAGCCACATCCTTGAGCTTGAGAACACGGGCACGGGTGAAGGCCAGCGCCTCTACTTCTACCAAAAAGGGCGTGCTCGCGACAATGCGACGAACAATTGGCAGGGGTCGATCAATACCAAGGCATTCAAGGCGGAATGGACCGCCACGGTCGCCACGGCATTCTTTGCGACCCTGCGCGAACAGCACCTCGACCGCTGGTTCGCTACCCTTGGCAAAAATACCCAGCTCAACCGTGACAACAACCGTGTGAGCAACATCGTCATCACCAAAGATACGTTCTGCATCGAGTTCAACCAACAAAAGATCGGCGATACCCCCTCTGTCACCGTGCCTTTTGTGGCTAAGCTGCACAACGCAACCGCCTCCCTTGCCTACAGCTTCCGCTCGAAAGACCTTGCGCCTGTGTTCCACAATCTTGTTGACACTGCTGCGACCAGCGCAATCAAGATCATGGGCAATACTGACGCTATGCTGATCACCTTCAGCACCAACGTCGCGGCCTATCAAATTGCAATCCCCACACTCTGTAACACCGTGCCCGTCAATTCCATCTTCCAGAAAGGACTGTAAAATGACCCACCTTTACGAAAAAGCTAAAGACTGGGCCATGTATACGCCGTCATTGCAGCTTCAATCTGCACGGCGCATTATCAAGGACACTGTCGCTGGACGTGCCGAAAACATGCCTGCGAACCTCAGCATGCGCGACTTCAATTACTTGGACGCTTCAAACCGTTTCTGGAGCTATACCTGCTGTCTTGCCACTGCTGCGCAATTCAAAAACTGTAATAACAATGCTGTCTCGTATGCCAATCCCGCAAAAACCTTCGTTCTGGGAGATAGCGCAGGATACCAGATCGGCACGGGTACGCTTGAAGAAATCAAGTCTTGGCAAAGCCTCGCAAAACATCCTGAGAAAGTAATGGCGCTTTGGCGCGAAAGCAACGTTAAAAGCGAAATTCTGCAATGGATGGAGCTGAGCTGCACATTCGCGCCAACGATTGATATGCCTCTCTGGGTCCGCAATGATGATAAAGGCAATAAATCGCCCTTCCGTAATTGCAGCGAACAGCAACTGATTGATCTCAGCGTCGAAAACCTGCGCTTCTTCAACGATCATCGCGGTCGTCATCGTCCCTTGAAACTGATTTCTGTTCTGCAAGGCACGTCAATTGAAAGCGAAGAAGCATGGTGGCAAGCCGTTAAACCCTATCCGTTCGAGGGTTTTGCCTTCGCGGGACATGTGGGGCAAATGGGCGGCGTCTATCGTGTGCTGCGCCGTATGCTCCTGCTGCGCGACCAGAAGATGCTCGGCGGCGTATTTGAGCTGGTGCATATCCTCCGTCTCAGCCGCTTGCCTTGGGCACCACTGATGACTGCCGCTCAGCAAGCGGTGCGCGACACGACCAACTCGCCCGAGTTCCGCATCACGATGGACAGTTCCAGCCCCTATCGTGTCGCAGGCGTCACCACTGAATACGTGACTACGGCGAAGCTGGGCGCGGACATTAAGGACTGGGCTATGTCACCCATCCCGCTGCCCGTCGGTTATGGCATCGCCAACTTGGCTGACCCTGTTCCGCTGCACACCGTCAGTGACGTTCTGCCTGTGCCTTTTGACAACCCCATCGCCCAGCTGCTGACCCTGCAAGACCTTCAGCCCAAAAAAGGTGCGTATGACGTGCGCAACATCGACCAGTTTGCTGACGAAGTCATGATCAACCAGAACGTCTACGCCTACGTAAACAGCGTGATCCGTGCCAACCAAGCCGTGTTCGGTCCTGACCCTGATGCGCCGCAGATCATCATGGACGCGGTTGGCGTCATCAATGACCTCTTCAACGCAGAACGCTGGGAGACCGTGCTTGAGGCTAACCGTGTGCTGCTGGCCAAGGCCGCTGGCGACACGATCACGGCCGATGCATCGTAATAGTGTGGTGCTTGGCTGGAGGTCCGTGCCAAACTGGTAATCTAGAGCCAAGCAACCTATCTGAGGTCAACACGGGCAGTTCAGCAGGGGTCGCTGCTCGCGGAGACTTCCCAAGGGTGAAGTGAGGTGTATGCTGCAATCATAACAGAGCGGAACCAACAGGCGCATGCAGCTTCAAGTCGTATACGTTTTGACCAACCCTGCCATGCCCAATCTGGTCAAGATTGGCAAAACTGAGTTGCAAGACGTGAACATGCGTCTGGCGCAGCTTTACACGACTGGTGTTCCGTTCCCTTATGATTTGGCATTCGCCTGCAAGGTGCCTAACGCAGACGAGGTTGAAAAGGCGCTGCACAAGGCCTTTGCTCCCAATCGCGTCAATCCAAAGCGCGAATTCTTCAACATCGACCCAGAGCAGGCGATTGCGATCCTCAAGCTTCTGCATGTCGAGGATGCCACCACTGAAATCGCCAATATGGCCAGCTCCATCCCTGACGAAGAGGTGCAAGCTGCCAAGCAGTATAAAGCTCGCAGGCCCAACCTGAACTTCGCAGAAATGGGCATTCCTGTTGGAGCTGTGCTGCACTTTTCTGAGAATGACGCGACAGTTACGGTCGTAAACGATAAACGGGTCTATCTTAATGGCGAACAGCTGTCTTTGACGGCAGCAACCCGCCAGCTTCTTCAGTTGGATTATAGCGTCGCGCCTGCACCCTATTGGACCTATGAAGGCAAATCGCTTCGAGACATTTACAACGATACATATGTGCAGGACAGCTAATGCCCAGTAACGAAGCCTTTGCCCGTGCTAAGATTGATGCCCTACTGAAAGACGTGCGCTGGTCGCTCACGGACGGCAAGAGTGTGCGCTTTGAATATGTGCTGGGCAACGGCTTGCGGGCTGATTACGTGCTGGCAGATCGTCATGGGCGTTCTTTGGCGGTTGTCGAAGCCAAGCGATCATCCGTAAACCCCGCTGACGCAGCAGAGCAGGCGCTGAAATATGCCAAGCAGCTGGATGTGCCGTTTATCTTCCTGACCAACGGCGACGAAATTCGCTTCTGGGACTATGAACGCGAAGCGCATCCGCGACTGGTCGCCACGTTCTTTACACAGGCAGACCTTGAACGGCGCAGGGCAGCTCGCAGTGTGCGGCGCGATCCCATGACCATCGAAATCGACAAGAAGGTTGCCAGCCGCGACTATCAGCACGACTGCATCAACACGCTGTGCAAGGAGATCAACCTTGGCCGTCGCAAGATGCTGGTCGAAATGGCGACAGGCACGGGCAAGACACGCACGGCAGCAGCACTGATCAAGCGACTGTTCGAAGCCAATGCGGTAGGCCGTGTGCTGTTCCTCGTTGACCGCATCACGTTGGCCAAGCAGGCCGAGGATGCCTTTGCGGAGCACCTGCCAGACTATCCTGCCTATGTGCTGCGGTCTGCTCGCGGTGCGATGGACGAAAAGCGCATCACGGTCGCCACGCTGCAAACCATGATCAGCGAATACCCCAACTTCTCGTCTGGCTACTTCGATCTGGTTCTGACGGACGAGTGCCACAGGTCCATCTACGGCAAGTGGAGCGGGGCGCTGAAACACTTTGATGGTGTGCAGATTGGCCTGACGGCCACGCCCTGTGTCGCTGACCCTGACACGCTGGGCGACGAAGAGGACGGCAAGTTTATCCGCGACACGCTGCGCTTCTTCGAGGTCGATAAACCCACCTTCAAATACAGCATGCAGCAGGCCATCGAGGAAGGGCACCTCGTGCCTTACCAAATCTACAAGGCCAAGACGGTAAAGACGGCAGCAGAAGGCGGGTTCGAGGTCAAGCGCAGCGAAATCGACTGGTCAGCACTGGACGCAGAAAGCCGTGCGCAGTTCGAAGAGCTTTTTGGCGAGGACGACAAGATCATGGCCGATCCTTCTGCCCTTGAGAGAACCTTTACAATCCCTGAACGCAACCGCGCCATCGTGCGCGAATTCCGCGAAGTGATGGACAATGGCTATGTCGCCAAGGACGGGCGGCGCAGGGCACCACTGATTGGCAAGACCATCGTGTTTGCCGTGACCAAGCGCCATGCTGAAACACTCGCCCAGATGTTCGATGAACACTATGCGGACCAAAAGCCCGACCCTGCCACACGCTATGCGGATTACGTCGTGTCTGACATGGGCAATGACAGCACGGTCGATGCCTTTGCGAAGATCAAGCGGTTCAAGGACGAAGCCTATCCCAAGATACTGGTCAGCGTGAACATGCTGGACACGGGCTTTGATGCGCCAGAGGTCGTCAATCTGGTCATGGCTCGCTTTACCAAAAGCTTGCTCCTCTATCAGCAGATGCGCGGTCGCGGCACACGGCGGGCGGATCACATCTTCAAAAACAGCTTTACCATGTTCGACTTTGTTGGGGTCACGGACTACCACAACGATGATGAAAGCGGCGGCGAGGGCGGGTTTGTCGTTGCCAAAGCCCCAGCAGACAAGGGCAAGACGCCGCGCAAGCTGTTGATGCTGGATATCAACGACCACATCGACCCTGCCAGCCGCGACTGGGTCACGGTCGATGCCGCAGGCAACCCAGTGCGCAGCACGGCAGCAGAGGAACGCGGTGCAAAGCTCAGCATCAAGTTCGAGGCTTGGCTTGCAGAAAACAGCTTCCACAGCGACCAGATGCGTCTGCTGCGCATGATTGAACAGCAGATCAAGGCAGACGCTGACGATATCGCAGAATGGGAGGACTGGCGCTTTACCAACCCGCCGTTCTCGTCCGTTGGCGGCATCCAGCGGGCACGGCAGACCTTTGGCGGCGCAGAGGGCTTGGACCGCATGATTGCCAGCCTCAACAGGGCTGTGTTTGACGATGCAGAGCCGCTAGACAGCACGGATACGGCGACCGCTGCCGCACCTCAACGGGAACACTGACCACATGCCTCTTACTCCCCAACTGCGGCAGGGTATCGACCGCATCCGCGACTATCTGTTTGGCGGCGGCTACCCAGATCCCATGAGCAATGCGGAACAGCTGTCCTACCTCATGTTCTTCTATCTCATCGAAGGGCTGGACGAGGATAACAAGCTGCGGGCCAAGGGCGCGAAGCAGCACTATGACAGTGTGTTTGCGGGCGATTGGACCATCCGCAACCCGCTGAACGCACCTGTCGCGGGCCAGACCACCGTTCCCGCCAACAATCTGCGTTGGAGCGTTTGGGCACGTGGCATGACGGGCCAAGCACTGGTCAATTGGCTGCGAGATGAGGTGTTCCCCTTCTACGCTGCCATCGCAGAGCAAAGCGCCACCAACTTTATGGACGGCGCACGTCTGGGCATTGATGAACCCACCGTGCTCACGCAGGTCGTAAACCTGCTGGATAACCTGCACTTGGACGAGGCGGACGCTGACACCAAGGGCGACCTCTTCGAACACGTGCTGCGCCAGATCAAACAGGCTGGTGAACTGGGCCAGTTCCGCACACCGCGCCACGTGATCCGCAGCATTGTCGAGCTGGTCGATCCCAAGATTGGCGAAACCATCTATGACCCAGCAGCAGGCACGGCAGGTTTCTTGGTCGCGGCCTATAACCACATTCGACTGGCCAATTCATCTGAACATGCGATCGAAGAGGCAGAACTGGACGGCAAGCGTGTGACACGCGGCTGGGGCGACAAGCTCAGCAGCAGTGCGGCAAGCCAACTGGCCAACAGCACCTTCTACGGCAATGACGTTGACCCCAAGATGGTGCGCTTGGCCACCATGAACCTCACGCTGCGCGGCCTGCCCAACGTGCGCATCCTCAAGCGCAATGCACTGACGACCGTGATGGACCGCAGCGAAAAGGCAGAGCTTGGTCTGCCCATCGACGGCTATGACGTTGTGCTGGCCAACCCGCCCTTCTCTGGCAAGCTGGACCGTGACCGCATCGTTGATGATGTGAAAATTGGCACCACGACCGCCACGGAACTCTTGTTCCTCAAATACATGCTGAACCTGATGAAGGCAGGCGGGCGCTGCGGCGTCGTTGTGCCAGAGGGCGTGCTGTTTGGCTCAACAGGGGCGCACAAGGAGTTGCGGCGGCAGCTGGTCGAAAACAACACGGTCGAGGCCGTGCTCAGCTTACCTGGGGGTGTGTTCCAGCCCTACTCTGGCGTGAAGACCTCTGTGATCGTGTTCAGGAAGGGCGGCAGGACGCAGCAGGTGCAATTCCTGCATGCTGACAATGACGGCTACAAGATGGACGCCCAGCACGACACGCCCATCGAAGCTGATGACCTGCCAGCACTGGTCCAAGCGTTCAAGGATCGCGCCCAACTGCTGCCGCAATGGCAACAGCGCGAAACAGCGGCGGAATGGACAGAGAAATACTGGTTTGCCTCGGCAGATGAGCTGCGGGAAAACGACTTCAATCTCAGTGCTGGCCGTTACCGCCCCATGAGCAAGGCGCAGGCGGAGCATCGCAACCCCATCGAACTGCTGGACGAGCTGCGAGCGATTGAGGTTGAGCTGCTTGAAGAAATTGATGGTCTGCGCGAGCTGCTGAAAGCATGACCAGTTCCATGCAGTCCCTGCCACTTGAAAGTGTCACAGAAATCATTGGTGGCGGCACGCCGTCACGAAACGAAGCCAGTTACTTTGGCGGCGAAATTCCATGGGCGACGCCAACTGACGTCACTCGTCTAAATGGCATGACAATATCGGCAACTAAGGAGACGATCACAAGCGCAGGTCTGAAAAACAGCGCAGCAAAGCTTCTACCTGCGAAATCTGTGCTGCTGACAAGCCGTGCCACAATTGGCTTTGTCGCGGTTAGCAGCGTTCCTATGGCAACAAATCAGGGCTTTATCAACTTTGTCTGCGGCCCAAAGCTGATCCCAGAATACCTTGCACGTTGGCTGCTCACACAAAAAGACACGCTGCTATCACTCGCTGGCGGCACCACCTTCAAGGAAGTATCGAAAGGGAATGTGCGAAAACTGCGTATTCCAGTGCCGTCCTTGGACGAGCAGCAGCGCATCGTTGATATCCTAGACCGCGCAGCAAGCATTCAGCGCCTCCGTCAAGCCGCAGACGAAAAGCTCAAGGAAATCATCCCTGCGCTGTTTGTCGATATGTTTGGCGATCCTGCGAGCAATCCAAAGGGTTGGCCCATGACGACCGTTGGCGACCTGATTGAAAGCGCAGACTATGGGTCAAGCTCAAAAGCCCATGACGAAGCCACTGGCTTGCCCATGCTGCGGATGGGCAACGTCACGATGGACGGCAGTCTGGACCTGAGAAATCTCAAGTATGTCGAACTTGATCCAACGGAACAGGCCAAGTTTACGCTCAAAAAGGGCGATATCCTGTTTAATCGAACCAACAGCAAAGAGCTGGTGGGTAAGACTGGTATCTGGGACGGCAGCTGCGAGGCGGTCTATGCTTCTTACTTTATCCGCTTGCGCACAAAGCCTGATTTGATGGCACCAGAGGTTCTTTGGGCATTTATGAACAGCAAGCACACCAAAGGAATGCTGTTTGGCATGGCAAGGGGTGCAATTGGGCAATCCAACATCAATTCGAAGGAGTTGAAAGCAATACGCTTGTTCGCGCCCCCTATTGCGTTGCAGCAACGCTTCTCACAGCTTTATTACGATCTAAAAGCAAAGGCTGCTATGAGCGCAGCTGCAACGACTGCCGCAACCAGTATCGCAGACAGTCTTGCGAATGAGGTCTTTTCTGCTGCCTGATCAATACTCGTCAGCCAGCATGATCGAGAGCACACGCATCGTTATGGTGTCGTCTGAGGGATCAAGCGATGCCATCTGCATGTCGCTGTCGTAATAGTCGAACTTCCAAAACAGCCGCTCGCCCGCAACAACGAAGCTGCCAAAGTCATGTTCGCCATATGGATCGTTGTCAGCGTTGAACTCACTGTAGCTGCGCACAGCCGCCATCACCGCATCAACACAGTCCAGCGCAGCCACACCGCGAGAAATCATCACGCTACAGCCCGTAAATGTCTGCCGCGCGGTGTCATTCAATTCTCGGACTTTATCGGCATCATACACTGTGAAAGCTCCCACACTTCCTGTGTGAGAGCATGCTTTCACGAAGCACTACTGGACAACCAGATTTTAGTTTAGGCGGTCAAATTGATGATTAGGATAGCTGTTCCTCAATACTCGCCAGTGCCCGTATCCCCCATGTCACTATAACGGCATTCCCAAGCAAAGCTATCGCCTGAACCTCTTAGCGACGCCTCAATAACAAGATGCCTTCTCGCAAGTACCCGCTGTCCATATGCATTTAGACCCCAAACTGCGACATCACCTGATCTCTGCGAAGAGGTTTCGCGCTCTTCAATGGGATCGTTGTTGCGAAGCTGTGTGCGCTCTTCATCAAGCTCAATTGCATCTGGATTATGCGCGGTTGCCAGATAAAACTTTAAGCCTTCACTACGCAGGCACTCACGTAACGCAGCTAGCATTTTTCCATTGAATTCTTGCCATTGCTGGTCAGTTGCTTGGTTCAACTTTACGGCACGCCCAAGAGAAAAGCTCACATCAGTGCTTTCTGATTTTTGCGGCAACAGAAAAGCGCCAGCTAGAACTACCAGCGCCGCGCCAATTGCTGCGCCAGTATAGAGATATTTACGCTCCAAACCCATAGTCTCGTCTTTCTTGTTGATGCTGCGATTTTGTATTGATCAGCCTATTCCACGAGGACGATGAAAACTGCGTTGGGAACGGCAGTTGGCCTGACCAACAGGGCCCCTCGTCTACTCGTATCAAGCCGCTCTGATATTACTTCATATCCCCCTGCAAGCTCGGCCTCTGGTATTGATTGCGGCCCATTTCCTGTGGTGCAGTAGTCCTTGTAGCCATTGGACTGAATGACATTTGCCATCATCGCACTTCCACTATTGGCGAGGTATTCCATCAGCGGCTGACCGTATGACAATTCAAGACGTTGATTAGAGCGGTCGATGCAAAATGCCATAAGCGTATAGGTCGCATCGTCGCCTACGGATGGTTTGCCTGCTGATGCCTCAGGGTTACCACCGTCGCGGTTGCCTTGTAGCACATTGCCAATAACGCCAAGGATGATTAGCGCAGCAAATACCTTAACAAACGTTTTCAACCTGATCCCCTTCTGCTTCGCAAGCGCAGCGTAAACTGTAGCGAGCGAAGACGCAGAAGTCAGGGAAATCACCGAAGAAATTAGCCCCAACAATCAGAGCCATTTCCATTTGCTCATTTTGCAAAGTGACAAAACTGTGCAGCCCGTGACTGGGGGCATGAGTGCAGTCTGCGAGCATCGCACAGAAGCTGCTGACGATACGGCGCTGGGAGCGCCTGCACATGCCATTCCCAACCTCACCTGTGTCCAACGAAATCATATACTTGGTTGCAGCGAGAGCGGCAGATGAACCCGTCTCCGTCAAGGAACTGTACCTCGAACTAGGCTACAGTGAAGCACGTGTGAGCGACCTGCTGCGGCAGCTGGTCGATGCAGGTTGGATCGTCAGCACCCAGTGTGAGAAGGACAAAAGGATACGCCGTCTATATCCTTCTGAACGTCTCATGACGCTTCTTGCAACGGTTGCGTCAAAATTTTGACAGCGCCGAGACTGTTGCGATCGAAACGCCGACGTTCCCAATAATGTTATACAATACACAATCTATAATATTTCGACTTTAACCCCAAAGAGATCAATGACTTGCTGCGCCAATTCTCTTTGGTAGCTCTGCGATATGTGTGACTTTACACTGCATTTAACAAAACCACACATTATGGGGGCTTTTAAGATGAAGCAGGCCAAGCTGTTAAATGCACAGGAGTTCAAGCGTCTTGCGGCTGTGATCGACAGCAAGCGCCACGCAGTGCGAAATCACACTGTTGTCGCGCTGAGCTTTTACGCTGGGCTACGTGCCTGCGAGATAGCTGGGCTGCGAGTAGGCGACGTTTACGAGGGCAACGGCACTGTGCGCGACAGCTTCTACTTGCAGGCAGAACAGACAAAGGGCGGCGAGGGCAGCACGGTGCTTGTGAACAAGAAGCTGGCAGCTGCGCTGAAACGCTACGCTGAGCGTTACCCCAAGCACTGCGCCAAGGCTGACGCACCCCTGATATTCAGCGGCAAGGGAGGCGGCTTCTCAGCGCAGACCATCGTGAACCTTTTTGCCGTGCTCTACGAAGCTGCGGGCATCACGGGTGCCAGCAGCCACAGCGGCAGGCGGCAATATGTTACCGCCTTGGCCGATAAGGGCATCAACCCTCGTGTGATACAGGTGCTGGTGCGGCACAGACACTTGAACACCACCATGCACTATATTGATGTGAACGACGCCAAGCTGCGCAAAGCGGTCGAGCTGGTTGATCTGTAAGGGGCAGTAAGCGGGCGGATGCCGTCGTATGCCCACTTGCTGCTGCCAGCGGCATCGCCCACAGTGCTAGCATCGTTGGTGCTGGGAGCTGTGAATGGGCTGGATTACCAAACTAATCGTGCTGGGTGTCGTTGGCTACGGCGGCTATGAGGCCTACCTACTGCACAAGGGCGGTTATTTCGATCTACCAGCAATGCCGTACGGCTCCTACACCGTGTCCTTCAAGAGCGGTCTGCGTGGTATCGTTCTAGACGCTGAAGTTTCTAACGACGCCCTCGCAGATAGTCACAAGATTTTTAGGCGGCTGTCTGATGCTAACCCAGATCGACGGTACCTTGGGATCCCTTTTGATGTGCCTGCGTGGTTCAAAGATGTATGGTCCACTTGCGTCAAGCCAAGTGAAGAGGAACTTCAGTACATTGAAGCATCTCTATCTGAGGACGCGAAGCAGCAACTTACAGGCGCACGCCTCGACGCCTTCTGCTACATTGAAACAGACGGTGACCAACGGATTGCTCGCGGCCTAGTCTACTCTGTCCCAAACCTGTAACACACACTCAAAACAGACTTGCCAGCTCGTCCTCTGACAGCTTTCCATCTGCCAGCGCAGTCATGGCCAAGACCTTGACCTCATCTGTAGCGACGTAACCATCCTTACCCACGCCAAGCATCGCGCTGAGGGTCGCAAACTTGATTTTATCTGCCATGAGAAGATCGAAGGCCTTGCTGGCGATACTGATCACGCCGTTCTCAATAGGCGCAAGACCCTGCGGCTTATCCTTGCGCCTGCGACCGCTGAGTTCAGCTGCATGCCGTCGCGGAGTAGTGTGATTGTAGTGCCGCTCCAGAACGGGCGCACTGTTGCCAACCTGTGTGCTGACTACAGTGCTTCCCTGACCTTTGCCCAACGCCTCCGTCACATAGAAATGCCGCAGGCTGTAGGCCACACGCTTGCGATCATCTGGGCCTTTGTCCAAGCCAAGCTCCTTTAGCAATGCGGTAAAGGCGCGGCTCAAGTTGGTTGATCTGGCAGGAACGCCCAGCCTAGTCGTGAAAACAAATTCTTCGTTCTTTGACCCAATCAGCTCGTCGAGCGGTATGGCGGCGGTTCTGGGGTTCAGCTGTCGCAGGCGTTCAAGATAGACCTCTGTGCGATCCCTCGCGATCAACCCTCTTGTACGGTTCTTCCCACGTACGTTGATTTCCAGATACTGCTCACCGCGCTCAGTGACCCAAGTGATGTTGCGCCACTTGATCTGCGTCGCCTCCTTACCTGGCCTTATGCCTGTGTTGGCCAAGATCAAAACATAGTCGCGCAGCACCTCCCGTGTCGCCTGCTGCTGAACATGCATCGTTTTGGTGTGCCACGAGCGGAGCGCCGTATAGATCGCCTCGTATTCCTCGGGAGAAAACGTGCCGCGTTTCTCGCCCTGACGGCCACGGCTCTTAACAACAGGGCGGATCGCGCTTGTTATCCAGCCACGTAGTTCCGCTTCGTCAAACACGCGGTTCAGCGCCGCATTATGGTTCAGCAACGTGCTGTGCGCAGGTACCTTGCCCATCTGCTGCACTCGCCATGCATCGAACTCGGCCTGTTTGGCTGTGTTGATACTGCTGATATCCATTTTGCCGAAGAACGGGATGAGGTACTTGTTGATGGCGTTGATGTAGTCCTTGAATGCTGCCTTGCCTGTCCCAGCGTCCAGTTCGTCCTGCATGCGCCGTTTGGCGAACTCCGCGACTGGCTTAAACTTCCTGCTGTTCTCTGGCAGCTTCTGCTTTATCCGCTCATCTGTTGCAAAAAACTCACGCAGAGCGAACTCCTTGGCCCGCTCAAGGTCTTCCGTCTTGGTTGAGAAAACCCGCCGTGTGCCGTTGCTCAGCGTCATGCGAGCATACCAATTGTCGCTACCACGACGCTTGTCGAGCTTGAGCCGCTTATTGATCGTAACGCTGGATACGCCGTAGCTCACGATGCCAACCTTCTGCTGATCACCTCAAGCTATTGTATATTCTCAATAATTCTTCGCGACCAAAATTTTGTGTACAAGATGTGTACGGCCCAAAACTGGGCCAAAAATCACGTAAGTCATTGAAAATATGGAGGCGGGTACCAGATTTGAACTGGTGTACACGGATTTGCAATCCGCTGCGTAACCTCTCCGCCAACCCGCCGAGAGTGGGGGCTAGGTAGCGGACAACGCTGCCCTGCGCAAGCCCCGACCACGATCAAAGCAGCGTCAGCCCCTCCCTCCGCCGCATCTCGGTATGGAAGCCCGTCGCAGCGATCTCGGCCTGCGCCATGGCCACGGCGATCTGGTTCAGCCCCGTGACGGCATCGCCCGCCGCCCAGACCATCGGCACGCTGGTGCGCTGGCGGGCATCGGTGACGATCCGCCCCTCGGCATCGCACTCCACACCGAGGTCCCGCGCCAGTTCCGTCTGCGGCTCGATCCCCAGACCGGAATAGGCCACGTCGAAGGGCAGTTGCCCGAAACCGTCCAGATGGAAGACGACCCCCTGCCCTGCACCGTGCGAGATGCGCCTGACCTTCCGCATCTCGATCCCGATTTCCGCGCGGGCCAGAAGGGCAAGGACGGCGGGCGGGGCCGGAAAGGGGGCACCCAGCGTGACGAGGGTGATGTCATCGGTGTAATGGCGCAGGAACAGCGCCTCGCCCACGGCACAGGGGGCGCTACCGATGACGGCAATGCGGCGCCCCCGCACCTCCCAGGCATCGCAGATGGGGCACTGCCGGATGCGCCCCGCCTTCACCCCTGCCACCGCATCGGCCATGGGCGGCAGGCGGTCCCGCACGCCGGTGGCAAGGATCACGCCCCGGGCGGACAGCGTCTCCCCGCCGGCCTCGACCGTGAAGCCTGCCTCGCTGCGGCGGATGGACTGCACGCGGGCGGCTGCGGGCTGGCCGCCGAACCCGGCAAGTTGCGCCCGCATCCGCTCCAGCAGGTCGGGGCCGCGGATGCCGTCGGGAAAGGCGGGATGGTTGTGGCTGCGCGGGATCAGCGCCGCCCGCGACCTGCCCGCGTCAAAGACCGCCATGCGACGGCGGAACCGCGCAAGGTATATGGCCGCCGTCAGCCCCGCAGGCCCTGCCCCCACCACCACGCAATCCACCGCCTGCATCCTGTCGCCCCCTTGTCGGGGGCCAACACGCCACAGGCGGCGCCTGTTCCCGTGCCGTCAGGTCCAGTCCAGCACGACCTTGCCCGACAGGCCCGATTTCATCGCCATGAACCCGTCGCGGAAATCGTCCACCTTGAAGCGGTGGGTGATCACCTTCCGCACATCCAGACCGTTCTCCAGCATGGCGATCATCTTGTACCATGTCTCGAAGATCTCGCGCCCATAGACGCCCTTGATCGTGATGGCCTTGAAGACGATCCTGCTCCAGTCCACCGGCGATTTCCCCGGCGGGATGCCCAGCATGGCGATGCGCCCCCCCATCACCATCGCCTCGACCATCTGGTCCAGCGCGGCCTGGTTGCCGCTCATTTCCATCCCCACGTCGAAGCCTTCGGTCATCTTCAGCCGCGCCTTGACGTCCGCCAGATGTTCCTTCGTCACGTCCACCGGCGTCACATCCGCCACCTGCGCCGCCAGTTCCAGCCGCGCGGGGTTCACATCGGTGATCACCACATGCCGCGCCCCCACATGCCGCGCCACCGCCGCCGCCATGATGCCGATGGGCCCCGCGCCCGTGATCAGCACATCCTCGCCCACCAGATCGAAGGACAGTGCGGTGTGAACGGCATTTCCTAACGGATCGAGGATAGACCCGATCTCGTCATCGATCGCATCGGGCAGGGGAACGACATTGAACGCCGGAAGACGCAGATATTCGGCAAAGGCGCCCTGTTCGTTGACCCCGATCCCGCGCGTCGCGGGGTCCAGATGGAATTTCCCCGCCCGCGACTGCCGCGACTGCCGCCCGATCAGATGCCCCTCGCCCGAACAGCGCTGCCCGATGGACAGGCCTTCGACATTGCGGCCCAGTTCCACGATCTCGCCCGCGAATTCGTGCCCCGTCACCAAAGGCACCGGAACCGTCCGCGCCGCCCACTCGTCCCAGTTCCAGATATGGATGTCCGTCCCGCAGATGCCCGTCTTGCGGATGCGGATCAGCACATCGTCCGGCCCGATCTCGGGGACGGGGCGATGCTCCATCCACAGACCCGGCTCTGCCTTGGCCTTCACCAGCGCCTTCATCCCGTTCGACATGTCAGATCACCCCCAGCTTGCGACCCGAGGCGGCGAAAGCCTCCAGCGCGAAATCCAGATCGTCCCGCGTCATGCAGGCGTTCATCTGCGTGCGGATGCGCGCCTGCCCGTGCGGCACGACCGGAAAGAAGAAGCCCGCCACATGCACGCCCCGCCCGGCCAGATCGGCCGCCATGGCCTGCGCCAGCTTCGCATCGCCCAGCATGACGGGAATGATCGGATGCTCTCCGGGCAGCAGGCGGAACCCGGCCGCCTCCAGCCCGTCGCGCCAATGGCGGGCATTCGCGAAAAGCTGCGCCCTCAGGTCATCCGCCGCCTCGACGATGTCCAGCGCCGCCAGCGCCGCGCCGACGACGGCCGGCGGCAGCGCGTTGGAAAAGAGATAGGGCCGCGCCCGCTGCCGCAGCAGGTCCACCACCGCCTGCGGACCGGCGACATAGCCGCCCAAAGCCCCGCCCAGCGCCTTGCCCAGAGTGCCGGTCAGGATATCCGCCTCCACCCCGAAATGCGCAGGCGTTCCCCGGCCCTGTGGCCCCATGAACCCGGTGGCATGGCAATCGTCCACCATCACCAGCGCGTCATAACGGGCGGCAAGCGCCGTGATCTCGGGCAGACGCGCCAGATAGCCGTCCATCGAAAAGACGCCATCCGTTGCGATCATCACGAACCGCGCCCCGTCGGCGCGGGCCTGCGCGAGCTGCGCCTCGAGGTCCGCCATGTCGGAATTCGCATAGCGGTAGCGCCGCGCCTTGCACAGCCGGATGCCGTCGATGATGCTGGCATGGTTCAGCGCGTCCGAGACGATCGCATCCTCCGGACCGAGCAGCGGTTCGAACAACCCGCCATTCGCGTCGAAACAGGCGGCAAAGAGGATCGCGTCCTCCTTGCCGAGGAACCGGGCAATCCGCTGCTCCAGGACACGGTGGATATCCTGCGTGCCGCAGATGAACCGGACACTGGCCATGCCGAAACCGTGGTCCTGCATCGCCGCTTCGGCAGCAGCGACCAGCCGGGGATCATCGGCAAGGCCCAGATAGTTGTTGGCGCAGAAATTCAGCATCTCGCGCCCGTCCATACGGACATGGACACCCTGCGCACCGGTGATCTGGCGCTCGCGTTTCTCCAGACCGTCGCGGCGGATCCCGTCCAGAACCGATGCGACATGGGCGAGGAAGCGATTTTCCGTCATAATGGATTTCCTCCGTTTTGCCGGATTTACTCCGATCGACCCCGCCCGTCAACATACCGGATACGAATCCGTTTTCACGGAAACGCCCGCCTGAAACTTCGGTTGCAGGCAGGGCGGACCCTACCGTGGTGGAATGGCAGTCTGCCATGGTTTGGCCGATAGGGGCACAACCGAATGACCCTGCACCGCCCGCATCCCGGGGCAGGCCCCTGAAGGGAACACCCCTTGTCCAGCACGACCCTGCAGGCCCCACCTGCCCGCCACACGGCACGTTTCCGGCTGCTCCGCCCGGAACTCTCCGCCCTTCCCTATGCGCTGGGCGTATCGGTCTTCATCATGGCCGCGCATAACGCGACCTTCTGGGAACGCGGCTGGAAAGCCTTCGGCGGTGATGTCCGCCTGCTTGCGGGCTGGGGTCTTGCGGTCTGGATGCTGACCCTGCTCACGCTGCTCCTCCTCGGCTTCCGCTGGATGCTGAAACCGGCGGCGGTCTTTCTCCTGCTGCTGGCCAGCGTGACGTCCTATTTCATGGACAGTCTGGGCATCATCATCGACCGCGAGATGATCCAGAACGCGATGCTTACGACGGTCAACGAGTCACGGCATCTGCTGACCCCGCACCTGTTCCTTCATGTCCTGCTCTGGGGTGTCCTGCCGTCTGCCCTCGCGCTTTGGGTGAAGGTCCGGCCCACGGGTTTCCTGTCCGGACTGTGGCGGTGGACGGCCTCCGTCCTGCTGGCCCTCGCGGTGTTTGCGGCGGCACTCTACAGCGATTTCAAGGCCTATGCGGCCGTTGCACGCGAACACAAGGAAGTGCTGTCCAGCTACCAGCCGGGTGCGGCCATCGGCGGCGCGGTGCGCTACGCCAGGATGATGCTGAAGGCACAGGATGTGGCCGTCGCCCCGCTTGGCCGCGACGCCCGCAAGGGCCCCCTGATCACCGCCGCGCCGAAACCGGTCCTGACCGTGGTCTTCGTAGGCGAAACCGCCCGTGCGCAGAATTTCGGACTGGACGGCTATGCACGCCAGACCACGCCGGAACTCGCGCGGCGGGATGTGGTGAACTTTACCGACGTCACCTCCTGCGGCACGTCCACGGCCGTATCGGTGCCCTGCATGATGTCGAACCTGACCCGCGACGGATACAGCTACGATCAGGCCATCCGGCAGGAAAACCTGCTGGACGTGCTGGGCCATGCGGGGGTGGATGTGCTGTGGTGGGACAACAATACCGGCGATCAGGGAACGGCGGCGCGGATGGGCCCGATCCGCCGCATGTCGGCAACGGACGATCCGGCGGCCTGCGCGGCAGGGGAATGCACGGATGCGGTCTTCCTCGGACCGCTGGCCGCCGCCCTGCCAGAGATCAAGCGGGATACGGTCCTCTTCATCCACATGATCGGCAGCCATGGCCCGTCCTATTTCCTCCGCTACCCGCCTGAGGCAGAGGTGTTCAAACCCGCCTGCCACACGCCGGAATTCGCCGACTGCTCGGCGGAGGAGATCGTCAATGCCTATGACAACTCCATCCGCTTTTCCGACCACGTCATTGCCGCGACAATCGACATGCTGGCGGCGCGCAAGGATCTGGTTTCCAGTGTCCTCTTCCTGTCCGACCACGGCGAATCGCTTGGCGAGGACGGTCTCTATCTTCATGCCGCGCCCTATTTCCTCGCGCCCGGGACGCAGACCCATGTTCCCATGGTGTTGTGGTTTTCCGAAGGGTACCGGCAGGCCTTCGGTCTGGACACGGACTGCCTGATGGCCAAGGCGGACCAGCCGCAAAGCCAGGACGATGTCCTGCACACCGTTCTGGGGATCATGGACATCACGACAGCGGTGCGCAGCCCCTCGCTGGACCTTGTGGGCGATTGCCAGGGTCGTCGCCGGGACGGCGCGTCAAACTGAATTTCCCGCCTTCAGCCCCTCGTACACGGCTTCTTCGGCAGTGCGGGGGGCAAGGCAATCCCCTGCCATGTGCAGTTCGATCCCCATCTCTTCGACCGCAGGGGAAAGGTTGTCCACCGGGCTGTGGCCAAGGCACAGGACCACGGCATCCACCCCTTCGACCTCGACGGCCTCTCCGCTCGGCGTATGCTGGAGATAGACCGTATCCCCTGCTGTCCCGTAAAGGCGCGAATAGGGCCGCACCTCGACACGCAGCCGGTGCAGATGCGCTGCGATGTCATCGCGCACATAGAGCGGCAGCACCTCTCCCGCATGAAGACCGTTCACCGCCAGCATCACGGAAGACCCTGCCCGCGCCAGCATCTCGGCCACACCCGGGCCGATCCAGTCGCAACGCCAGTCCGCGACGACGACACGACCACCCACCCTGACCTCGCCGGCCAGCACCTGCCATGCGGTGACGACAGGGATCACGCCGTCGGTGGGCAGGTCCGGCACATGCGGCCTTGCGCCCGTGGCAAGGATCACGGCATCCGGCTGCTCGGCGCAGATCATGGCCGCGTCCACACGCACGCCGCGGCGGACCCCGACCTGTGCAAGTTCCAGTTCGCGGGACAGGTTGGTGACCAGTCCGCCGAATTCCGCCCTGCGCGGCAGAAGCTGCGCCAACAGCGCCTGACCGCCTGACTGCGCGGCGGCCTCGTAAATCGTGACCTCGTGGCCCCGCCTTGCAGCCGTCACCGCGGCTTTCATCCCCGCCGGCCCGGCCCCGACAACCATGACCCGTTTCCGGCGCAGCGCGGGGCGCAAGGTTCCGAAGGCCAGTTCCCTACCGGTTTCGGGGCGCTGGATGCAGGAGACTGGCAGGCCCTTGTGGAAATGCCCGATGCAGGCCTGGTTGCAGCCGATGCAGGCGCGGATATCGTCCACTGCGCCACGCGCGGCCTTCGCGGGCATCTCCGGATCGGCAATCAGCGCACGGGTCATCCCGCAGACATCGGCATGTCCGGCAGCGATGATCGCCTCGGCCTCTTGTGGCTGGTTGATCCGGCCGGCCACGAAGACCGGAACCCGCAGCGCCTGCCGGAATGCGGCCGCGTCGGGGGCCACATATCCAGCCGCAAAGGCCATCGGCGGCGCGATATGGACCGCCCCCCCGACAGTCGCCGAAGTGCCGGTCGTGACGCTGACATAATCGAGATCGCCTTCCAGCGCGACGCAGGCAGCCAAGGCCTCGTCCAGAGAAAGACCGTCCTCGTCCCGCTCTCCGGCGCTGATGCGCAGTCCGATGACAAGACCTTCGCCCGTGGCGGCACGGATTCCCTGCAGGACCTCGCGCAGGAAGCGCAGCCTCCGGCCCGCGTCGCCGCCATAGCCGTCGTCCCGCCGGTTGACGCGCGGGTTCAGGAACTGGGCAGGCAGGTAGCCATGGCTTGCCACCACCTCGACACCGTCGAGACCCGCCGCATACATCCGGCGGGCCGCATCGGCATAGCCCCCGACGATCTCGGCGATCAGACGGGTGGTCAGCGCACGGGGCATGACGTGGAAGCGCTCGTTCGGGCTGACCGAAGGCGCATAGGCCACCGCAAGCAGGCCGTCCGCGCTTTCCATGATCTCGCGCCCCGGATGGAAGAGCTGCGAAAAGATCACCGCCCCCTCGGCATGGACAGCCTCGGCAAGGCGCCGGTAGCCCGGGATGCAGTCATCCGTCGTGGCCATGAGCAGGTGCGAGGTGTAGCGCGCGGTTTCATGCACGCCCGCAACCTGCGTCACGATCAGGCCGACCCCCCCGCGGGCACGGGCAACGTGATAGGCGACAAGGGCATCGTTCACGGTCCCGTCAGTCGGAAGGACCGTGTCGTGTCCGGTGGACAGGATGCGGTTGCGCAACACGGCACCCCTGATCCGCAACGGCGCGAACAGATTGGGAAAGTGCTGCGATCCGCCCTGTGCCATGTCACCCTCTGCCTCCGATGCGCCTTCGACCTTGGCCGCCGGGCCGGCAGGCGTCAGCGCCGGGTGCGACGGCAGCCGGTCAGGCCGCGACATCTCATGCCAGACGGGCAAGCAGGGACAGAAGCTGCGTCCGCTCCTGCGGGGCAAGCGGCGCAAGCGTCTCGTCCGACACGTCGCTTGCAGCCTGCAGCGCTTGCGCAAAGAAATCGCGCCCTTCCTGCGACAGGGTCACCGTAAGGCGGCGGCGGTCCTCGGATCGGGCGCAGTATCGACAAGCCCTCGCGCACCAGCCGGTCCACCACGCCCTTCGATGGTTGCCGCATCCATCGCCGTCTCGCGCCCGAGCATGTTCTGCGACATCGGTCCGGCATGGAAAAGTCGCGCCATCGCTGCCCACTGGGTGGTGGTCACACGCGGTATGCGGGCCGAGAATATGGAAAGATGCCTCTGCGTCACCCGCCGCAGGACATAGCCGATCTGGGCGTCCAGCACATATTCCGGTCGTTTTTCCATGCCCCCTTATCCGCCCCGCCGGATAAACGCGCAAGACTGTTGACAGACTCCGTGGATGCACCGCAATCTCGTATGCATACAAACAAATCCCGGTCCAGCATGCATTACGCCTGCCCCCGCACCTTGACGGACGCCCTCCGCCTGATGGCGGAACCGGGAACCCGCGTGCTTGCGGGGGGAACGGACCTTTATGCCGCAATCGGCTCGGCCTGCCTGCCGGGAAGGGTCCTCGACCTCGGCTCCGTTCCGGAACTGCGCGGCATCGTCCGGGACGGCCCCGCCTTGCGGATCGGTGCGACCACCACCTGGTCCGACATAGCCGAAGCCGACCTTCCCCCCGCCCTGCATGCCCTGCAGCAGGCGGCGCGGCAGGTCGGCGGACGGCAGATCCAGAACAGGGGAACGGTCGGCGGCAACCTGTGCAACGCATCCCCCGCCGCCGACGGGGTGCCGCCGCTGCTGGCCGTCGATGCCCATGTCGTCCTCGCAGGCCCCGAGGGCAGGCGCACCCTCCCGCTCGCAGAATTCCTGACCGGCCCGCGGCGCACGGCCCTCGGCGCGGGCGAAGTCCTGCACAGCATCGGCATCCCCGCGTCGGCACTGCGGGGACGATCGCACTTCGTGAAACTCGGTGCGCGGTCGAGTCTCGTCATCTCCATCGCCATGGTTGCCGCGCGGATCGAGGTGGTGGCCGGCAGGATCCGAAGCGCGGCCCTTGCCGTAGGCTCCTGCAGTCCGGTCGCCATGCGCCTTTCCGGACTCGAGAAGCGGCTTGCCGGCCTTCCTGCCGATGCGGCAAGCGGTCTGGTGGCCGCCGGAACCTTCGCCGAAGACCTCCGCCCGATCGACGACATCCGCGCGTCCGCCGACTACCGGCGCGAGGCGGTCAAGGTGCTGCTGCAAAGGGCGATTGCGGGGTGCCTCGGATGATCTTCTTCACCCTGAACGGCGAACCCGCAGTCAGCGCCTCCCCGCCGACGCGCCGGCTGTCCGAAGTCCTGCGCGAAGAGCTGGGTAAGACCGGAACCAAGGTCGGCTGCGACGCGGGCGACTGCGGTGCCTGCACGGTCCTGCTTGACGGGCGTTCCGTCTGCGCCTGTCTCGTGCCCGTGGCGCAGGTGGGGAACCGCCACGTCACCACGATCGAGGCCGACACCCCCGAGCTTGCACGCCTCCGCGCCGCATTCCTCCGGCACGGCGCGGCCCAGTGCGGCATATGCACTCCCGGAATGCTGATGGCGGCGGCGGAACTGGTCGCGCAGAACCCCGCCCCGACCGAACCCGAGGTGCAGGACGCCCTCGGGGGTGTCCTTTGCCGCTGCACCGGCTACCGGAAGATCATCGCCGCGGTGATCGACCATGCAGGCGATGCGACGGGATGCCATGACGGGCGGGCGGCATCTGGACCGGTCATAGGCCGGGCGATCCCGCGGCTGGACGGCGACGCCAAGGTTGCAGGCGATCTGTTCGGCGCGGATGTCGTGCCGCAGGGGGCGCTTGTCCTGAAGGCCCTGCGCTGCCCGCATCCCCATGCCGAGTTCACCTTCGGAAACCTGTCCGGCTGGGCAAAGGACCGCGGCGTCGCCGCGATCTTCACAGCCTCGGACATTCCCGGGCGCAATGCTTTCGGCGTCATTCCGCCCTTTGCCGACCAACCGGCCCTTGCCGCCAGCCCCGCCCGCTTCCGGGGCGAGGCGGTGGCCCTCGTGGCCTTCGAACCCGATGCGCCGGCGGATGTGTCGGACTTCCCGGTGCGCTGGACCCCGCTGCCCGCGCTGACCGATCCGGCCGGGGCGGAACGCGCGGACCAGCTGGTCCATCCTGGCCGTCCGGGGAACATCCTGATCGAGGGGCGCGTGCGCAAGGGCGACGCCGCAGGCGCCATCGCCGCCTCCGCGCATGTCGTGGAGGGCGAAATCGCCACGGCCTTTGTCGAACATGCCTATATCGAACCCGAGGCCGGTTCGGCCTGGATGGAAGGCGACACGCTCTGCATCCGCGCCTGCACCCAGGCCCCCGTGATGGACCGTGACGAAACGGCGGCAATCCTGGCCCTGCCGCCGGACCGTGTCCGGATCCTTCCCTCTGCCGTGGGGGGCGGCTTTGGCTCGAAGCTCGATGTCAGCCTGCAACCCCTCCTCGGCCTTGCCGCCCTGAAGCTCGGCCGTCCCGTCCGCATGACCTACAGCCGGCCGGAAAGCATGGCTTCCACGACCAAGCGCCACCCGGCCCAGATGCGCGGCCGCATCGGCTGCGACGCCAACGGGCGCATCACGGGTGTCGAATTCGAAGGGCGCTTCGATACCGGGGCCTATGCCAGCTGGGGCCCGACCGTGGCTAACCGCGTGCCGGTCCATGCGACCGGCCCCTATTTCACGCCCCATGTCGCGGCAACTGCCCGCGCGATCCACACGAACAATCCCGTCTCGGGTGCCTTTCGCGGCTTCGGGGTCCCGCAGGCGGCCATCTGGCAGGAAACGCTCTATGACCGGCTGGCATCGAAGGCAGGCATCGACCGGCTCGAATTCCGGCTTCTCAACGCCATCCGCGACGGCCAGCCCAGCGCCACCGGACAGGTACTGGCCGCGACCGGCATCGCTCCCTGCCTCGAAGCGCTGCGTCCGCACTGGAAACGCGCCCTGGCCGACGCGACGGGCAAGCCGGGGCGCGGCGTTGGCATAGCCTCCTGCTGGTACGGCTGCGGCAATACCTCGCTGCCGAACCCCTCCACCATCCGGATCGGACTGACCCGCGACGGTCATGTCGTCCTGCATCAGGGCGCGACCGATATCGGACAGGGATCGAACACCGTCATCGCCCAGATCGCCGCCGAGGCGCTCGGTCTTCCGCTCGACCGTTTCCGGCTCGTGGGACCCGATACCCTGCTCACGCCGGATGCCGGAAAGACCTCCGCCAGCCGCCAGACCTTCGTGACGGGGCGTGCGGCGCTTGCCGCCGGGCGGGCCCTGCGCGCGTCCATCCTGCGCCTCGCGAATGCGTCGGAGTCTGCGATCCTCGTGCCGGACGGTCCCCGCATTGTCGTCTGCGAAGGAAACACGCGCCGCGAGATCGACCTTGGCGCCCTGCCGCAGGACAGCCGCGGCTACTCCCTCTCGGCCGAGGAAAGCTACGATCCGCCCACCGCCCCGCTGGATTCCGACGGCCAGGGCAGACCCTATGCCCTTTACGGCTACGGCGCACAGATCGTGGAACTGCAGGTGGACCCCGACCTCGGGACTGTCCGCCTGCTGAAGATTACGGCCGCCCATGACGTGGGACAGGCCATCAACCCGCAACTCGCCACAGGCCAGATCGAAGGCGGCATCGCCCAGGGCATCGGCCTCGCCCTCATGGAGGAATACGTCCCGGGCCGGACCGAGAACCTGCATGACTACCTGATCCCCACCGCAGGAGACGTGCCCCCGATCGAGTCGCTTCTGGTCGAAGTCCCCGATCCCGAAGGGCCTTTCGGCGCGAAGGGCCTCGGGGAACATGTCCTCATCCCCACCGCCCCTGCCATCCTCAACGCCATCCGCGATGCCACCGGGGCCGAAATCACCCGCCTGCCCGCCCTGCCCCACCGCATCCGCGATGCGATACGCGAGGCGAAAGGATGATCT
>AYNO01000038.1 GCA_000500915.1 Rhodobacter sp. CACIA14H1
GTCGCTGCGGCTGGAGGAGAAGGGGCAGGTTTCTGCCCTGGCGGGGTATGAGGCGGGGGCGTGGTGGGTGCAGGATGCTGCCGCCGCGCTGGCCGTGCGGTTGCTGGCACCGGTGGCGGGGGAGCGGGTGCTGGACCTGTGCGCCGCGCCGGGGGGGAAGACCTTGCAGATGGCCGCCGCGGGCGCGCGGGTGACGGCGGTGGACATGTCGGGGCCACGGATGGCGCGGGTGCGGGAAAATCTGGCGCGGTGCGGGCTGGAGGCGGAGCTGGTGGTGGCGGATGCGCTGGCATGGGAGCCGGAGGGGCAGTTCGATGCCGTGCTGCTGGATGCGCCCTGTTCGGCGACGGGGACGATAAGGCGGCATCCGGACCTGCCCTTCGTCAAGGACGGGTCCGAGGTGGCGGGGCTGGTGGACCTGCAGGCGGCGCTACTGGACCGTGCGCTTTCGATGGTAAGGCCGGGGGGGCGGGTGGTCTTCTGCACCTGTTCGCTTCTGCCGGAGGAGGGCGAGGGGCAGTTGGCCGCCGCGCTGGTGCGGCATCCGGGGTTGCGGGCGGAGCGGGTGGAGGTCGCGGGCGTCGATCCGGCATGGTGGACCGGGGCGGGCGGATTGCGGCTGCGGCCGGATTACTGGGCCGAGGCGGGGGGGATGGACGGGTTCTTCATGGTGCGTCTGGTGCGGGACTGACAAAATCCTTCGAAGGATTTTGCAAATTTCTTCGAAGAAATTTGGTCCCTATTTCGGCGCGAAGAGCCGGTAATAGGCCCAGTCGGGCAGGAATTGCGACAGGCGGAAGACCCAGGCGAAGGGGACGGGGAAGCTGTCGGAAAAGCGGTCGGTCAGCATGTGGTCGAACATGTGCTGCGCGGCCTGTCCGGGTTCCATGATCTGCGGCATGGAAAAGTCGTTCTTGTCGGTCAGCCGGGTCTTGATGAAGCCGGGGTTCGACAGTTGCACGTCGATGCCCGTCCCGCGCAGGTCGCAATGCATCGACTCGGCCAGCGACATCGTCCCCGCCTTGGAGGCGCAGTAGCCGATGGCGCCGGGCAGGCCGCGGAAGCCGGAGAGCGAGCCGGTGATGACGATATGCCCCCTGCCCCGCTTCACCATCTGCGGGACGACCGCGCCCATGACGCGGGCGCAGCCGGTCAGGTTGATGTCGCACATGGTTTCCACGGCACCGGCGTCCCAGTCCTGCGCCTTCATCGGCCAGTAAACGCCCGCAAGGAAGACCACACCGTCGATGTCGCCTGCCTGTTCCGCCGCATCGCGGACGGATGCGGTGGAGGCCACGTCGCAGGGCAGCGCGATGGCACGGCCCGGCATCAGTGCCACAGCTTCGGCCAGTTTGTCGGGAGAGCGGGCGGAGAGGATCACCTCGGCCCCGGCCGCAGACAGTTTCTGCGCCAGCGCGAGGCCCAGCCCTTCGGAGGCGCCGACCAGCCAGTAGCGTTTGCCGGTGAAATCCCTCATGCCGGCACGCGGCGCATGGTGGCGACCAGTTCGGCGACGGTGATGCCGAATTTGGTGAATTGCGAGCGGTTCATGATGGTGCCGTTTTCCATCAGATACATCCAGTCGGTGACGTTGAGGACATGCCCCCCCGCCTCGTCATCCAGTTTGATGCGGTAGTTCAGCAGGACGCCCGGCCCTTCGGCGCGGCCTTCGCCGGGGCCCACGACATCATCCGCCTCGGCGCGGATGGTGCCGTCATTGGACAGGTAGAGCCGCCATTCGCGGTCCTGCATCCGGCCGGAATCGTAGCGGAAGCGTTCCTTCAGCACGCCGGTATTGCCGTCCCACACGCCTTCCATTTCCGCGACGAAGCGCGAGGCGACGCGGCCGGTGGGGCCGTAGATGACGCCTTCGCAGAGGATGGGGCCGGAGAGGTGGGTGCGCAGGTCGAAGCGCGGGCCACGGTCCGACAGATCGGCGGGGCGCTGGCTGCGGAAGCCGGTGAAGCGGGATTTCATCGCCAGCAGGACCAGCGTGATGAGGACACCGAGGAGGAGCGAGAAGAAGGGAGTCATGTCAGACCTCCGGAATACGGGTGACGGCCAGGAGCGTGATGGCCAGCACTTTCAGCGCGCAGGGAACCAGCGCGTATAGGACAGATAGGGCGAAAAGCGCGTTTGGCGCATTTGCCGCCCCGGGGGTGAAACCTGCGGATTGCAGCGCGGGAAGAAGGGTCGCGGCGGCAAGGGCGAGGGAGAGTTTGGAGACGAAGGACCATAGACCGAAGGCGGCGGCTTCGCCCCCTTGGCCGATCTGGCCCAGACGGCGGGCGAAGAGGGCGGGCAGCAGCACCATGTCCGCGCCCAGCGCCGCGCCGGAGGCGGCGCAGATGATGGCGAAGGCTGCCGTGTCGCCCGTGGTCAGGGTGGCGGCCCAGAGGAAGGAGGCGATGGCCAGCGCCATGCCGGCAAGGAGGACAGGTCTGGCGCTGTGGCGTTGGGCGGCGCGGGACCAGAGGGGGGTGGAAAGCGCGGCGGAGAGGAAGAACAGCAGGAGGAGCGGGCCTTCCATGCCGGCCGCGCCGAGGCGGCTTTCCACGAAGAAGAGGAAGAGGGTGGAGGTGACGGCGACCGGTGCGGCGTTCAGCAGGGCGATCAGCAGCAGGCGGCGGGCGAGCGGGTCGGCCAGCGCGGGGCGGAAGGCGTGCAGGGGATTGGCGAGGCTGGTGCCCTGCCCCGTCCATTCGTGGCGCATGGCGAGGGTGGCGATGGCGGCCAGCGCGGCGAAGAGGATGGCGAAGGCGGTGAAGGGGGCATCGGTTACGGACAGGAGCGCCACGGGCGCGACGGCGGCGATGCAGACGCCTGCCAGCGACCCGCCTTCGCGCCAGCCGGCAAGGCGGAGATGGCCGTTTTCGCCCAGCGTGGCAGCCTTGGCCACGCCTTCGGCGTAGAAGGTGATGGTCAGGAAGGAGAAGGCGGTGAAGAGGCCCGACAGGGTGACGGCGAACCACAGGAGCGGCGCGACGGGGGGTGTGACGGCGAAGAGGCCATACATGGACAGGGCCATGAGGGCGGCGGCGAGGGCGACCCAGAGGGCGCGGCGCTTGCGCCCTGCCTCGGCCAGCCAGCCGAGGACGGGGTCCTGCACCACGTCGAACAGCCGCAGCAGCGCAAGGACACCGCCCAGCGCCGCCAGCGACAGGCCGTAGCTGTCCACGTAGAATTTCGGCGCGTGGATGTAGATGGGCAGGCCCGCCATCGCGATGAGAGCGGCGAAGAGGCTCCACCCGGCCAACCCTGCCCGGGGCGCGATTGCAGGCAGGGTGGCGGTCATCGGGTGACTTCCTGCGGCGGCGGCGTCGGGCGGTTGCGGAACTTCACGCCCTTGATGGCCAGTTTCAGCGCCTGCCAGTGGATCAGCGCCAGCACGCGGCGCGAGCCGAGTGGGCGGCGGATCGCGGCCTTGAGGATTTCGGTGTTGGTGAGCGGGACACGGGGGCCGATGAGGTTGGTGTAAAGCCCCCCGTCCTGCGAGGTGTAGTCGATCCAGACACCGATGCGGTCGGGGCGGATGTCGAAGCGGAAGGCATAGCCCCCTTCCAGCGGCTGGAAGGGCGAGACGTGGAATATCTTGCGCGCCTTGATCGTGTCGGTCCTCGCGATCGGCCCGTGATCGTCGCGGAAGCAGAGGTAGGAATGGCGGTCGCCGTAGGTGTTCGACACTTCGGCAATCACGGTGCGCAGGTGTCCCTTGTGGTCGTGGCAGAGCCAGAAGCTGACGGGGTTGAAGACATGGCCAAGGACGCGGGGCTGGCCGAGGAGGAGTATCTCATCCGCCCCCGGCAGGTCGTGGGCCGCCAGCACCTCGCGCACCCAAGCGGTGCCGCGCCCCTTGCCGGGGGCGCCGCCATAGTCGGCGTCATGCACCGCCGTCAGGTTGCGCCTGTTGCGGGAAAAGAGTGACGGGCCGCGTGCCCGATCCGGGTTCAGCAGGACATAATCCACCGAGTAGCGGAAGCTGTTGGCGATGGCGCCCTTGCGCCCGTGGAAGGTTTCGCCCCGGATCAGATCGACGCCGTTCATGCTGCAAGCCGCTCCCTTGCGCCGGAGCGCATGGCTTCGACCACATCCACCGCCGAGGCGAAGCCGTCCTCGTGGAAGCCGTTACGCATCCATGCGCCGCAGAACCATGTGTTCTGCGTGCCGTTCATCGCGCGGATGGTGTCCTGAGCGGCCAGCGCGGCAAGGTCATAGACGGGATGGTCGAAGGTGACGACATCGTCGATCAGCCTTTCGTCGATGCCGCCGTTGGAATTGAGGGTGACGAAGATGGGGTCATCCAGCGGGATGGGCTGCAGGGAGTTCATCCAGTAGGTCAGGTCGATCTTGCCGCCCGCGCCGCCCTTCGGTTCGACATAGGCCCAGGAGGCCCAGCATTTGCGGTTCTTCGGCATGACGGACGGGTCGCGGTGCAGGATCGCCTGATTGGGCTGGTAGCGCACCGCGCCGAGTGCGGCGCGTTCGGCGGGTGTGGCGTCCGACAGCAGGCGCAGGGTCACGTCGGAATGGGTGGCGAAGACGACGTCATCGAAGAATTCCCATTCGCCGCCGTGGCAGCGGATCATCACGCCACCCTCTTCGCGCTTGACCCCTGCGACGGCGGCGGAGAGGCGGATATCCACGCCGCGCTGGGTGAGGGAGTTCTGCAGGCGGCGGACATATTCGATGGAGCCGCCCTTGACCGTGTACCACTGGTGCTGGCCTTCGAAGTCCATCAGGTGGTGGTTTTCGAAGAAGCGCACCAGCGCATGGGCGGGGAAGTCGAGGATGCCCATGGTGGGGGTGGACCAGATCGCGCCGGAGAAGGGGGTGATGTAGTAGTCGCGGAACCAGTCGCCGGTTCCCAGCGCCGCCAGCAGGTCGCGGATCGTCATGCCGGGACGGACGACGGAGGAGGCGTGTTTGTTGAAGCGCATGATGTCCGTCAGCATCCCGAGGAAGCGGGGCGAGACGAGGTTCTTGCGCTGCGCGAAGACGACATCCAGCGAGGCGAGGCCGTATTCCACCCGCCCCCCGTCGATCGAGGCGCCGAAGGACATGCTGCTGGGGACATAGGGCACGTCCAGCCGGTCGAACATGCGCAGGAGGTTGGGGTAGTTCACCTTGTTGAAGACGATGAAGCCGGTATCGACCGGCTGGTCGCCCCGCTTGCCCGCAACCACGGTGCGGGCGTGGCCGCCCAGACGCGATTCGGATTCGAAGAGCACCACGTTCTGGTCGTCGGCCAGAAGATGCGCGGCGGCCATGCCGGAGATTCCCCCCCCGATGACAGCAATGCGACGGGGAACGGAACCGAGGGTTTCAAACGGCATGGACGGAAGCTCTCCTGTTGGTCTTTGATGCTTTTACGGGGCGGCGAACGGGTTGGATCAACGTGTAATTTTTTTTGGACAGTTGAAACTTGACATGTCCAATCCGCGTAACATTTCGAACGGTGTGATCCATCCGGCACCATCCGGCGTAAAAGCCGTATGATGTTCGATGCACGTCAGGCCGAAAAAACGGATGCGCCATCGTCCGCGCAGCAATATGCTGCGACGGAACAGAGGGTTAGATGCCGGAAGGATGGCCCTGCCGTGCAGGCGGATGAGGTTGATACGGATTGGGCGGCGCTCGTATTGCGGGTGCGCGACCATCAGGACCGGGCGGCGTTTGCGGCGCTGTTCAGGCATTTCGCCCCGCGGGTGAAGGCCTTTCTGATGAAGTCGGGCGCGGATGCGACGCTGGCCGAGGAGTGTGCGCAGGATGTCATGGCGACGCTGTGGCAGAAGGCGAACCTCTTCGATCCGTCGCGGGCTTCGGTGGCGACCTGGGTCTTCACCATCGCCCGCAACCGGCGGATCGACGCGCTTCGCAAGGCGCGGCGGCCCGAACCGGAAGAACTGCCCTGGGGGCCGGAGCCTGAACCCGATCAGGCCGAGGTCCTCGAGGCGCAACAGGATACGGAACGGCTGGGCGTCGCGCTTGCCCGGCTGCCAGAGAAACAGCGCGCGTTGATCGAGCGGGCCTTCTACGGCGACCTTTCGCATAGCGAAATCGCCGCCGAAACGGGCCTTCCCCTTGGCACGATCAAGTCGCGCATCAGATTGGCGCTGGAGCGATTGCGCCAGCAGATGGGTTGAGAGACGAACGGATGAGCATCAGGCACCACCTTACGGACCAGCTTCTGATGGCCTATGCGGCAGGTGATCTGCCCGAGGCCTTCAATCTGGTCGTGGCGACGCATGTGTCCCTCTGTGACGACTGCCGCGCAAGGCTTGCCTCGTTCGAGGCGGTGGGCGGCGCGATGCTGGAAATGGCGGATGTGGCGGCCATGTCGGATGACAGCCTTGCCGCCTGCATGGACCGGATCGACGGGCTGTCGCAGGCCAATGCGCGGCGGCCGCTGAAACGGGCGGGCATCTTCCCCGCGCCGCTTGCCGATTACGTGGGCGGCGGGCCGGGCAAGGTGAAGTGGCGCAATCTGGGGATGGGCGTGAAGCAGGCGATCCTGCCGACGGGCAAGGATGCCTCGGCGCGGTTGCTGTATATTCCCGGCGGGCAGGCGGTGCCGGATCACGGGCATCGCGGGCTGGAACTGACGCTGGTACTGCAGGGGGCCTTCCGCGACGAGAAGGACCGTTTCGGTCCCGGCGATGTGGAGATCGCGGATGAGGCGATGGAGCATACGCCGGTGGCCGAGGAGGGCGAGGTCTGCATCTGTCTGGCCGCCACCGACGCGCCGCTGCGGTTCAACGCCATCATCCCGCGTCTGGCGCAGCCCTTCCTGCGGATCTGACGGCTATAGCCCCGCGATACGGACGGACAGGACACGGCCCGCTATCACCGATAGCGGGCCTTCTGTCATCAGCAAGTCATGCTGTGCTAGGGGGCGGTCGTTTACGGTTGCCTCGTCCAGCGCGAAGGCGGCGAGCAGGCCGCCTGCGGGCAGGACGTGCGGGCCTTCGGTCACGGCGACCTGCGGGCGGGGCGAGTGTCCGTGCGGTCATGACGTTGAAATCGGTGGAGGGTTGGCCCTTCATGTCAACCGCGCTGACCGCGATGTCGCCGGGGAAGGCGACGGGGCGCAGGGGGCGGCAGTCCAGCGCGATGCCGTCGCCCGACAGGCGGAAGCCGGGGCCGGTGAGGACGGTCAGGTTCCGTTCGATGCCGGGGAAGAGGGAGAAGGGGCCATCCTCCGCCACCGTCGCCATGGACAGCCGCCAGAGCATCGCCCCGTCGCGGTCCGCCCGCGCCAGTTCCACCGTCACGCCCTTGCCGTTCTTCCACGGCTGGCGGGTGTAGTCGGCCTGCGTCAGGTGGATCATTCCGCCGCCTGCGGGCCGATAAGGGGGGTGCCGGGGGTGCCCAGCTCCTCGAAATCGAAATTGTCCAGACGGCGGGCGCGTTTGGTGGCCTTTTCAGTGGAGATCTTGATTTCCTCCACATCCCTGACGGCCTGCCCGAAGTGGCGGTCAAGGTTTTCCACCCGTGCGCCAAGGCGTTCGACATCGGCGTAGAGCAGCGACAGTTCCTTGCGGATCGCCCCTGCCTGTTCGCGCATCCGCGCGTCCTTCAGCACTGCCCGCATGGTGTTCAGCGTGGCCATGCAGGTGGTGGGGGAGACGATCCAGACCTTGGCGGCGAACCCTTCGCGGACGATTTCGGGGAAGTTGGCGTGAAGCTCGGCATAGACGGCTTCGGAGGGCAGGAACATCAGGGCGCCGTCTGCCGTTTCGCCCTCAAGGATGTACTTCTCGGATATGGCCTTGATGTGGGTGCGGACGGCGGCGCGGAGCAGGCGCTGCGCCTCCACCACCTGCGCCTGCGTTTCGGCGCGGCGGAGGGATTCGTAGGCCTCCAGCGGGAATTTGGCGTCGATGACGATGGGGCCGGGGGTTTGGGCAGGTGGATCAGGCAATCGGCGCGCCTGCCGTTGGAAAGCGTGGCCTGAAGTGTGAAGCTGTCCGAAGGCAGCGCCTTCTGGACGATGTCGGTCAACTGGATTTCGCCAAAGGCGCCGCGGGTCTGTTTGTTGGACAGGATGTCCTGAAGCGACAGGACGTTGCCGGACAGTTTTTCGATATTCGCCTGTGCGCGGTCGATGGTTTCCAGCCGCTGTTGCAATTCGCCCAAGGACCGCGCCGTGCGGGTGGAGGTGCCGTGCAGCGCCTCGGTCATCTGGCGCTGCACGTCGGCAAGGCGCTGTTCCATCAGCTTCAGCATGGAGGACTGGCTGACGGCGGCGGCTTCGGACACATGGTGCAGGCCGCCCGCCAGCCGTTCCTGCCCTTCGGAAAGCGACTGGACGCGGTTGCCCATCCATTCCATCTGGCGCAGCAGGGGTTCGGCCATGCGGGCCGACCGTGCGGCGGCGCGGAGGGTGAGGAGGAGGACAAGCACCACCAGCACCGCGCCTGCGGCGATCAGGACGGGGGGGTCGGTCCATGCGTATTGGGTGCCGCCGATGGTGATCATGTGCGTCCGAACAGCCGTTCGATATCGGCGAGCCTGAGTTCGACATAGGTGGGGCGGCCGTGGTTGCACTGGCCGGAATGGGGGGTTGCCTCCATCTCTCGCAAGAGGGCGTTCATTTCCTCGGGGCGCATCTGGCGGCCGGAGCGGACGGAGCCGCGGCAGGCGATGCGGGAGAGGACAGCCTCGATCTTTGACTGGAGGAGCTGGCTGTCGCCGCTGTCGGCCAGTTCGTCCAGCACGTCGCGGATCAGGGCGGCGGCGTTGACGGGGCCGAGGATGGCGGGGGTTTCCCTTATGGCGATGGCAGAGCCGCCGAAGGGTTCGATGCCGAGGCCGAGTTTCGACAGGGCTTCGGCGTGGTCGAGGATGCGGGTGGCGTCGGCGGGGGACAGTTCCACGATTTCGGGGATCAGCAGCGCCTGTGCGGTGATGCCGTTTTCGGCCATCTGGCGTTTGAGCTTTTCATAGACGAGCCGTTCGTGGGCGGCGTGCTGGTCCACGATGACGATGCCGGTGTCGGTCTGGGCGATGATGTAGTTTTCGTGGACCTGTGCGCGGGCGGCACCGAGGGGGCGGTTCTGCGTTGCGGGTTCCTCCGGCGCGGGTTCGGCGCGGGCAGAGGGGGCTTCGGCAAAGCCGGGTTGCGGTAGCGGGGCCTGGAAGGCGAAGGCGCGGGACAGGACGGGCTGCGCGGGGCGGTCCATCTGGTAGATGCGGGGTTGCGCCACGGGTTCGGGGCGGAAGGCGGCGATGGTGGCATCGGCGACGGTCGTGCTGGCGCGGTGGCCCGCGCCGGAGAGCGCGGTGCGCAGGCCAGTGATGATGAGCGAGCGGACAGCTTCGGGTTCGCGGAAGCGGACTTCGGCCTTGGCGGGGTGGACGTTGACATCCACGCGTTCGGGGTCGCAGGTGACGGACAGGACGGCGGCAGGGTGGCGGTCGCGGGACAGGAAATCGAAATAGGCCACGCGCAGGGCGCCCAGCAGCATCCGGTCAAGGACGGGGCGGCCGTTGACGAAGACGAATTGCTGGACCGAGGAGCCGCGCGAATAGGTGGGAAGCGCGGCATAGCCCGTCAGGCGCAGCCCGTCGCGTTCCACGTCGATCTTCAGCGCGTTCTGGGTGAAATCCGCGCCAAGGACGGCGGCAAGGCGGGCGTGCAGCGCGTCGAAGAAATCACCCCCCGTCGGGTCGGCGCGGAAGAGGGTGCGGCCTTCGCCCCCGCCCGTCGCATCGCGCAGGGTGAAGCCGACGGTGGGTTCGGCCATGGCAAGGCGGCGGACGGTTTCGGTGATGGCCTGCAATTCGGCGCGGTCGGAGCGCAGGAATTTCAGCCGCGCCGGGGTGGCGTAGAACAGGTCGCGCAGTTCGACCACGGTGCCACGGGTCAGGGCGGCGGGTTTCACCGCGCCCATGCGCCCGCCCGCGACAGTGATCTGCGCGGCTTCGGCCCCTGCGGCGCGGGAGGTGATGGTCAGCCTCCCGACCGAGCCGAGAGAGGGCAGCGCCTCGCCCCGGAAGCCGAAGCTGTGGATGTTCAGCAGGTCGGTCCCGTCGATCTTGGATGTGGCATGGCGGGACAGGGCAAGGGGCAGGTCATCCGCCGTCATGCCGCAGCCGTCATCGGTGACGCGGATCAGGGTCTTGCCGCCATCGGCCACATCGACCGTGATGCGGGTGGCCCCCGCGTCCAGCGCGTTTTCGACCAGTTCCTTCACGGCCGAGGCGGGGCGTTCCACCACCTCGCCCGCCGCGATGCGGTTGACCGCCGCCTCGTCAAGCTGGCGGATCACCGGACGGCCTGACGGGCCTGATATCTTGGGTGCTGGCGCGTTCATGCACCCATATGTAGCAGGCGGCGGGGCGCAGGGCCACAGATTCGGCGTCAGTCCGTGGGGGTGACGCCCTCCGGTTGGCCCACAATGACGAAACGCAGGTCGTCGGGGCGGAAGAGCCTTGCGGCGACGCGTTTCACATCTTCGGCCGTCACCGCGTTGACCTTGTCGTTGCGTGTCTTGGGGTAGTCGGCAGGCAGTCCGATGAGTTGCATGTTGACCAGTGATCGCCGCCAGCGGACCGTTGCCGTCGAAGCGCAGGGGGTAGGCGCCGGTCAGGTAGGTCTTGGTGGCCTGCAGTTCTTCGTCGGTGATGCCTTCGGTGGCGATGCGCTGCCATTCGTCGCGGATGACCTGCACGGCCTCGGCCACCTTGCCGTTGGCGACGGCGGCCTGACCCAGCAGCAGTTCGGCCTGATCCCAGCCGACAAGCGAAGTGCCGATGCCATAGGTCAGCCCGCGTTTTTCGCGCACCTCTGTCATCAGGCGGGCCGAGAAGCGGCTGCCGCCAAGGACTTCGTTCAGGATGGTGGCGGCGAAGAAGTCGGGATCGTCCCGCTTTATCCCGCCCTGGCCGAAGAGGACGACGGATTGCGGACCGGGGAAGTCCTGCACGGTGACGCCCCCCGTAAGGTGAAGGTCGGCGCGCGGGGCAAGGTCCGGCCCGGTTTCGGGCAGGCCGCCCAGCAATTCGTCCAGCAGGGCGCCCAGTTCTTCGGGCGAGATGTCGCCTGCGGCTGCGACATAGACGCGGTCGCGGGCGAGGGCTGCCCTGTGCGCGGCGATCAGGTCGTCGCGGGTCAGGGCGGTGACGGTGTCGATGGTGCCGTCGCTGTCGCGTTCGTAGGGGTGGCCCTCGAAGGCCTGTTCCCGGAACAGGGTGCTGGCGATGGTGTCGGGGTCCTTGGCATCGGAGCGCAGGCCCGCAAGCACCTGCCCGCGCACCCGTTCGATGGCATCGGCGTCGAAGCGGGGGGCGGTGATGGCCTGACGCAGCAGGTCCACCGCCTGATCGCGGTTTTCGGTCAGGAACTGGGCGGACACGGCGACGGTGTCGATGTCCGACGAAAAGCTGAACGATGCGGCCAGCGCATCGCGGGCGGCGGCGAAGCCCTGTGAATCAAGGTCGCCGGTGCCTTCCTCGATCAGCGCGGTCATCAGGTTGACGGCACCCTCTTTTCCCTGCGGATCGAGGGAAGAGCCGCCACGGAACCGGATTTCCAGCGCGGTGAAGGGGATGTCGGGTTCCTGCACCAGCCATGCGGTGATCCCGCCGGGGGAGGTGACGGTCTGGATGTCCACCGCCGCCCGTGCGGGCAGGGCGAGCATCAGCAGGGCAAGGGCGGCGGGGATCAGGCGGAGAAAAGTCATTGTGCGGCCTCCTCGCGCATAAGCCAGCCGGTGACGGCGTTCCTTCGGTCGAAGACGAGCTTCGCTGCGGCCATGACATCTTCCTTCGTGACGGAGTCGAGCACTTGCGGCCATGACTTCACATCCTCGACCGTCAGGCCGATCGCCAGCCCTTCGCCATAGCGCCGCGCCAGACCTTCGGAGTCGTCGCGGGCATAGATATCGGCGGCGCGGATCTGGGTCTTGATGCGGGCGAAGGCGTCGGGGTCGGGACCGTCCTGCATGAATTCGGCGATGGCGGCGTCCATGGCGTCTTCGGCCTGTTGCAGGGTGGTGTCGGGGGTGGGCACGACGACGAGTGAGAAGGTCGTGTCGTCCACGGACGAGCCGTCATAGAAGGCTGCCGTATAGACCGCCTTCTGCGCGTCGAATTGCAGGGCGCGGGCGAGGACGGAGGTGGTGCCGTTGCCACCCAGCAATTCGGCAAGGATCGACAGGGCGGCGGCAGTCTTCTGGTCGCCGGGATCGCGTTCGGGGGCAAGGTAGGTGCGGCTGATATAGGGTTCGGACACGCGGGAGTCGGAGAGGGACAGCCGGCGTTCGGAAAGCTGCGGGGGTTCGGCCACACGCTGGCGCGGCTGGATCAGCGGCGCGGCGGGGATGGGCCCGTAATGCGTTTCGGCCATCTGGCGAATCTGATCGGGTGTCACGTCCCCCGCCACGACGAGGATGGCGTTGTTGGGCGCGTAATGGGCCTTGTAAAAGGATTCGGCATCGGCCTGGGTCAGCCCCTCCATCTCGTGCCGCCAGCCGATGATGGGGATGCCGTAGGGGTGGTTGAGGAATTGCGCCGCCCGCATCTGTTCGCCCAACAGTGCGCCGGGGCTGGAATCGGTGCGCTGGTTGCGTTCTTCCAGAATGACGCTGCGTTCGGTTTCCACCTCGTCCGCGGGAAGGCGCAGGTCAACCATGCGGTCGGCTTCCATCTGCATCATCAGGTCCAGACGGTCGGCTGCGACGCGCTGGAAATAGGCGGTGTAGTCGTAGCTGGTGAAAGCATTGTCGCTGCCCCCCTGCGCCTCGACCGTGTCGGAGAATTCGCCGGATTTCAGGTCGTCCGTGCCCTTGAACATCAGGTGTTCGAGGAAATGCGCGATGCCGGATTTGCCCGCGGGTTCATCGGCGGAGCCGACGCGATACCAGACCATCTGCACGACGACGGGGGCGCGGTTGTCCTCGATCACGACCACCTGAAGGCCGTTGTCCAGCGTGAAGGACGTGACGTCTTCGGCGGCGGCGGCTGGCAGGGCAAGGCTTGCGGCGGCAAGCAGGGCAAGTCCCGGTCGTTTCGGCATCTGTTCCTCCGGCGGCCCCGCAGGGCTGTTCGCCGCCAAGGTGCGCCGCCGGAAAGGCGGGCGCAAGCCGACCCTACGCGGATGTTACTCTTCGCCGGATTGCGGGGGCGGGGCAGAGGGGGTGCGGGCCCCGGCGCGGCGCCATTTCCACAGTTCGGCCTGCTGGTCCAGCGACATGGGTTCGTAGGCCTTGAAATAGACGTTCACGTCGAACAGCCGTTCCAGCAGCCGCCCGTCATTGGCGCGCCGGTATTCAAGGTCTTCGGCCGCCAGCGTTTCGCGGATGCCTGCCGTCACGCCGTAGCGGGCGGCATAGGCGTAAAGACCGGAATGCGCGGAATTCACGCCGTCGCGCGGGCCGAGACGGCCACCGAGGGCGGCCACCGCTTCGGCCTGCGGGTCGCGGTCGGTGCGGTTGGCACCGCCCGGCGTGGGTTCGGGCAGCGCGGCGATGTCTTCGGGCATTTCCAGCGGGCGCGGCGGGATGATGCCGAATTCGTCGGGTCCGGAGGTCGCGGAACGGATGTTCATCAGGGACGGCGCACCGTCGCGGTTTCCGCACGCCCCAAGCGTCAGCACCATCGCTACCGCGATGGCGGGGAAACGCCGTAGTGCCTGCATTCCTGCCTCCGTCAACCGTACTGCCCCCGTCTTAGCGCATGTCGCGCGGCGCGTCACGGGGTCTTTCCCCGCCCTGTCAGGACCTGCGCCCCGCCTTGCCCGGCTTGCCCTTCGCATCCCCGCCCGTGAACAGGATCAGGCCGAGCGCCCCGGCGAAGATGGAAATGTCGGCCACGTTGAAGGCATAGGGATTCTCGATCCCGCAGCAGGACATGTTCAGGAAATCCGCGACTGCGCCATACACGATCCTGTCGATCACATTGCCGAGCGCCCCGCCGATCAGGAGGCCGGCCGATATCTGCGCCCAGCGCCCCGCGTTTTCGCGGCGGATCCACAGCCAGACCCAGCCGGAAATGACGAGCGCCACGGCAACCAGGACCCAGCGCATGAAATCGGCGTCGTTGGCGAAGAGGCCGAAATTGATTCCGCGGTTCCATGCCATGCGGAAGGTCAGGAAGGGTGGCAGCACGTCGATCACGCCGCGTTCGATCAGGTTCAGGCCCTGCACGATGGCGTATTTGCTGACCTGATCCAGAACGAAGATCGCGGCGGCGGTGGTGGCGGCAATCCTCATGTGCTGTCCCTCAGTGGCGGAAGTGGCGCATTCCGGTGAAGACCATGGCCAGCCCCGCCGCGTCGGCTGCCGCGATCACCTCGTCATCGCGCATGGAGCCGCCGGGCTGGATGATGGCGGTTGCGCCCGCCTCGGCCGCCGCGATCAGGCCGTCCGCGAAGGGGAAGAAGGCGTCGGAGGCGACGACCGACCCTTTCGTCAGGGGCGCGGGAAGGCCCAGCGCCTCGGCCATGTCCTGCGATTTGCGGGCGGCGATGCGGGTGCTGTCGATGCGCGACATCTGGCCCGCGCCGACACCGACGGTCGCGCCGTCCTTCACGTAGATGATGGCATTGGACTTCACATGCTTGGCGACCTTCCATGCAAACAGGAGGTCGGCCATTTCGGCGTCGGTGGGGGCGCGTTTCGTCACGACCTTGAGGTCGGAGGGACGCAGGGCGCCCGCGTCGCGGTCCTGCACGAGGAAGCCGCCCGCGACCTGTTTGAACGCGGTGCCCTTCGATTTCGCGTCGGGCAGGCCCGCCGTCGTCAGCAGGCGCAGGTTCTTCTTCGCGGCGAAGATGGCGCGGGCCTCGTCGGATGCGCCGGGGGCGATGACGACTTCGGTGAAGATTTCGGTGATCCGTTCCGCCGTCGCGGCGTCCAGCGGACGGTTAAGCGCGACGATGCCGCCGAAGGCCGAGGTGCGGTCGCAGTCATAGGCGCGGGCGTAGGCTTCGGCCAGCGTCGCCCCGGTGGCCACGCCGCAGGGGTTGGCGTGCTTGATGATGGCGCAGGCGGGTTGGTCGCCCGCGAATTCCGCCACCAGTTCGAAGGCCGCGTCGGTGTCGTTGATGTTGTTGTAGGACAGTTCCTTGCCCTGCCACTGTTTCGCCGTCGCCACGCCTTCGCGCCGCGACCCGTCGGTGTAGAAGGCTGCGGACTGGTGCGGGTTTTCGCCATAGCGCAGGGTCTGTGCGATCTTGCCCGCGAAGGACCGGTAGCGCGGCGCGGTTTCGCCGATTTCGCCCGCCAGCCAGCCGGATACGGCGGCATCATAGGCGGCGGTGCGGGAATAGGCCGTCAGCGCCATCTTCTGCCGGAAGGCCAGCGTCGTGGCGCCGTCATGGGCGGCAAGCTGATCCAGCAGCGGCTGGTAATCGGCGGGGTCCGTCAGCACGGTGACGAAACGGTGGTTCTTGGATGCGGCGCGGATCATGGCGGGGCCGCCGATGTCGATGTTTTCGATGCAGGTGGCGTGGTCGGCGCCTTTGGCGACCGTTTCCTCGAACGGGTAGAGGTTCACGATCAGCAGGTCGATCGGTTCGATCCCGTGCGCCGCCATCGCCAGCAGGTGTTCGTCATCATCCCGCAGCGCCAGCAACGCGCCGTGGACATTGGGGTGCAGCGTCTTGACCCGCCCGTCCATCATCTCGGGGAACCCGGTCACGTCGGACACGTCGCGCACCGCCAGCCCCGCCGTGCGCAGCATTCCGGACGTGCCGCCGGTCGAGATCAGCTCCACCCCCCGTGCCGCCAGAGCGCGTGCGAGGTCCAGAAGCCCCGTCTTGTCCGAAACCGAAATCAGCGCGCGTCCGATGGGAACGAGGTTGGTCATGCGGGCACCCCTTGCAGCAGGTCAGACCGGAACCGGCAATTCCTCGCGGTCCAGATCGCGGATGGCGAGCGGAGTATCCTGTGCCTTTGCCAAGGTCCAGCCGATCCGCGCCTCGAAGCCAGCCATTAGGCTGGAAAGCACGATCTGTTTTGTCGCACGCGGCTGCAAACGCCCCTTTTCCAGATAGACTGACGGTTCAAGCGCCAGTTTCGCAACGCCATCATGGCGGAAAACCCAGATCTCGCCCGATTTCAGCGCCAGCGATATGGCCGTGCCGCCAAGGTCCAGCGCGGCGTCCACATCGGGATGGAGCTGGAAGCGGACGGAATGGCCGATGCCTTCGGGGCTGCGGGCCAGCAGGTTCTGGATGCGCTTGCGGTCGGCGGGATGCGGGGCGTCCAGCATGTCGGTGCCGGTCAGCCGCCGCCCCTGCGAATCGAGCGTCAGGATGCGGGAATGCACGATGCCGTGCCCCGCCCGCCAGCCGTCATGGGCGACCGAAAGGTGCTGTCCGTGGCTGTCTGTCGCCTGTTGCAGGGCGATGACCTGCGCCCGCGCCGCAAAACCCCTTTCCCCCTTGCCGAGCCGCGAGGAGGAGGAGCCGTCCAGCGCCAGCGTGGAATGGGATGCCGTGGCGCGGCCGGCGAGGGCCCAGTCCTCGCCGAAGGGGGTGCCGCTGCCGCAGCTGACGATCAGCGGCCGGCGGCCCGATGTCAGTTCGAAGGCCAGCGTGGAGGCATGGGCGTTAACGCCCGCCCGCCCCTCGGGCGGCGGGGCCACGTCCACGATGACGGTCGTGCGCCCCGAAGCCAGACGGGCAAAGCCCATGGCGACGGCACCGGACGAGGTGCCTCCCCGCACGCCGGACGAGGCCAGCGCCGCGTCGAGCCGCCCTTCGATCCCGCGCCCGCCGCCATGGAACCGCGCCAGCCCGCCATCGGCGTGGCGCAGCGCCCGCAGCGTGGGGGCGATGCGGCCGATGGCGACGGTCAGCTCGGTGGGGACGGTCATCGCCGCCTCGGTCAGGGCCTGTGCGGCCCAGTTCAGCAGGGTGAAGACTTCCAGCAGTTCTTCGGGGTTGCGGGTGGGGATGCCGCCGCCGGTATCCACCTCGCGCTGGCAATCGCGGGCCAGCGCGGCGACCGCGCCCCGCACCAGCGATGCCTTTCCCTCCAGCGCCAGCCCGGCCACGATCAGGCCGGTCAGCGCCTCGAACCGGGGCAGGCCGGGGGCCGCGCGGGACCAGCGGCGGGACAGGTAATGCGTCTGCATGGTGAGGGCGCGGAAATAGTCGTCCGCCCGCGCCTTGTCCTGCCCCTGCAGCAGCAGGACGGAGTGGTTTATCCAGCGGATCAGCCGGCGACCGGTCAGGTCGGGGGTCCAGCCCGGGCCCTTGCCGCGCCCGAAACGGGCGATCCAGCCATGGGTCCAGTCCTGCGCCTTCTTCCGCGCCACGCTGTCGCCCAGCGCGGCCAGATCGTCCAGCCAGACGAAGCCATGCGACTCGGCCGCGAAGTCGGCATCGGGCGCGGCCACGTCCCAGATCGGCGTGCCGGGGGCCTGCACCAGCCGTCCGGCAAAGAGGAAGTTCCCCGCCACGAGCTGGCGGCCCCGCGCGAAGAGACCGATGGAGCGCGGTTCGGGCTGCGACCGGAAGGCCCGCGAGACGCGGGCAAGTCCGGCCCGCCACAGCGCGACACGGTCGCCCAGCGATGTGGCCGCTTTTTGCGTGGTGACTGCCATGCCCCGCCTGCTACCTGCACTGCCCCGCCCGGCTGTCCCGCCGAGTCAGGGGCAGTCTAGCCGCCACGCAGGCGGGCTGTCACCTCACATCGGCGCGGATCACCGCGCCAGATGGTCCACCCGTTCCAGATACTGCGCCAGCGTGCGGATCTGGCCCATCCATTTGCCGATCAGCTTCGGGTCATGCGGGGCGGCGTGGACGCCTGCGGGAATCTCGTGCGCCAGCACCGATTCGACGGCCAGCGACACGGGGATGGACACCAGCCGCGCCATCGCGGTGCCGCGTGCGTCGCCCCATGCGTCCATCGCCCATTCCTCGTGCCACACGACCTTGCCGTCGCGTTCGGCCTTGAGCGAGACGAAGAGGACCACGCGGTCGGGTTCGCCTTCGTCATAGGAATTCTCGGCCCAGAACTGCGCCGCCATCTCGGCCAGACGGGCATCGCCTGCGGGGCCTTCCAGCGTCTCGATCTCGCGGAACACGGGCGCCCATGCCTCGGCCCAGCCGTTCAGGCGGATGGTGCCGCGCACGAAGTCGCGGACCTGCCAGTCGGGATCGAAGCGGTAATCCTGCAGGAAGGGATAGCTGTCGCGGTTGGGATAGACCTCGAAGCTTTCGGGGGTGGGCAGGGGGGCGTCATAGGCGGTGATGGCGTCCCACGGGCGGTTCACGCGCAACTCGCTAGAAATTGCGGAGCGAGCGGGAGGGGGGAGCGCAGCGCCTTCAGCACACCCAGGGGCGACCAGCTGAACTTGTAGCGGAAGGGGTTGGCGATCTTTGGCACGCCGCCGCAGTAGGAGGTGAAGGACAGCACGTTCTTCGCGTCATAGGCCCCGGACGCGCGGTAGCGTGCGACAAGGTCATGCGCCATCAGGTGGTCGATGCCGGGGTCGAGGCCCACTTCGTTGACCGAACACAGACCCTTGGCGCGGAATTCACCGTCCAGCGCCCGCATTTCCGGCGCGATGTAGCTGGAGGAGACGAAATGCGCCCCCTTCTCCAGACAGACCTTGGCGATGCCGACATGCTGGTCGGCGGGCAGCATGGAGATGGCCACGTCGCCGGGTTGCAGGGCCGCCGCCAGCGCGTCGAGGCTGTAGGGCCGGATATCCTGCGTCAGGTCGCCCACCGCCTCGCGGGCCTTTTCGACGGTGCGGTTCCAGACCACCACCTTGTGGCCGCCCTCGATCAGCCGCCGCAGACCGGGGACCGAGGACAGGCCAGTTCCGCACCAATGGATCGTCATTCTTCTTCTCTCCCCTGACGGGGCGCAGCCCCGCAAAAATCTTCGAAGATTTTTGCAAATTCCTTCGAAGGAATTTGCCTCAAACCGTCACACCGTGGCGATATGGCGGTCGTATTCCGCCTTTGCCCGCCCCCAGACGCCCGCCGACAGGTCCGTCAGCGTCATCAGGCTGGGCAACAGTTGCGCGGCGTAGTCCTGCGATGATTCCACCGGCATCAGCGAGGGCAGGTTGTCGATGGCCGTCACATCCAGCGGCGGGTTGTCCGCCACGCGCAGCGCGGGGGCGGCCCAGTCGGTCGCACGGTCATAGACCTTGATGGGCGAGAAGTCGGAGGTCGGGTCGCAGGCGATATCCCCGATCACCGTCAGCTTGCGGGGGTCGGTCTTGGCGCTGGCCGGGACGAAGACGGGGCAACCGGGGCGGGCGAGGATGCAGTTGAGGAAGATCTCGTGCTGCAGCACTTCGGGGAAGGGTCCGCCCGATGCGGTTTCGGCCATGTCCCATTTCGTGACCGCCACGCCCATCTTGGCGCAGAGGTCCGCGGCACCCGTGCCCACGCGGCCAAGCGCACCGATGACGATGGCGCGGGGGCGGTCCATGCCGGCCATTTCCCGTTCCAGATCGGCGATCAGGGCGGACTGGCTGGGATACTTGGCCACCGGCCCCGCGATGGTGCCGCGCTGCTGTGCGGCCCAGCATTTCAGGCTGACTGCCGCACCGGCGAAGCCCGCCCAATAGCCGAAGGCCGCGACGCGGCGGCCGTTTTCGTCCACCAGATATTCGAGGTCGTACAGCGTCCCGCCGCCCGCCTTGAACCGCTTGAGCAGTTCCCTCCCCGCCGGCTGGCCCTTGTAGGCATGGCCGAACATGATGTGGCGGTGGGTCAGGGGCGTGCCATCCTCGGGCAGTTCCTTCAGCCCGAAGATGATGGCGTCGCGCGGGGCGTCGGGCCACAGGTTTTCCGCCACGATCTCGCACCCTGCCGCCGCATAGCCGTCGATCGGGATGGCACGGACCGAGGAGCGTTCCACCGACACGCGGATGCCCGCCCCGACCAGCGCCGCCGCGCCTTCGGGCGTCAGGCCCACGCGTTCCTCGTTCGGCCGCTGTTCGGCCCGGACCCACAGATGCGTCATGGCGCACTCCCCCGTATCTTCACGGCAGGGATTAGCAGATTGTCCGCCGCGCGAAAGGGGATCAGAGGTCGAAGGATGCGAATACCGGCACGTGATCGGACGGCTGGTCCCATCCGCGGCAGGGGCGCAGGATGCGGCTGCCGTGGCCTGCGTTGGAAATGTCGGGCGTGGCCCAGACATGGTCCAGCCTGCGGCCCTTGTCCGCCGCATCCCAGTCGGCAGCGCGGTAGGACCACCAGGAATACAGAAGCCCCGACGGGATATCCTGCCGCGTGATGTCCACCCAGTTCCCCGCATCCTGCGTCTGGGCCAGATGCTCTACCTCGATCGGCGTGTGGCTGACGATCTTCAGGAGCTGCTTGTGCGACCAGACATCATCTTCGCGCGGGGCGATGTTCAGGTCGCCGACGAGGATCGATTTCACCGGCTTTTCCGCGTGGAAATGGTCGCGCATGTGGGTCAGGAAATCCAGCTTCTGGCCGAACTTCTCGTTCTGGTCACGATCCGGGATGTCGCCGCCGGCGGGCACATAGCAGTTGTGGATCGCCACCCCGTTCGGCAACCGCGCCGCGACGTGGCGGGCATGGCCCAGCGTGGCGAAATCCTGTGCGCCCACCTCTTCCAGCGGCATCTTGGCGATGATCGCGACGCCGTTGTATCCCTTCTGCCCCCGGGCGACCATATGCGTGTAGCCAAGGCTGCGGAACGTATCGACGGGGATCTTGTCAACCGGGCTCTTGCATTCCTGCAGGCACAGGACATCGGGCCCTTCCTCGGCCATCAGCTTTGCCACCAGACCCTCGCGCAGACGGACAGAGTTGATGTTCCAGGTGGCAAGGGTGAAGGGCATTTCCGGCTCCGGCATGAGGGACGGCAGAGATTAGGGCCGACCGTCCCCCGCCTCAAGGCCGGATGGCCCGTCAGTCGCTGACCGTCAGCGTCGTCATCTCGCACAGGTTCTGCGTCACGTTCGTGTCGCCGCCTTCGGCGCTGACGAGGCGGATGTCGTAGTCGCAGACATCCAGACCATCGGCGATGGTCACGTCACCGCCGGTGCCGGGGGCGACTTCTTCGACGGTCAGGATGTTCTCGCCCCAATCCTCCTGTTCGACGGGCGAGACATACATCTCGACGATCGTGTGGGAGCTTTCGTTGACGAGGGTGAAGACGAGGTCTTCGGCAAGGGCGGGCGATGCCACGACCGTGGCCAGAAGCGCCGCGAAACCGTAACGCATGGTAATCTCCAGGTGGTCACTGCCGCGGACCACCCGCGGAGCGCATAATGCATAACGGGCGGATCGCGGATTTCCCAAGGCCGGATTGCGGAAAAAGTCCGGCTTGTGGGGGCAGGATGACGCGGAAAAGAAAGCCCGGACGCGACGGTCCGGGCTGCAAGTCCAATCAGGGAGGTAGGATGTGGATAGCGCGGGCCGTGCCGCGCCGCCTTGACGTAAATCAACATCTGCGCCGCATGTTCCGGCCTGCCGGAAAAAAAGGGCCGGGCGCGAGGCCCGGCCTAGTCCAACAGGGAGGATGCCGTGTCATGACCCCGACACGGCAAGGGGATCCTTGGGTGCGATCAATCTCGCATGAAGGCGTATATAGGTGGTGAATCCGGCGACAATAAGACCCTAGGCCACCAATCTGTATCCGCCGCTTTCCGTCACCAGAAGGCGGGCGTTCGACGGATCGGGTTCGATCTTCTGGCGCAACCGGTAGATGTGGGTTTCCAGCGTATGCGTGGTGACACCTGCGTTATACCCCCAAACCTCATGCAAGAGCACGTCGCGGGCCACAACCCCTTGTTGTGCGCGGTAAAGGAACTTCAGGATGTTGGTTTCCTTTTCCGTCAGGCGGATCTTCTTGTCCTTTTCGTCCACAAGCATCTTCTGCGCCGGTTTGAACGTGTAGGGCCCAAGCTGGAAGATCGCGTCCTCGGACTGTTCGTGCTGGCGCAGTTGCGCCCTGATGCGTGCAAGCAACACAGGGAACTTGAATGGCTTGGTGACGTAGTCATTCGCCCCCGCATCCAGCCCCAGAATGGTGTCGGCATCCGAATCATGGCCGGTCAGCATCAGGATCGGGCATTTCACCCCGCCCTTCCGCATCCGGCGGCACAGCTCGCGCCCGTCGGTATCCGGCAGGCCCACATCGAGGATGACGAGGTCGTAGAGCCCGGCCTTCGCCTTCTCCATCCCCTCGGCGCCGGTGGCGGCTTCGAAGACGTCGAAATCCTCGGTCATCACCAGCTGTTCGCTGAGCGCCTCGCGCAGGTCGTCGTCGTCATCGACAAGCAGGATCTTCCTCAGGGTGCCCATCGCGTCCTCCGTCACTGTCCGTTGCCGTCCACATGCGCCCGCCTCGCGCTTCCGGCAAGAATTGCTGCAGGCGACTCACGCGGTCGTGTCGGTCTGAGAGGGAATGTTTCAATTTCCCGCGCTTGGGCCTAGATAGGGCGGCAGAGGTTTCACATGCCGCTTCGTTCCGCCCTTGCCCCGTCCACCGTCGAACGCCTGTCCCGCGCCCGTGGGGATTTGCGGATGGGTGTGCCCGTCGTCCTGACGGGGGACGGACGGGCTTTCCTTGTCGTGGCGGTGGAGGCGCTGGAGGCTGACCGTCTGGCCGCCTTGCGGGCGCTGGGGCAGCCGGAACTGGCGCTGACGGCGCGGCGGGCGGAAACGTTGAAGACGCCTGCCTATGACGGCGACATCGCGCGGATCATGGTGCCTGCGGATACGGGGGTGGACTGGCTGCGGGCGCTGGCCGACCCTGCGGATGACCTGCGCGTGCCGCTGAAGGGGCCTTTGCGGGCGCTGCGTGAGGGGCAGTCGGGGCTGCACCGCACCGCGCTGCAACTGGTGAAATCGGCGCATCTGCTGCCGGCCGCGCTGCTGGTCCCCGTCGCGCACGGGATGGCCGTGGCGGAAGAGAACGGCCTGACCCTCCTGCCCCATGCCGACATCGCGCCGGAACTGGCGCGGATGTCGCCGCTGCATCCGGTGGTGAATGCCCGCCTGCCCATGGCCGCCGCGCAGGCGGGGCGGGTGCATATCTTCCGCCCCGAGGACGGCGGCGAGGAGCATTACGCGATCGAGATCGGCCGCCCCGACCGGTCCGCCCCCGTGCTGGCGCGGCTGCATTCGGCCTGTTTCACCGGCGATGTCCTGGGGTCGCTGAAATGCGACTGCGGCCCGCAGTTGCGGGCGGCGCTGGCGCAGATGGGAGAGGAAGGGGCGGGTGTCCTTCTGTACCTGAACCAGGAGGGGCGCGGGATCGGGCTGGCGAACAAGATGCGGGCCTATTCCCTGCAGGATCAGGGCTTCGACACGGTGGAGGCCAACCACCGTCTGGGGTTCGAGGATGACGAACGCGATTTCCGCATCGGCGCGGGCATCCTGCGGCAGATGGGGTTTTCGGCGGTGCGGCTGCTGACGAACAACCCGAAGAAGCTGGCGATGATGGAAAGCTGCGGGGTGCAGGTGGTGGAACGCGTGCCGCTGCGGGTGGGCCAGACGGCGCAGAACGCGGCCTATCTGGCGACCAAGGCGGCGAAGTCGGGGCATCTGCTGTGACGCCGGCCGATATCGTCGTGACCCGCTGGGGCGCGTGGTTCATGGGGCGGCGCTTTCCCTGTGCCATCGGGCGGGGCGGCATCGTTCCGGCGCGGACAAAGCGGGAAGGCGACGGGGCGACGCCCGCAGGGGTGCATCGCTTTGTCGGGATTCTGTACCGGCCCGACCGCCTGTCGGCGGCGCAACTGCCCGACTGGGCCCTGCCCTTCGGCCCGTCGGACCTGTGGTCGGACGACCCGCGCGACCCGGATTACAACCTGATGGTCCGCGCCCCGCATCCGTGGTCGCATGAACGGCTGACACGGCCCGATCCGATGTATGACCTGATCCTGCTGACCGACTGGAACTGGCCCCATGCCGACCCCGGCCACGGGTCGGCCATCTTTGTCCATACATGGCGCCGCCCCCGCCGCCCCACGGCCGGTTGCGTGGCCTTTTCGCGGGCTGACCTGCTGTGGATCGCGAACCGCATCCGGCATCGGACGCGGCTGGTCATCCGGCCCTGAATCCCGCTTCCCAAACCGCTTTGGAATGCCTATTGTGCGCCTCGACAGGGGAGGACGGACCATGGCCCGCACGCCATCTTCGGATGACGACATCTTTGCATTGCGCCTTGACCGCAGCGCGCCGGACCTCTGGCCGATGCTGGAGGCGCTCTATGGCCGTCACCCTGCCTATCCCGCCTTCCGCGAGGCGCTGCTCAAGGCGATGCGCAAGGCTTGGAAGGACCGTGCGCCCGATCTGAAACGGCTGGACCTGAAGCGCGATCTGGAACCCGACTGGTTCCAGCGGCCGGACATGGCGGGTTATGTCTTCTACATCGACCGCTTTGCCGGCACTTTGCACAACGTTCTGGAAAAGCTGGATTATCTGGAAGAACTGGGCATCACCTACGTCCATTTCATGCCCTGCCTGAAGCCCCGCCCCGGCGACAGCGACGGTGGCTATTCGGTCATGGACTACCGCGCCATCAACCCCTCCTACGGCACGATGGAGGATTTCGAGACGGTGACGGCGGAACTGCGGAAACGCGGCATATCCGTCTGCATCGACCTTGTGCTGAACCACACGGCCAAGGAACATGCCTGGGCGAAGAAGGCCGCGAAGGGCGACGCGAAGTATCAGGACTATTACCTGATGTTCGACACGCCCGACCTTCCAAAGCGGTATGAACAGACGCTGGTCGAGGTTTTCCCCGACAACGCCCCCGGCAACTTCACCCATTACCCCGATTTCGGCAAATGGGTCTGGACCACCTTCAACGAACACCAGTGGGACCTGAACTGGGCCAATCCGCAGGTCTTCCTCGAGATTGCCGAGATCATGCTCTTCCTCGCCAATCGTGGGGTCGATGTGCTGCGGCTGGATGCCGTGGCCTTCATGTGGAAACGGATGGGGACGCGCTGCCAGTCGGAACCCGAAGTCCACATGCTGCTGCAGGCCCTGCGGGCCGTGTGCCGCATCACCTGCCCCGCTGTCCTGCATCTGGAAGAGGCGATCGTCGCGCCGGCCGAGATGCTGCCCTATCTCGGGCGCGGGCGGCATGACGGTAAGGAAGGAAACCTTGCCTATCACAACTCGCTGATGGTGCAGTTCTGGTCGGCGCTGGCCACGCGCGACACGCGGCTGATGACGCATGTGATGGGCACGCATTTCCCCGACCGGCTGACCAATGCCACCTATGCCACCTATATCCGCTGCCACGACGATATCGGCTGGGCGGTGACGGACGAGGATGCCGCCGCGCTCCACCTGTCCGGCCCCGCCCACCGGGCCTTCCTGTCGGACTTCTATGACGGCACCTTCCCCGGCAGCTTTGCCCGCGGTGCGCTGTTCCAGGAGAATCCGGCGACGGGGGACAAGCGGATTTCGGGCAGTTTCGCCTCTCTTGCCGGGCTGGAGAAGGCCGTGGCCGAAGGCAACATGGCCGAGGCGGAGCTGGCCATCCAGCGCATCCTGATGGGCCATGCGCTGATCGCGGCGTGGGGTGGTATCCCGTTGATCTATATGGGCGACGAACTGGCGGCCCTGAACGACTACAGCTATCGCGACGTGCCGGAACATGCCCATGACAGCCGCTGGATCCATCGCCCGCGCATGGACTGGACGGCGGCAGAGACGCGGCATGACGGGCTGACCCATGCGTCACGCGTCTGGCTGGGGGTGCGGCACATCCTGGCCCGCCGCCGCGCGACGCCCGCGCTTCATGCCACGCATCCGGTGCGGGTGGTCGCCTGCGAGACGCCGCAGGTCATGGCCTTCCGCCGCGACGCGCCGACGGGGACGCTGCTCTGCCTGTTCAACTTCGCAGAAAGCTGGGCCCATGTGCCGGAGGGCTGGGCGCGGGCGCAGGGGGTGACGCGGATGCATGACGAGCTGTCCGGCCATCCGGTCGAAACGCATCACGGCAACATCGTCCTGCCGCCCTATGCAAGGGTGTGGCTGGGGTGAAGGGTAGGGTGCGCCAGGGCGCACCCTACGCATAGCTCCGCGCGCCAAAAGNTCGCGGACCCAACGCGCACATGGGTCGCCCCCGCCGCGATGGCCGCTTCGAAATCCCCGCTCATGCCCATGGACAGGCC
>AYNO01000039.1 GCA_000500915.1 Rhodobacter sp. CACIA14H1
GGTCCGGGAGGGCGAAGCGCCTCCCGGGGGTGCGGCCGGGGCCTCAGGCCAGGGGTTGGGCGCGTTCGACGAGGCGGGCGAAGAAGCTGGCGCCGATGGGGGCGGCTTCGTCGTTGAAGTCATAGGCGGGGTGGTGGAGGCCTGCGCCGGGGCCGGTGCCGAGGAAGAGATAGGCGCCGGGGCGGGATTCGAGCATGTAGGAGAAGTCTTCGGAGCCCATCTCGCGGTTGGCGTCGGCATTCACGGCATCGTCCCCCGACACCTCGCGGGCGACATCGGCGGCGAAGGTGGCGGAGCCGGCATCGTTGACCGTGGCGGGGTAGCCCCAGTCGTAATCGATGCGGGCGGTGACGTTGTAGGCCAGCGCGTGGCCTTCGACGATCTCGTGGAAGCGGCGTTTCAGGAGGGCGCGGACTTCCGGATTGAAGCAGCGGATGGTGGCGCAGAACATCGCCTCTTCGGGGATGATGTTCGAGGCCGTGCCGGTATGGATCTGGGTGACGGAAATCACCGCCTCGTCAAGGGCATAGACGTTGCGGGGGATGATGGTCTGCACCGCCTGCACCATGCCCACCACGGCCACCACCGGATCGATGCAGTCATGCGGCGTGGCGCCGTGGCCGCCCTTGCCGGTGAGGTGGACATAGGCCGTATCGACCGAGGCCATGAGCGCACCGGGATTGGTGTGGAAATGGCCGAAGGGGACGTTGGGGGCATTGTGGATGCCATAGACGGAGGTGATGCCGAAGCGGTCCATCACGCCCTCCTTCACCATGACCTCGCCGCCGCCGCCGTCTTCCTCGGCCGGTTGGAAGAGCAGCGCCACGCGGCCGGTGAAGCGGCGGGTTTCGGCAAGGTATTTCGCCGCGCCGAGCAGCATGGTGACATGGCCGTCATGGCCGCAGGCATGCATCTTGCCGGGGATGGTGGAGGCGTGGGGGGCGCCGGTGATTTCGGTTATGGGCAGCGCGTCCATGTCGGCCCTGAGGCCGATGGTGGGGCCGTTGCCCTGCCCTTCGATGATGGCGACGATGCCCGATTTCGCAATGCCTTCATGGATTTCGTCCACGCCGAAGTCGCGCAGGCGGGCCGTGATGAAGGCGGCAGTGTCGTGGCAGTCGAAGCCCAGTTCGGGATGGGCGTGGAGGTGGCGACGCCAGGTCTTCATTTCCTCGGCATAAGCGGCGATACGGTTGAGGACGGGCATTGCGGGTTCCTTGCGCGTGGTGGACTTTGATCAAATCGGAAATCGGCGGGGGCTGCAATGGGCGGGGACGGGAACGGCGGGAAGATGATCACCGATCCGGAGGGGGGCGTGCCGCGCCTGCGCGAGATCATGCGGCGGTTGCGGGATCCGGTGGCGGGCTGTCCCTGGGATATCGCGCAGGATTTCGACACGATCGCGCCCTACACGCTGGAAGAGGCGCATGAGGTGGCGGATGCCATCGCGCGGAAGGCCTGGGGTGAGTTGCAGGGAGAATTGGGGGACCTGCTGTTCCAGGTGATCTATCACGCGCAAATGGCTGAAGAGGCGGGGCTTTTCGGTTTCGACGATGTGGTGCGGGGGATATCGGACAAGATGGTGGCCCGCCATCCGCATGTCTTTGGCGACGAAAGCCGCGACAAGTCCGCCGCCCAGCAGACCGAGGATTGGGAGCGGATCAAGGCCGCCGAACGGGGGGCGGCGCGGGTTCTGGACGGGGTGGCGCTGGGGCTGCCGGCCCTGACGCGGGCGGTGAAGTTGCAGAAGCGGGCGGCGCGGGTGGGGTTCGACTGGCCATCCACCGACGAGGTGGTGGCCAAGATCGCCGAGGAGGCGGCGGAACTGGTGGAGGCGCGGGAGCGGCTGACGGAGGCCGAGGTGGCGGAGGAATTCGGCGACCTGCTTTTCGTCATGGCCAATCTGGCGCGGCATCTGGGGGTGGATCCGGAGGCCGCCTTGCGGGGGGCGAATGCGAAATTCACCCGCCGTTTCGGGCGGATCGAGGATTGGCTGGAGGCGGCGGGGAAGCGCCCTGCCGACAGCGATCTGGCGGAGATGGATGCGCTGTGGAACCGCGCCAAGGCCGAGGAGAAGGCGGGGCGCTAAGGGGTTGCGTTCGCTGGGTTAATCGGCGGGCGGGGCTGGTTCCGGACGTGCCGGATGTTGTGCCGCGTTCTGTACCGCAGACTGTGCATACGCGCGGTGGGGGAAGGGGTGGTTAACCATCGGGCGAATCGGGGGTGCCGGGGACCACGCGCCCCGGGCTTGACCCGGGGCCTCCGGCGGGCGGGGAGGTCCCGGGTCAAGCCCGGGACGGGGTTTCGGGGTGCGTGGCACGTTTCGTCCCCTGTGGTGCCTTGGCGAAGCGATCTTTGAGGTCAGTCTTTCCCCGGAAGCGGCCGCGCCCGTCACAAATTTGTTTAGCATTTCACTCAGCCATTGACCTGAGTGAAATTGTAAGGTTTATCACGCGCATCGGATTTCTGACCAAAGGACTCAACCAAATGATGCGCCTTTCGCTTCTGGCCCTTGCCTGTGCCTCGACCGCCCTGCCCGCGCTGGCCGAGGAGATCAACGTCTATTCCCATCGCCAGCCGGAGCTGATCCAGCCGCTGGTCGATGCCTTTACCGCCGAGACGGGGATCACCGTCAACGTGGCCTTCGTGGACAAGGGGATGGCCGAACGTCTGGTGGCCGAGGGCGACCGGTCGCCTGCCGATCTGGTGCTGACCGTGGACATCGCGCGGCTGACGCAGATCGTGGAGGCGGGCGTGACGCAGCCGGTGCAGTCCGACGTGCTGGAGGCCAATATCCCCGCCACGCTGCGCGACGAGGGCGACCACTGGTTCGGCCTGACCAGCCGTGCGCGGATCGTCTATGCCAGCAAGGACCGCGTCGCACCGGGCGAGGTGACGACCTACGAGGATCTGGCCGATCCGAAATGGCAGGGGCGCATCTGCATCCGGTCGGGGACCAACGATTACAACGTGGCGCTGGTGGCGGCGATGATCGCGCATCATGGCGAGGATTATGCGAAGGGCTGGCTGGAAGGCGTGAAGGCCAATCTGGCGCGGAAGCCCGATGGCGGGGACCGTGACCAGGTCAAGGCAATCGCGGCGGGGGAATGCGACATCGCCGTGGGCAATACCTATTACATCGGGCAGATGCTGAAGGACCCGGAGCAGCAGGCGGCGGCCGAGGCGGTGCGGATCGACTTTCCGGTCTTCGAGGGGGACGGGACGCATCTGAACATTTCGGGCGTGGCGATGACCAAGGCGGCACCCAACCGCGAGGCGGCGCTGAAATTCATGGAATGGCTGTCGGGCGACGAGGCGCAGCGGATCTATGCCGAGACGAACAACGAGTTTCCGGTGAAGCCCGGCGTGGCGAAATCGGAGCTGGTGGCGAGCTGGGGCGAATTCGTGCCGGATACCAAACCGCTGACCGAGGTGGCGAAGCTGCGGCCTGCCGCGCTGAAGCTGGTCGAGACGGTGGATTTCGACGGCTGACGATATCCGCATCGCGGAGGGGAAAGGGGGGCTTCGTGCCCCTCTTTTTTCTTGACCGTATGGACAAAGAATCCGGCGTGGGTTTTGCTGCCCGCCGGAACAAGGCAGGGACAGGACATGACGCAGCCGCGCAAGATCATCATCGACACGGACCCCGGGCAGGACGATGCCGTGGCCATATTGCTGGCGCTGGCCAGTCCCGGGGATGTGGAGGTGCTGGGCATCACCGCCGTCGCCGGGAATGTGCCGCTGGCGCTGACGCAGAAGAATGCGCGGATCGTCTGCGAATTGGCGGGGAAGCCCGGGGTGCGGGTCTTTGCGGGCTGTGACCGGCCGATGCGGCGCAAGCTGGTGACGGCAGAGCATGTGCATGGCAAGACCGGGCTGGACGGGCCGCAACTGGCCGATCCGGTGATGCCGTTGCAGGAGGGTCATGCGGTCGATTTCATCATCGAGACGCTGCGGCGGGAGCCGGCGCATACGGTGACGCTGTGCCCGCTGGGGCCTTTGACGAACATCGCCACGGCCTTCGAGCGGGCGCCCGATATCGTGGGGCGGGTGCAGCAGATCGTGCTGATGGGCGGGGCCTATTTCGAGGTGGGCAACATCACCCCCGCCGCCGAGTTCAACATCTATGTGGACCCTGAGGCGGCGCAGGCCGTGTTCCGTTCGGGGGTGCCGCTGGTCGTCATGCCGCTGGACGTGACGCACAAGGCCCTGACGACGCGGGCGCGGATCGAGGCGTTCCGTGCCTTGGGGAACGAGGCGGGGCGGATGGTGGCGGAGTGGACGGATTTCTTCGAACGCTTCGACATGCAGAAATACGGGAGCGAGGGGGCGCCGCTGCATGACCCCTGCGTGATCGCCTATCTGATCCGGCCGGAGCTGTTCGCGGGGCGGCATGTCAATGTGGAGATCGAGACGGTGTCCGAGCTGACGCTGGGGATGACGGTGGCGGATTGGTGGGGGGTGACGGACCGGCCTGCCAATGCGCTGTTCGTGGGGTCGGTGGATGCGGACGGGTTCTATGCGCTGCTGACGGAGCGGATCGGGCGGTTGTGAAGGCGGGGGGGGCGCCTGCCCTGCCCCGCTGCGGCCTGCCAAGCGTGCGGCCATCGCCGCACGCGCCGCGACCAAACATCAACCATCCCGCCCGTGCGCCCGCGCACGGGCCGCCCCCGCCCCCCGGGCGGCGGGGGCGATAGATCGCCCCCACCGGGGCGGGCGCGTCCCGTGCCCCCGGCGTCCGGCGCAAGGTGACAACCCCTTGCGGCTTCGTTGCCTCAGCCGCAATCGGACCGGCGAAACGGTCCACAGGACCGTTTCGCGTCGGTCCTCTGGGACCCGACGATGCGCCTACCCCAGCGCATAGCCCGACCCGCGCACGGTGCGGATGGGGTCATCCGCTCCGCCTTCGGTCAGGGCCTTGCGCAGGCGGCCCACATGGACATCGACGGTGCGGGTTTCGACATAGATGTCGCGGCCCCAGACGCGGTCGAGGAGCGACTCGCGGGTGAAGACGCGGCCCGGGCGTTCCATCAGGCAGGCGAGAAGGCGGAATTCGGTGGGGCCGAGTTTGACTTCCGTGCCGCCGCGATGGACGCGGTGGGTTTCGGTGTCCAGCCGCAGGTCGCCATGTTCCAGCACCTGCCCCACGGTCGCGGGGCGCGTGCGGCGCAGTTGCACGCGCAGGCGGGCCATGAGTTCGGCCATGGAATAGGGTTTGACCACATAGTCATCCGCGCCGGTTTCGAGGCCGCGGATGCGGTCCACCTCCTCGCCCCGTGCCGAAAGCATCACGACGGGGATGGCGCGGGTTTCCGCCCGTATCTTGAAGCGGCGGCAGAGTTCGATGCCCGACACTTCGGGCAGCATCCAGTCCAGCAGGATGATGTCGGGCGGGGTTTCCGCCACGACCAGTTCCGCCTCGCCCCCGGTGGCCGCCGTCAGCACGGCAAAGCCTTCGGCGGCGAGGTTGTATTCCAGCACCTCGCGCTGGGCGGGTTCGTCCTCGACCAGCAGGACGGTGGGTTTCGTCATGCGGCCGGGCCTGCGGTGGTGCTGTCCACCTTGGGCCGCGCATCGCCGGGGATGGCGCCGGTGACGAGGTAGATCACCTGTTCGGCCACGGCGGTGGCATGGTCGCCCACGCGTTCGATGTTCTTGGCGATGAAATGCAGGTGCATCGCGGCGGTGATGTTGCGCGGGTCTTCCATCATGTGGGTCAGCAATTCGCGGAAGAGCGCGTTGTACATCTGGTCCACGTCCTGATCGCGCTGGCGCACGTCGGCGGCCATGGCGGCGTCGCGGGCGATATAGGCGTCCAGCGCGTCCTTCAGGAGCAGCGTCACCTGTTTCGCCATGCGGCGGACCGACCCCGTCGCCCCCGGCAGCGCGGTCATCTGCGCCAGCACCATGGAGCGTTTCGCAAGGTTCTTGGCATAGTCGCCGCAGCGTTCGAGGTTGGCCGCGATCTTCATCACCGTCAGCACGGTGCGCAGGTCGGAGGCGGCGGGGGCGCGGATGGCGATGACGCGGGCGCATTCGGCGTGGATCTGGGTTTCCAGTTCGTCGATGGCCTTGTCACCGGCGCGGACGCGCTGGGCCAGTTCCTCGTCGCGGGTTTCCAGCGCCTCGGCGGCGTCGAGGATGGCGGCTTCGACAAGGCCGCCCATGCGCATGACCATGGCCTGGATCCCTTCGAGGTCGCGGTCGAAGGCGGAGAGGATGTGGGTGTTCGACATGGTCTTCTCCGTCAGCCGATGCGGCCGGTGATGTAGGATTCGGTGCGCGGATCGTCGGGATTGGTGAAGATCTTGCCCGTCTCGCCATATTCCACAAGGTAGCCGAGGTGGAAGAAGGCCGTGCGCTGCGACACGCGGGCGGCCTGCTGCATGGAGTGGGTCACGATCACCACGGAAAACTGGCTGCGGAGTTCGTCGATCAACTCCTCCACCTGCGCGGTGGCGATGGGGTCGAGCGCGGAACAGGGTTCGTCCATCAGCAGCACTTCGGGCGAGGTGGCCACCGCGCGGGCGATGCAGAGGCGCTGCTGCTGGCCGCCGGACAGGCCGGTGCCGGGGGCGGAGAGGCGATCCTTCACCTCGTTCCACAGCGCGGCCTTCTTCAGCGAGGTTTCCACGATTTCGTCCAGTTCCGCCTTGCCGCGGGCGAGGCCGTGGATCTTCGGGCCATAGGCCACGTTGTCGTAGATGGATTTCGGGAAGGGGTTGGGCTTCTGGAACACCATGCCGACCTTGGCGCGGAGCTGCACGGGATCGACGCGGGGGTCGTAGATGTCCTGACCGTCCATCTCGATCTTGCCCGTCACGCGCGCACTGGCCACGGTGTCGTTCATCCGGTTCAGGCAGCGCAGGAAGGTGGACTTGCCGCAGCCCGAGGGACCGATGAAGGCTGTCACCGTCTTGTCGAGGATGTCCACATCTACATCCTTCAGCGCGTGGTTGGTCCCGTAATGGACCTGCACGCCACGGGCGGTCATCTTGGCTGTATCGGTCACGACTCTCTCCGTCAGACGCATGTCGTTCATGTCTTGGCTCCCTTACCAGCGCCGTTCGAAGCGGCGGCGGAGGATGATGGCAAGCGCGTTCATGGTCAGCAGGAAGACCAGAAGCACGATGATGGCACCGGAGGCGCGTTCCACAAAGGCGGGATCGGCGCGCTGGGTCCAGGTATAGACCTGCACCGGCAGGGCCGAGGCGGGGTCGAGCAGGCCCTGCGGCGGTGCGCCGGGGAAATCGCGGACGAAGGCCACCATCCCGATGAGGAGGAGCGGCGCGGATTCGCCGAGCGCCCGCGCGAGGCCGAGGATGGTGCCCGTCAGGATGCCGGGCATGGCCAGCGGCAGGACATGGTGGAAGATGGCCTGCATCTTGGACGCACCCACGCCAAGCGCCGCGTCGCGGATGGACGGCGGGACGGCCTTCAGGCTGGCGCGGGTGGCGATGATGATGGTGGGCAGCGTCATCAGCGTGAGGACAAGGCCGCCGACGAGGGGGGCCGATTGCGGCAGGCCCCATGTGTTGATGAACAAGGCCAGCGCGAGGATGCCGAAGACGATGGAGGGGACGGCAGCGAGGTTGGCGATGTTGATTTCGATCAGGTCGGTCCAGCGGTTCTTGGGCGCCAGTTCCTCGAGGTAGATCGATGCCGCGACGCCGATGGGCAGGGACAGGACCAGCACCACGATCATCATATAGGCCGAACCGAGGATGGCGACGCCCAGACCTGCCGCCTCGGGCCGCAGTTCGGACGCGTCGGGGCGGGTGAGGAAGCCCCAGTTCAGGCGTTTCTCGATCAGGCCCGCCGCTTCCATCCGGTCGGCAAGTTGCAGCTGTTCGGGGCTGATATTGGCGTCGCGGGTCGCGCTTTCCATGGTGACGCGGCCCTTGAGGTAGCCGTCGAGGCGCGAGGTGGCGAAGGCGTTGACGGGGATGGTCTGGCCCACCACGGAGGGGTCGGCCAGAACGGCATCGCGCAGGTCGGCCGGGGCCTCCTTGGACAGCAGCGCCATGATTTCCTTGTCGGTCAGGTCGCCCTTGTCGATGCCCTGTTCGTCCAGCGCGTCCAGAAGCGCCTGCTGCATCAGCTTGCCATAGCCGATGGTCGTGACCTTCTTCATCTCTTCGGGGTTGCGGTTGCCCTGCTTGTCCAGCACGGCGGCGTCCAGCGTGATGGGGAAGGTGATATAGGTCTGGCGGAAGGCCGAAAGGCCGTTGTTCAGGATGGAGCCCAGCAGGATCACCAGCGCGACCAGGCCGATGGCGACGGCCCCGACGCCGAGGAGGCGGAAGCGGCGTTCGGCGGCGTTGCGGCGGCGGGTGCGGGCATCCGGTTCGGTGAGCGAGGCACCGCGGAAGGCGGGGGCAGCGGTGGTGTCGGTCATTCGTACTGCTCCCGGTATTTGCGGACGATGTAGAGTGCGAGGATGTTCAGGCCCAGCGTGAAGACGAAGAGCGTCAGGCCGAGGGCGAAGGCCACCAGCGTTTCGGGCGAGGCGAATTCGGTGTCGCCGGTGAGTTGGGACACGATCTTGACCGTCACGGTGGTCATCGCCTCGAACGGGTTGAGGTCCAGTTTCGCGGCGGCGCCGGCGCCGAGGACGACGATCATGGTTTCCCCGATGGCGCGGCTGCCGGCCATGAGGATGGCACCGACGATGCCGGGAAGGGCGGCGGGAAAGACGACCTGACGGATGGTTTCGGATTGCGTGGCGCCAAGGGCGTAGGAGCCGTCACGCATGGCCTGCGGCACGGCGTTGATGATGTCGTCCGACAGCGAGGAGACATAGGGGATCAGCATGATCCCCATGACGATCCCCGCCGTCATGACGGAGGAGGAGCTGTCGCCAAGGCCCAGCGGCTGGGCGAACCAGTCGCGCAGGAAGGGGCCGACGGTCATCAGCGCAAAGAGGCCATAGACGATGGAGGGGATGCCCGCGAGGATCTCGATCGCCGGTTTGGCGACGGAGCGGATGGCGGGGCTGGCATATTCCGACAGGTAGATGGCGGACATCAGGCCGATGGGTACGGCGACCAGCAGCGCGATGAAGGAGACATACATCGTCCCCCAGAGCAGCGGCCAGAGGCCGAGTTCCGACCCGCCGCCGAATTTGGGCGACCATGTCAGGTTCAGGAAGAAGTCGCGGGCGGGGTAGAGTTCGAAGAAGTGGTATGTCTCGAAGACCAGCGAGAAGATGATGCCTGCGGTGGTCAGGATGGCGATGGAGGAGGCGGCGATCAGCAGCACGCCGGTGAAGCGTTCCACCACGTTGCGTGCGCGGAATTGCGGGGTCAGCCGCCAGAGCGACAGCAGGAAGCCTGCCACCGCAAGTCCCAGGGCGCCGGCGCCCATGACGCTGCGCCCGAAGGCGGTTTCGGCGCGGTATTCCAGCGCGGCCTCGGCGATATGGGGGCGGATGTCGGCCGCCAGCGCCACGCCGACCGAGGAGAGCCGGTCCTTAAGCGCGTCGGGCTGGGTGGCCAGTGCCGCGATCTCGCCATCGGCGAGGGATTCGCGGGCCTGCAGGACGGCCATGCCTTCGGCGATGCGGCGGACATCGGCCATGACAAGATCGCGCGACGACCCGACAGCGATGTCTTCGGGCAGGATCATCGCCGTCACGTTGCGTTCGATCAGGACGGGCTGGACCAGCAGCCAGAGCAGCGTGAACAGGAGCGCCGGCACGGCGGTGAAGAGCGCGACGGTCTGGCCGTAATAGCCCGGCAGCGAATGCAGGTCGCGGGCATCGCCGCGGACCGAGGCAAGCGCACGCTGGCGCCCCGCCACGAAGGCGATCGCCGTGAGGGCGAGGAGAAGGAGGAGGAGGAGGCCGAGGCTCATTGTCCGGTCCTGATTGGGGGTTGTGTCACTGGCTGAGCGGTTCCATGGGCCGTTCCGCCGCCACGAGCGCCTGCGTCTCGTGCAGTTTCGGGTCGGGGACGAGGCCGTAATCGGCAAGCGGGCCGTCCGGCCCCGCCACCTCGTCCGACAGGAAGAAGGTGACGTAGTCGCGCAGGCCAGGGATCACGCCCATATGCGCCAGCTTGACGTAGAAGAAGAGCGGGCGGGACACGGGGTATTCACCGCTGGCGATGCTGTCCACCGACGGGACCACGCCGTTCATCGTATAGACGCGCAGGCGGTCGGTGTTGGACTGGTAGAAGGACAGGCCGAAGACACCGATCCCCGCCGGATTGGCGCGGACGCGGGCCAGCGTTTCGGTATAGTCGCCGTCGATATCCACCGCCACGCCATCGGTGCGCAGGTCGAGGCAGCGCGTTTCGGCTTCCTTCTTCTTCGCGTCGTCATCGCCCTGCACGGCATCGGCATAGAGGTCATAGGCCCCCGTTTCCTTGCAGCCCGCCAGCAGGACGTTGTGATCGAACACCTCGCGCGTGCCGTGCTTGGTGCCGGGGATGAAGGCCAGGATTTCGTGCCGCGGGAAGGCGGGGTTCACCTCGTCCCAGCTGCGGGCCGTGTTGGGCGCCAATGCGCCGTCGCGCACCACCCGCGCCGAGAGGGCGCGGAACCAGTCGGCCGGGGTGAAGGCGAAATCGGGCTGGTCGCGCAGCGCGGCGAAGACGATCCCGTCATAGCCGAAGCGCACCTCCATCACCCCCGTCACGCCATTGGCGGTGCAGAGGTCGATGTCGGACTGCTTGATCCGGCTGGAGGAATTGGCGATGTCGATGGTGCCTTCCCCCACCCCTTCGCAAAGCTTCTTGCGCCCCGCGCCGGAACCGCCGCCTTCGACGACGGGGGTGGGGTGGTCGAAATTCTCGCCGAAAAGTTCGGCCACGATGGTGGCATAGGGCAGGACGGTGGAGGAGCCGGAAATCTGGATGTTGTCGCGCGCGGCGGCAGGCAGCGCCGCCAGCATCGCAGTCAGGAAGGCAGCGGGCAGGACCGCAGGGATCGGGCGGGCAGGCATGGCGTCTCCGTGGGGCTGGGCGGGCAGCCGACCAGTCGGCGCCCTGATGCATGGGTTTTGTAACAGGATCATGACACGGGCACGGGCGCGGGGCATCCCCCTGCCCTGCCGCAGGGTCAGGCTTCGGGCAGGATCACGCTGAAAACGCTGCCTTTTCCGGGCGTGCTGTCGATGCGGATGCGGCCACGGTGGCGCTGGACGATATGTTTTACAATCGCGAGTCCAAGGCCCGTCCCGCCCTTCTCGCGCGAGCGGTGGCCGTCCACGCGGTAGAATCGTTCGGTCAGGCGGGGGATGTGGACGGGATCGATTCCCTCGCCCCGGTCGATCACGTCCAGCCGGATGCCGGGGCCGCGGGGAAGCTGTTCGCGGGCAAGGTGGAGGGTGACGCTGCCCCCTGCCCCGCCGTATTTCACCGCGTTCTCGATCAGGTTCACCAGAACCTGCGTGATCTGGTCGGAATCCGCCGGGATCGGCAGCGGCGCGGGTTCTCCCGTGATGTCGATCCGCACGCCCGCCTCGTCGGCCATGGGTCGCAGGGTGGCGGCGGCCGAAGCCACCAGCGCATGCAGGTCCACCTGCGTGGTGGGGCGGACCCGTTCCTCGGACTCGACGCGCGAGAGTTGCAGCAGGTCGCCGATCAGGCGGTTCATGCGCCCCGCCTCGCGTTCCATGATGGACAGGAAGCGGTCGCGGGCGGCGGCATCGTCGCGGGCCGCGCCGCGCAGGGTTTCGATGAAGCCCAGCAGCGCGGTCAGCGGCGTGCGCAGCTCGTGGCTGACATTTGCCACGAAGTCGCGGCGCATCTGGCCCATCTGCTCGGCCTCGGTCACATCCTCGAAGGTCAGGAGCGCGGCGCCGGAACCGGCAGGGGCGACGGTGACGCGATAGGCCACGTCCTGCGACGGGCCGGGGATGACATGGCGGGCGGTGGCGGTCGCCCCCTCGCCCAGGGCGCCGGCGATGGCAGCCTGCAGCGCGGGCTGGCGCAGGGTCAGCAGGTGGTGCCGCCCCTCCAGCCCCTGTCCGAACAGCGCCTGCGCGGCGGCATTGGCGGCAAGGATGCGCTCGTCCGGCCCGATGGCGATGAGGGGCAGCGGAACGGCTGCCACGATTCTCCGCATCAATTCCCCGTCCATGCCATGCTCCTGCCCTGTTCCGCCCTCATAGCACAGGCATGACCGTCCGTGACAATGCCGGAGGCAGCGCTATGCCTGGAATCGAGGGGGAACGGGCCGGGATCGCCCGGAGGCCGCGACGTGACACCGCGCCGCGGCGTCGCGCCGTGCCGGTGGCGCTGGCGGGGGATGGCGGGATGACCGTGGCGCTGGGCTGTGCCCTGCCCGAAGGGGTGGAGGGCGTGGCCCTGGCCGGACCCGAGGCGGTGGATGCGGTGCTGCTGGCCACGCTGGAGGCGCGGCAGGTGATCTGTCCGCTGGTGGCGGAAAGGTTCGACGCGCTGGCGGTGGCGGCACGGCTGGTGCAGGTGGGATTCGCCGGGCCGCTCTTGGTGCTGGCGCCGCCGCTGCCCAATCCGCGCATGGTGGAACGCGAGATCCGCAACCAGAGCGGCGGGCTCGAGGTGCGCGTGGTGACGCGCGAGAGGTGATCGGGCGCGCCGGGTAGGGTGCGCCATGGCGCACCCTACGGGTCAGGCACACGGGTCAGGCACCGGGGTTGTTGCGGCGGTAGATCCAGTCATGGTCGGGATCGTTCTGGAAGCGCCAGTTGCGGCGCGGGCCTGCCATGACGTTCAGGTAATAGGCATCATAGCCATAGGGCGCCCCGCAGGGATGGTGGCCGCGCGGCACCAGCGTCACGTCGTGGTTCTTTGCCGCCATGGTTTCGTCAAGGCTGCCGTCTTCGGTATAGACCCGCTGGATCACGAAGCCCTGTTCGGGATTCGTGCGCATGTAATAGGTCTCCTCCAGATAGGTCATGCGGGGGAAATCGTCCTCGTCATGGCGGTGGCTGGGATAGCTGGACCAGTTGCCCTGCGGGGTGAATACCTCGGTCACCAGCAGGCTGTCGGCCACCTCCCGCGCTTCCATCGCGATGTTGTTGATGTAGCGCGTGTTCGCCCCCGTCCCGCGGGGCGTCAGTTCGATCCCTTCGGGACCCAGCCGCCGCACGGGGTGGTTCCCCTTGCCCGGCGCGGTGCAGACGGCCAGCGTGCAGGAGGTGGTGGCCACGGCCTGCCACTCCGCCCCGTTCGGGACATAGAGGCAATGGGGCGGCGTGCGTTCGAAGGGGGACATGCGGTCGCCCATCTCGCCGAAATCCTGACCGGCGGCGGTGAGGCGGGCCTTGCCCTCCACCAGCACGAGGATCGCCTCGCGGTCGCCCGTCGCCTCGGCGGCGGACTGGCCCGGCTCCAGCCGGTAGAGGCCGAAACCGACATAGCCCCAGCCCGCGCCTTCGGGGGTGATGTCATGCACCTTGCCGTTGGTTCCGACAGGTTTCCTCAGAAGATCGGCCATGCCCTTCATCCGTTCCCAAATATCCCACGGGGGTCCGGGGGTGTGAAACCCCCGGCTCCGCCGATTTGTCAGACGAGACCGGCTTCCCGCGAAAGCCGCTTCAGCGTCGCAAGTCCGAGCGTCTGGTAGAGCAGCGGGTTGCGGACGTTGGGGTCCTGTTCCGCCTCGATCACGATCCAGCCGTCATATTTCGCCCCCGCCAGTATCTTCAGCAGCGGCCCGAAATCGATGCCGCCCTCCTGATCGCCCGGCACGGTGAAGGCGCCTTCGACGACGCCCTTCAGGAAGGACCAGCCCTCGTTGCGGACCTTTTCCACCACGGCGGGGCGGATGTTCTTGGCGTGGAAGTGGCGCACGCGGGCGATGTGTTTCGTCAGCACCGCGACCGGATCGCCGCCGCCGAAGGCACAGTGGCCAGCGTCGAACAGAAGGTGGGTATGCGGGCCGGTCGCGGCCATGAAGGCGTCGATATCGGCAGGGGATTCGACGATGGTGCCCATGTGGTGGTGATAGACCAGCGTGACGCCCTGCCCTGCCAGATAGGCGGCGAAGGCTTCCAGTTTCGCGCCGAAGTCCTGCATCTCGCCGGCCGAGAGCGTCGGGCGGTCGTTCACTGCACGCCCCGCATCGCCATGGATGGCGTTGGAGGTTTCGCAGACGATCATCACCTTGCAGCCGTTGTGCTTCAGCTTGGCGAGGTGGTGCTGGCAGGCGGCGATCTCGTCCTCGACCGAGCGGGTGAGGAGTTCGGTGGAATACCAGCCGGAGATGAATTTCAGCCCGTAGGAGGCCAGCAGCGCCCGCAAAGCCTCGGGCTCGTCGGGCCAGCGGTGGCCGTTCTCGATCCCGTCGAAGCCGATCTGGCGACCGGCCTCGTCAAGGATGCGGGTGGTGGGGATGTCGGCACCGATGGTGCGGTCGTCGTCATTGGCCCAGGCGATGGGGTTGGTTCCGAAGAGGATCATGCTTTTTCTCGGTTTCAGTCGGCAAGCCGCTGTTTTTCCTTGTTGGCTTCGTATGTCTGCCGCGCCTCGTTGACGGCGGGGCGGACGGAGACTTCGGGGACGCCCACTTCCCACCACGTCCCGCCTGCGGCGGTGGAGGGCATGGGGTCGGTATCGATGACGATGACGGCGGGGATGGTGCCCCCGCGCAGTCCGGTGATCTTCGATTCCAGTTCCGCGACGGAGCCTGCCTTGACCGCCCGCGCCCCCATGCTGGCGGCATGGGCGGTGAAGTCGATGGCCGACGGGTTCACGTGATAGGCGTCGTCGAGCAGGTTGTTGAAGGGCGCGCCGCCGGTGTGTTTCTGCAGGCGGTTGATGCAGCCGTAGCCGCGGTTGTCGGTGATGACGACGGTGAAGGGGACGCCCATCATCACGGCGGTGGCCAGTTCGCTGTTGGCCATCATATAGGACCCGTCCCCCACCATGCAGACGACATCGGCGTCGGGGCGGGCCATCTTTATCCCCACGAGCCCCCGCCGATTTCGTAGCCCACTGCAGGAAAAGACCGTATTCCATGTGATACCCGCCCTGCGCGGCGTCCCATATCTTGTGGAGTTCGCCGGGCATGGTGCCTGCCGCGCCCATGACAATGGTTTTCGGGGTCGATGCCCGTTGCACCGCGCCGATGACCTGCATGTCGGTGGGCAGTTCGTTGCCTGCGGCGGGGGCGGCCTTGACGGCGGCCTTGGCGGCGGCCCAGTCGGATTTAAGGCCCGCGTCGGGGGCGGTGTAGGTGACGCCCTCCAGCGCGGGGGTCAGGGCGGCCAAGGCGGCGCGGGCGTCGGCGACGAGGCTGATCGCCCCGTGCTTGCCCGCGTCATAGGGCTGGACGTTGATCGCAAGGATGCGGCGGGCGGGGTTCTTGAACAGCGACCAGGAGCCGGTGGTGAAATCCTGGAACCGCGTGCCGATCCCGATGACAAGGTCCGCCGCTTCGCAGACGATGTTGGCCGACGAGGCGCCGGTGACGCCTACGGGGCCGAAGTTCATGGCGTGGTTATGCGGCAGGGCGGATTTACCCGCCTGCGTTTCGACGACCGGGATTCCGTGGGCGGTGGCGAAGTCGGCCAGCGCCTGTTCGGCTTCGGAATAGATCACGCCGCCGCCTGCGACGATGACAGGGGCCTTGGCGGCGCGGAGGGCGGCGATGGCCTGTTCCAGCTCCACCGCGTCGGGTTCGGGGCGACGGATGCGCCAGACTTTCGGCGCGAAGAAGGATTCGGGGTAATCATAGGCCTCGGCCTGCACGTCCTGACAGAAGGCCAGCGTGGCGGGGCCGCATTCGGCGGGGTCGGTCATGACGCGCAGGGCACGCGGCAGCGCGGTCATGATCTGTTCGGGGCGCATGATGCGGTCGAAATAGCGGCTGACGGGGCGGAAGCAGTCATTCGCGCTGACGGTGCCGTCGGCGAAGTCTTCCACCTGTTGCAGCACCGGATCGGGGGCGCGGTTGGCAAAGACATCGCCGGGGATGATGAGGAGCGGCAGGCGGTTCACATAGGCCAGCGCCGCAGCCGTCACCACATTGGTGGCACCGGGGCCGATGGAGGTGGTCACGGCCATGGCCTTTTTCCGCTTGGACGCCTTGGCATAGGCGATGGCGGTATGGGCCATGGTCTGTTCGTTATGGCCGCGCCATGTGGGGAAGGTGTCGCGCATGCCGTGCAGCGCCTCGCCCAGCCCCGCCACGTTGCCGTGGCCGAAGATGGCCCAGATGCCTTCGACAAAGCGGGTGCCGTCTTCGGCCTGCTGGTTGGCAAGCCAGCGCACCATGGCCTGCGCGGCGGTGAGGCGGATCGTTTTCATGCTGCGGCTTCCTTCTTGGCGCGGGCCTCGTCCCAGATGGTGCAGAGGCGGCGGTATCTTTCCACCATCATGGCGACGGCGGCGTCATCGTCCAGTGTGCCCGACAGCCAGCCCCGGGCGGCATCGGCGAATATGGTGCGGCCCACGGCGAAGCCCTTGACCAGATCATGCCGTGCCGCGAGCGACAGGGAGGCGGCCAGCCTGTCCTCCGGCGCGTCCAGACCCAGCACCACGATCCCGCGCACATGCGGGTCGTTGCGGGTGATGGCGGCGCAGGCGTTGGTCCATGCGGCGTCGGTGGCGAAGGGTTCCAGCTTCCACCAGTCGGGGAAGATGCCGAGGTCATAGAAACGCTGGATGACTTTTGCGGAAGTCATGTCGTCCACCGGGCCGACCTTGGAGGGGATGATTTCGAGCAGCATTTCCAGACGGTTGCGCCGGCAGGCATGGAACAGGCGCAGGACCGTCTCCTCCTGCTTTGCCTTCGTTTCGGCGTCGTCGTCGGGGTGATAGAAGCACAGCACCTTGACCACATGTTCCAGCGGCCATTCCTGAAGCCCCCCGAAATCGGGGCCGAGTTCGGGTTCCAGCGTCAGGGGGCGGGAACCGGGCCACTCCACGGGGCGGCCGATCCAGAGACCGGTGCCTGCGGCGGCGTAAAGCGCGTGACGGCCGAGGCGCGAGTCGCACAGGATGCCGTGGCCGGGCTGGCCATCCGCGACGGTCAGGGCGGCTTTCAGGCAGAGCTCCTTGAAGGCGCCGATCTTGGCGGGGGTGGCGCCCTCCATCTGTTCCAGTTGCATCCGGTGGTCGAAGGCGAAGACGCGCATCGTGGACCAGTCCTTGTGGCGGTTGGTCGCCCAATGGACCTGTTCCAGCGCGGCGTCCTTGCGGAGTGCCTTTTCGACCACGCCGCGGTTGAGGAAGAATTGCAGCTCCTCCCATGACGGATAGGCGGGGGTGCAGCCGTGGCGGGATACCGCGAAGGCCCCGCAGGCATTGGCGTATTTGAGCGCCACGGGCCATGCCTCGCCGTCCAGCCAGCCCTTCAGCAGGCCGGACATGAAGCCATCGCCCGCGCCCAGCACGTTGAACACCTCAATCGGGAAGCCGGGGCCGGATTCGCCGTCGTCAAGGCTGTCGGGGATCGCGCCGGTGAAGGCGACCGCGCCCATGGGCCCGCGCTTGCAGACCAGCGTGGCTTTGGACACGGCGCGGACGGCGCGCAGGGCGGCGATGGTGTCGGTGGTGCCGCCGGCGATGTGGAATTCCTCTTCGGTCCCCACGATCAGGTCGAAGAAATGCAGCGTCGATTGCAGCTTGGCGGTAACGGCGGCGGATTCGATGAAGCGGTTTTCGCCGTCGCCATGGCCCGACAGGCCCCAGAGGTTGGGGCGGTAGTCGATGTCCAGCGCCGTCTGCAGGCCGTGGGTCCGGGCAAGGCGCAGCGCCTTGAGGACGGCGGCTTCGGTGCGGGGGTGCGACAGATGGGTGCCGGTGGCGACCACGGCGCGGGACTGGGCGATGAAGCCTTCGTCGATGTCGTCTTCGCAGAGCGCCATGTCGGCGCAGTTTTCGCGGTAGAAGATCAGAGGGAACTGCTTTTCGTCGCGGATGCCCAAGAGGACCAGCGCGGTCAGCCGTTCCGGGTCGGTCCTGACGCCGCGCACATCGACGCCTTCCTTTGCCAGTTCCTCGCGGATGAAACGGCCCATGTGTTCGTCGCCGACGCGGGTGATGAGGGCCGAGCGCAGGCCCAGACGCGCGGTGCCTGCCGCCATGTTGGTGGGGCTGCCGCCGATGTATTTCTGGAAGGACCCCATATCCTCCAGCCGCCCGCCCACCTGTGCGCCGTAAAGATCGACGGAGGAGCGGCCGATGGTGATGACGTCGAGTGTCTTGTCAGGCTGGGGCACCTGTCTCTCCATTCGGATGGCCTGCGGATGGCGCAGGGATTCGGAACATGGGTTGTTTTGGAATTTTTATTCCATTCCGTCCGGAAGGGGAAGTGCTTTCTTTGCGCCCGGCCCCGCCCGTGGCCCGCCCGTGCCCCCCGTCAGCCGCGCGCCGACCCGATGGCGACAGCCAGCGCGATGGAGAGGGCGAGCGTGGCGGAAAGCGACCGGAAGGCGCCGAAATCCACCTCGGGCACCGTCAGGACGGTGGTGGACAGGCGGGCGAGCGGGCTGGTCACGCGGTCGGTGATGCCGATCACGGGCAGGCCACGGGATTGCGCGTCCTGTGCCAGCGCCAGCGTCTCGTCGGAATAGGGGGCGAAGGTGATGGCGATGCAGGCATCGCCGGGGCGCAGCGCGTGGCGGTGGTCCAGCTTGCCCACGCCGTCATGCAGCATGGCGGGGACCTGCATCTTTTCGAAGACATAGGTCAGGTAGGAGGCCACCGGATAGGCGCGGCGCAGGCCGATCACATGCAGCGTGTCGGCCCGCGCAAGATGCTGCACGGCCTGCGTCAGCGCGGCCTCGTCGGCGGATTTGGCTAGCTGTTCCAGCGACAGGCGGCCGGCCTCGACGAATTCGGCCAGCAGGGCGGCGGGGCTGCCCGCGCCATTCTCCTTCAGGTTGGTCAGGCGGGTGGTGTAGTCCGGCCAGCCGGGGGAGTAGGCCTCGCGGAAGAGGCGCTGCATTTCGGAAAAGCCGGAAAAGCCGAGGATCTGACAGAAGCGCATCAGGGCCGAGGGCGGCACATCGGCGCCGGCGGCCAGTTCCGCCACGGTGGACACGGCGATGCGGTCGGTATTGGCGGCGATGTAGTCGGCGCATTGGCGCAGGCGTTTGGGCAGGGTTTCGGTCACGCCGGCAAGGCGGGTGCGGAACTCGTCGATACTGGCGGGGGGGTGTCGGTCATGGCGTCCCTTGCGTTTGGAAGGGAAGCTAGCAGCGTGGAACGAATATTCCAACCGTTTGCCGTGCTTTCTGGCGAAAGCGTTTCCTGACGCAGGACACGCGCCGGAATCTGGCGCAAATTCCGGGCACCCCGCGGGGGAGCGGTTTCTGCGTCAGATTTCGCTGGCCCGCAGCCCCGCCCGGAAGCGCAGCGCATTGGCGCGGTAGCCTGCGGCGGATTTCAGGAGCCGCGCCCGCGCCACGTCATCCAGATTGCGGATGACCTTGCCGGGGCTGCCCATGACCAGCGATCCATCGGGAATCTCCTTCCCTTCGGTGATCAGGGCACAGGCGCCGATCAGGCAGCCCTTGCCGATCTTCGCCCCGTTCAGGATGGTGGCCCCCATCCCGATCAGCGTGCCGTCGCCGATGGTGCAGCCATGCAGCATGGCGCGGTGGCCGATGGTGCAATCGGCGCCGATCACCAGCGGATAGCCCATGTCGGTGTGCAGGATGCAGGATTCCTGCACGTTGGACCCCTGCCCCACGCGGATCTCTTCGTTGTCGCCGCGCAGGGTGGCGCCGAACCAGACCGATGCGCCCGCTTCGAGCACCACGCGGCCGATGATGTTGGCGTCGGGGGCGACCCATGCGGTCGGGTCGATCTGCGGGGGGATGCCGTCGAGGGAATAGATCATCGCGTCTCGAACTCCCTGTTCAGGCCGCGCACGAAATCGGCCAGTCCGGGCTGGCGGTCGCGGCGCAGCCGTTCGGCCGTCAGGATGGTCTTCAGCCGGTCGAAGGTGGTGTCGAGGTTCTCGTTCACCAGAACGTAGTCGTATTCGGCCCAGTGGCTGATCTCGTCGCGGCTCTTGGCCATGCGGCCGGCGATCACCTCGTCGCTGTCCTGCCCGCGGCTCCGCAGCCGGCGGTCGAGTTCGGCGATGGAGGGGGGCAGGACGAAGATCGACACCACATCGCGGCCAAGGGCCGAATTGCGGATCTGCTGGCCGCCCTGCCAGTCGATGTCGAAGACCGTGTCGCAGCCGTCGCGCATGTTGTCTTCCACGGGGCCGCGCGGGGTGCCGTAGAGGTTTCCGAACACCTCGGCATGTTCCAGCATCTGGCCGGTGGCGACCATGTCCTCGAACTGCGTGCGGGAGCGGAAGTAGTATTCGCGCCCGTCCTGTTCGCCCGGGCGCGGCGGGCGGGTGGTGGCTGACACGGAGAAGCGCATCGTCGCGTCCCATGCCATCAGCATCCGCGTGAGCGTGGATTTCCCCGCGCCCGAGGGGGAGGAGAGGATGAGCAGAAGCCCCTTGCGCGCCATGGTCATTCCACGTTCTGAACCTGCTCGCGCATCTGGTCTATCACCGTCTTGAGGTCAAGCCCGATACGGGTAAGCGCCTTTGCCTGCGCCTTGGAACAGAGCGTGTTCGCCTCGCGCATGAATTCCTGCATGAGGAAGTCGAATTTCCGGCCCACGGGTCCGGTTTCGGCCAGCAGGGCGCGTGCGGCGGCGATATGGGCGGTCAGGCGGTCCAGTTCCTCGGTCACGTCCTGCTTGACGGCGATCAGGGCCAGTTCCTGCGCGAGGCGGGTTTCGTCGATGCCGTCGGTGTTGGCCATGACTTTGGCCAGCGCGTCGCGCAGTGCGGTGGCGGTGGCGTCGCGGCGGGCTTCGGCTTCCTGCGCGGCTTCGGCGGTGAGGGTGGCGATGCGGTCGATCTGGGCGGCGATGACGGTTTGCAGCGCCGCGCCTTCGGCGGCGCGCATCGCGTTGAAATCGGCCAGAAGCGCAGGAAGGTCGGCAACGATTGCGGTGCGGAGGGGGGTGGTATCCTCGTCCGCGGCAGAGGTGTCGAGGACGCCGCGGATCGTCAGGACATCGGCGGCGGTGGCCTGCGCCAGCGTGACGCCCGCCTCCATCGCGGCGGTTTCCACCTGCGACAGGGCGCGGAGGATTGCATTCAGGGCGGGGGCGTTGACGCGCAGGGTTTCCGCGCCCTCTGCCATGCCGTCCCGTGCGACGCGGAGCGAGAGCGAGACATTGCCGCGCCCGAGCTTGCCCAGTTCGGCGCGGAGCGCGGCTTCCAGACCGTCGATCCAGTCGGGGACGCGCAGGCGCAGGTCGAGGCCCTTGCCGTTGACCGAGCGGAGGTCCCAGGCCCAGCTATGGCCCGCGCCCTGCCCCTTGCGGGCGGCGAAGCCTGTCATGGAAACGGTCATCGGGGCCTCCTGCGATGGTTATGCGGGGGGTAGCAGAGCGGGGAATGAAAGGCAAAGGGGCGCTACGCTGCGTCATCGCCCGTGGCCCGAAGCCACGGGCGGCGGCCGTCCCGCCCCCCCGGGGCGGCCGCACGGGGTCCGTGCGACCACCCCGGCGTGACGGCCGCCACCCTACCGTCGCACAGCAAAAGAAAAACGCCCGCTGCTGTCGCTGCGGGCGTCCATCCGTAGGGTGTGCGGTTCCCCGCCGCCTGCGGCGGGGGTTCGCGCACCGTCACAGCGCGATGCGCTTTTCCCCTGCCCGCAGCGCGGTCAGCTCTTCCGCGACGAGGAAGGCCAGTTCCAGCGACTGCGACGCGTTCAGGCGCGGGTCGCAGGCGGTGTGGTAGCGGTCGGACAGATCCTCGTCCGTCACCGCCCGCAGGCCGCCGGTGCATTCGGTCACGTCCTTGCCCGTCATCTCGAAATGCACGCCGCCGGGGATGGTGCCTTCGGCTTTGTGGATGGAGAAGAACTCCCGCACCTCGCGCAGTACAGAGTCGAAGGGGCGCGTCTTGTAGCCGGTCGAGGATTTGATCGTGTTGCCGTGCATCGGGTCGCAGGACCAGACGACATTCGCGCCTTCGGCCTGCACCGTCTTGATCAGGCGCGGCAGGTGTTCGCCCACCTTGCCCGCGCCGAAACGGGCGATCAGGGTCAGACGGCCCGCCTCGTTCGACGGGTTCAGCTTGGCCATCAGCACCTTCAGGTCTTCCGCCGTGGTGGAGGGACCGCATTTCAGGCCGATGGGATTCTGCACGCCACGGCAGAATTCGACATGCGCCCCGTCCGGCTGACGGGTGCGGTCGCCGATCCACAGCATGTGGCCCGACCCCGCCACCGGCAGGCCGGTGATGGAATCGATGCGGCACAGCGCCTCTTCGTATTCCAGGAGCAGGGCTTCGTGGCTGGTGTAGAAGTCCACCCGCGACAGTTCATGCGCGGTGTCGGAATTGACCCCCGCCGCGTTCATGAAGTCCAGCGCGTCGGAAATGCGGTTGGACAGTTCGCGGTAGCGTTCGGCCTTGTCATGTTCGGCAAAGCCCAGCGTCCAGCTGTGCACGCGGTGGATATCCGCGAAACCGCCGGTCGAGAAGGCCCGCAGCAGGTTCAGCGACGCCGCCGCCTGCGTATAGGCCTGCAGCATCCGGTTCGGGTCGGGGATGCGGGCATCCGGCGTGGCGTCGAAGCCGTTGATGATGTCGCCCTTGTAGGAGGGCAGTTCGACGCCGTTGATGATTTCCGTGGGGGCGGAGCGCGGCTTGGCGAATTGCCCCGCCATGCGGCCCACCTTGATGACCGGCACCTTGGCGCCATAGGTCAGCACGACCGCCATCTGCAGCATGACGCGGAAGGTGTCGCGGATGTTGTCGGCACTGAATTCGGCAAAGCTTTCGGCGCAGTCGCCGCCCTGCAGGAGAAACGCCTTGCCCTCGGCCGCCAGCGCGAGCTGCTTCTTCAGCTTGCGCGCCTCGCCGGCGAAGACCAATGGCGGATATTTGGCAAGCTGCGCCTCGGCGGCATTCAGCGCGGCCTGATCCGGGTAATCGGGCATCTGGATCCGCGGCTTTGCGCGCCAATCCTGCTTGGTCCAGCCCTTGGTCATCGGTCTTCTCCGGAAGTTTGCGGTAACGGGCGCGGTATAAGCAACACGGGCGGCATATGCAAAGGGAGAAACTGGCCGTATCGCCGTCCGGATTGTCCTTGCAGTCAAAATAGTTTCCTGCTTGGCTAGGCCCAATACCGACACCTACAGGTCGCAGACATGCCCACCGCACCCCGCAAGGCCCAGCAGGTCGCCCAGAGCGCCGCCCCCCGGCGCTTTGTCTTCCTGCTTTTGGACCGTTTCACCATGTTGTCCTTTGCGAGTGCCATCGAACCCCTGCGTATCGCCAACCGCATTTCGGGCGAGACGCTTTACACCTGGAAGCTTGCCGGTGACGGGGGCGAGACGGCGACCTGTTCCAACGGCGCCTCCTTCAAGCTGGACATGGGGCTGGAGGAGATCGACCGCGACGACACGCTGCTGGTCTGCGGCGGGATCGACGTGCAGAAGGCCACGACGAAGAACGTGCTGAACTGGCTGAGGCGCGAGGCGCGGCGCGGGGTCACGATGGGCGGCCTGTGCACGGGCGCCTATGCGGTGGCCAAGGCGGGGCTTCTGGACGGCAAGAAGGCCACGATCCACTGGGAGAATCAGGACGGCTTCCTCGAGGAATTCGAGGATGTGAAGCTGACGAAATCGGTCTTCGTGATGGACGGGAACCGCTGGTCCACGCGGGGGGGACGTCGTCCATCGACCTGATGCTGAAGGTGATCGCGTCGGACCATGGCGAGGATCTGGCGAACACGGTGGCGGACCAGCTGATCTATTCCACCATCCGCACCGATCAGGACACGCAGCGCCTGTCGATCCCCACGCGCATCGGCGTGCGGCATCCGAAGCTGAGCCAGGTCATCCAGATGATGGAAGGCAATATCGAGGACCCGATGTCCCCCGCCGATCTGGCCGAGGAGGTGGGCATGTCCACCCGCCAGCTGGAACGGCTGTTCCGCCGCTATCTGAACCGCTCGCCCAAGCGCTATTACATGGAGCTGCGGCTGCAGAAGGCGCGGAACCTGCTGATGCAGACGGATATGAGCGTGATCAACGTGGCCTTGGCCTGCGGCTTTGCCAGCCCGTCGCATTTTTCCAAGTGCTACCGGGCGCATTACAACACCACCCCCTACCGCGAACGCGGGACGCAGGGCGGCGGGACGGGGGTGCGTCTGTCCATCTGACGGGGTTGGTGCATGGTGATCGGCCGGCGCGGTGTCCTTGCGCTTTTGTCCCTGATGGCGGCGGGCAAGGCCCGTGCCGGTGGCCGGACGGTGGCGGTGATCGGCGCCGGCATGGCGGGGCTGGCAGCCGCGGCAAGGCTGCGGCAGGCCGGCGTGGGCGTCACCGTTTACGAGGCGCGGGACAGGATCGGCGGGCGCGTCTGGACGGATCGGGGCTGGCCGGGCCTGCCGGTGGACATGGGCGCAAGCTGGATCCATGGCGTCAGGCGCAACCCGCTGGCCGCACTGGCGCAGGAGGCGGGGCTGCCGCTCTACCGCACCAGCTATGACAGCGGGGCCGCGTTCCGCGACGGGCGCGAGGTGGCGGGATTGCCCGATCCCTTCGACCTGATGGAAACGGCGCAGGACGCGGCGCAGGAGGCGGAGGACGACCTGTCGCTGCGCGAGGCGGTGCAGGGTCTGGCCGACTGGCGCATTCTGTCGCCCGACCGTCAGGGGCGGATGCGGGCCGCGATCTACCGCAATGTGGAACTGGAATATGCGGCGGATTGGGGCGAGCTGTCGGCGCGGAACTTCGACGCGGGCGAGGAATTCGGCGGCGGCGATGCGCTGATCCTGCCGGGCTATGACGGGCTGGCCGCGCATGTGGCGCGGGGGCTGGACATCCGCCTGTCGGCCCGCGTGGTGCGGGTGGAGGCGCGGGCGCGGGGCGTGCGGCTGGTCTTTGCGGATGGCGGGGCGGTGACGGCGGATGCGGTGGTCTGCACGCTGCCGCTGGGCGTGTTGCAATCGGGGGCGGTGGTCTTCGACCCGCCGCTTTCGGCAGAACGGCGGGCGGCTGTCGCTGCGCTGGGGATGGGGCTTCTGAACAAGCTCTGGCTGCAGTTCGACGCCCCGCCGCCGGTGCCGGCAGTGGACTGGCTGACCAACCTGAACGCGCCCGATGACCTGTGGCCGGAATGGGTGAACCCCGGTGCGCGGACGGGGCTGCCGCTTCTGCTGGGCTTCAACGCGGCCTCGCGGGCAGAGGAGGTGGAGCGGTGGACGGATGCCGATACCGTCGCCTCGGCCAGCGATACGCTGCGGGCGATGTTCGGCAGCGGCTTTCCGGCGCCGGTGGCGGGGAAAGTCACGCGCTGGCGGGGCGATCCGCTGGCGGGCGGGTCCTATTCCTTTGTGCCTGTCGGGGCGGATGCGGGCACCCGTGCCGCGCTGGCGGGGGCGGACTGGGACGGACGCCTGCACTTCGCGGGCGAGGCGGCGGCGGCGGACCCTCCGGCCACCGTCCATGGCGCGTGGCTGTCGGGCCTGCGGGCGGCGCGGGCGCTGCTGGCCTGAGGATCACCCCTCGCCGTCATCGGCGGGGGTCAGGCGATAGGCGGTCCCGTCCGTGACCGACAGGAACCAGATCGACCCGTCCGGCGCCTGCACGATGTCGCGGACGCGGCCGGTTTCGGGGGCGGCGATGCGTTCCTCGGCATAGGCGGCGTCGGGGTCGAGGCGGCTGATGAAGTCGGAATTCAGCGATCCGGTGAAGAAATCGCCCTTCCACTGCGGGAACAGGTCGCCCTGATAGACCATCAGCCCCGAGGGCGCGATGGACGGGTCCCAGTAATGCACGGGCTGTTCCATCCCGTCCCGCGCCGTGCCTTCGCCGATGCGCCCGCCGCCATAGTCCTGCCCGTAAGAGATGACGGGCCAGCCGTAGTTGCGCCCGCCCTCGATCAGGTTCAGCTCGTCCCCGCCCTGTGCGCCATGTTCCACCAGCCAGAGATTGCCTTGCGCATCCGTCGCCATGCCCTGCGCGTTGCGGTGTCCGATGGAGAAGACGCCGGGGGCGTGGCCCGGCAGCGTGGCGGCGGGGCTGCCGTCGCGGTTCAGGCGGATCACCTTGCCTTCGGGGCGCATCGGGTCCTGTGCCTGCATCCCCTGCGGGCCGGTGCCGC